>CAYNDV010000124.1:0-13709 GCA_964396055.1 uncultured Vicinamibacterales bacterium | reverse complement strand
CCTTCTTGCCGTCGCGGGCGGCCTTTTCGCTCAGCTTGAGGTTCTCGATCACGTGTTCGGGCGCCTGCACGACGACGTGGCCGCGGGTGTCGAACCCCTTGCGCCCGGCCCGCCCGGCAATCTGGTGGAAGTCGCGGGCGCTCAGGATCGCCGTCTTGCGCCCGTCGAACTTGCAGAGCCGCGTGAAGAGCACCGTCCGGATCGGCACGTTGATCCCGACGCCCAGCGTGTCGGTGCCGCAGATGATCTTCAGGAGGCCCCGCTGCGCCAGTTGTTCGACCAGGACGCGGTACTTCGGGAGCAGCCCCGCGTGGTGCAGCCCGATCCCGTGGCGCAGCCACTTGCGGACGTCGGCCCCGTACGGGCTCGTGAACGCGAAATCGTCGATCGCGTCGGCGATGGCCGCCTTCTCCTCCCGCGTGCAGATCTTGAGGCTGGTGAAGTCCTGGGCGCTCGACGCCGCGTCGGCCTGCGTGAAGTGCACGACGTAGACGGGCGTCCGGCCCTGTGCGGCGAGGTCCTCGAGCGTGTGCGCGAGGGGAATCTCCGCGTACGCGTAGTCGAGAGGCACGGGCCGCTCGGCCGACTTCACCGACACGCTCGGCAGCCCGGTCAGCCCGGTGAGCGCCGTCTCGAAGAACGCCGTGTCGCCCAGCGTGGCCGACATCAGCAGGAACCGCGTCTTCCCGAGCGTCAGCAGCGGCACCTGCCAGGCCACGCCCCGGTCCCGGTCCGCGTACCAGTGGAACTCGTCCATCACCACATCGTCGATGCCCGCGTCGTCACCCTCGCGCAGGGCGATGTTGGCCAGGACCTCGGCCGTGCAGCACAGGATCGGCGCGTCGCGGTTGACGCTGGCGTCGCCGGTCGACAGCCCCACCTGCTCGGGGCCGAACTCGCGGCACAGGTCCATCCACTTCTCGTTGACCAGCGCCTTGATCGGGCACGTGTAGACGGCCCGCCGGCCCCGGGCCAGCACCTCGAAGAGCATCGCCGACGCCACGAGCGACTTGCCGGAGCCCGTGGGCGTGTTGAGGATGACGTTCTTGTCGTCGTACAGCTCGAGGACCGCCTCTTCCTGCGCCGGGTAGAGCGTGAGGCTCCGCTCCGCGACGTACGCGAGGAATCGCCCCAGCAGGTCGTCGATGGACGCGTCGGGATCGTCGGGCAGGAAGTCGCGCAGCGGCCGGGCCATGGCCTTCTGTTGTACTCCGAAACGGCCGTTGGACTATCATGCGACGGTCGGCGGGTCCCGCACGTCCGCGGTCAGGCCTGCCGGATCGAAGGAGCACCGCACATGTCGCACGATCGTCGCGAATTCATCGAGAAAGCCACGCTGGGCGTCGCGGGCGCCGGCCTCCTGCTGGGCGGCACCCACGCCGCCGCCCAGAGCGGGGTCACCCGCCCACTCACCGAAAAAGAGAAGCTGTCGCGCATCGCCAACACCTGCTGGCCGCCCCGCGCGTTGTTCAAACGCCCGGGCGAACGCCCTCCCAGCGAGGAGACGGCGGCGCTGCGCAAGCAGTACGGCACCATCACACTGGCGGACTTCCCCCAGTGGACGAAGGACACCTACCCGGGCGTCTACCACCTCGACTTGTGGTCCGATGTGTTCGGCGATCCGGCCGACACCGCGCAGTACACCGAGACGAAACTCGAACGCGACGGCCGCGCGTTCACGATGTACCGCTGGGATCCCGCGCTGCCGGCGTCGAAGAAGTGGGTCGAGAAGGTGCGGGCGGCCATCGACAAGGCCGGCACCGTCTGCCAGCACGTCTCGAACAACGCCCCCCAGAACCTCGCCGATCCCGACGACGAGAAGCGGAAGGAGGGCATCCGGGTCGCCAAGCTGTGGATGGACGCGTCGGCCGTGCTCGGCGCGAAGACCATGCGGGCCAACACCGGGGTTTCCGGCACGCGCATCATGCCCGAGGCCGTGGCCCACGACACCGGCTACCCCAAGAACGACAAGATCACCGTCTACATGCGCAAGTGCATCGAGTCGTTCAAGGAACTGGCGGAGTACGGCGAGAAGGTCGGCGTGAAGATCACCATCGAAAACCACTGGGGCCTGTGCGCCAACCCCATGAACATCCGCATCATCATGGACGAGGTGAACCACCCGTTCTGCGAGGCGACGCCGGACTTCTGCAACTGGGAGCACGAGTACCACCTCTTCCACGGGATCGAGGCGCTCATGCCCTACACGCACAGTTACATCCACGCCAAGTACTGGGACCGCTGGAAGACCCCGGAGAAGGACTGGAACGACGTGGGCCGCAGCGTGCGGATCCTGAACGCCCACGGCTTCCGCGGCATCATCGGGCTGGAATACGAGGCCGGCCCCTGGAACGGGATCGAGGGCAACCGCAAGCTGATGGAATGGGTGCTGGCGGCGCTCTAGGGAAGAAGCGAGAAACAAGAAGCAAGAAGCAAGAATAAGCACGCCTGAACGGTGCGGGCGCGGCGGGGACCCCGAAGGTTCCCGCCGCGCCCGTGGTCTTTCGTCGCCGCGGTGTCCCTCGTCCACGCCTCTCGGGACCCGCGCCAGCGTACCTGGCCTCCAGCCTCCAGCCTCCAGCCTCTAGCCTCTAGCCTCTAGCCTCTAAATCGACCACCCCTGCCGGTATTCGTGCTGGACGGCCTTGTTGGCCTCTTCGTTGTTCGTGAACTTCAGCGCCTTGCCGTCCCACAGCAGCTTCTGGCCGACGAACTTCGCGGCCACGTTGCCGAGCAGCACCGTCTCGGTGAACGGCCCGGAGTAGTCGAAATGCGACGTCGGCTTGGTCTTGCCCTGGATCCCTTCGATCCAGTTCTGCTCGTGCGACCCCTGGATGCGCGGGATCGTCTTCGCCGGCCTCTTGTACCGCTGGAACTTCGCCTCGGGGATGATGCGCGGGCTCTCCGAGTAGGTCTCGCACATGATCTTGCCCTTCTCGCCCACGAAGATCGTGCCGCTCTCGGGCAGGCGCCGATCGGGCTCGAGTTCCTCCGGGCGTTCCGGCATCATGCCGCCGTCGTACCAGTGCAGCTTCAGCGGCGGCAGCTTCTTGCCGCGGGCATCGAGGCGCTCCGGGAACGTGTAGTGCACCACGCACGCCGGCGGGAAGCTGTCGTCGAACTTGAGCCGGCGGCTGCCGCCCCACGTGCCGTCCTCACGGAGCACCGCCACCACGCTGGTGGACTGGTAGGCGAGAATGCTCGACGGGTAGCCCAGCTTCAGGCACTGGTAGGACGCGTCCATGACGTGGCACGCCATGTCGCCCAGGGCGCCGGCGCCGAAGTCCCACCACGCCCGCCAGCTGAACGGATGGTAGGCGTTGTGGTACGGCCGCATCGGCGCGGGCCCGATCCACAGATCCCAGTCCAACCCGTCAGGCACCGCCGGCGTGTCGGTCGGGCGCGCCTGGCCCTGGGGCCACACCGGCCGGTTCGTCCAGCAGTGCACCTCGTGCACCTTGCCGATCGCGCCGTCCGTGATCCACTCCTCGATCAGCCGCACCCCCTCGCCCGAGTGGCCCTGGTTGCCCATCTGGGTCACGACCTTGTACTTCCGGGCGGCTTCGGTCAGGGCCCGGGCCTCGGACACCGTCCTGGTGAGCGGCTTCTGCACGTACACGTGCTTGCCGAGCTGCATGGCCGCCATGGCGATCACGGCGTGCGAGTGATCGGGCGTCGCGACAATGACGCCGTCGATGTCCTTCTGCTTCTCGAGCATCACCCGGAAGTCCTTGTACCGGACCGCCTTCGGGAACTCTTCGAGGATCTTCGTCCGCGCGGCGTTGCGGCGCGCGATCTCGCCGTCGTCCACGTCGCAGAGCGCCACGATGTTGGCCACCTTGCCGGCCGCCCGCGTATTCGACGTGCCCATGCCGTGCATGAAGCCCACGGTGGCGATGTTCGGCGTATCGCTTGGCGCCTGATACCGCGGGCCGCCCAGCACGCGGCGCGGCACGACCATGAAGCCGGCGGCGGCAGCCACGCTGCCGACGAAGGTCCGGCGGGACAACAGGTTCTTCTCGTCCATCATGACAACTCCCGGGACAAATGCGTTGAGTGCGGGCGGCCGCCAGCCCGCGGAGCAGATCCCGCGGGTGCCGGCCTGCCAGATATTACCCGCTCGCGGGCCCCTTCGGCACGGGAAAGTGCGACCACCAGATCCGCGCCAGATCGAACGCCGCACGCGCGTACCCGCCGGGCCGCAGCTTCGAACCGGACCGGTGGTGCCAGCTGCGGAGGGCCAGTTCGTACAACCGCGCCCGGCGCGGCGGCCCCCCGTCCCGCACGGGCGCGGCCAGGTAGCGGGCCAGCAGTTCCACGTCGAAGATCCAGCGGCTGCGGAACGGCTCGGCGAAGAGCCCCTCCGCCGCGGCGTCCGCGCGGAACACCTTGGCGCCACACTGGGTGTCGTACACCGGCAGATCGAGCGTCAGGGACACGGCGGTGGCGAACACCCGGCCGAGGTAGTGCCGCCAGGCGAGGCGACGGATGTCCCGGCCCATCAGCATGACCCGCGAACCCAGGACGAATTCAACCGACGGTCGGGTCTCGAGGACCGTCAGGAAGTCGTCGAGCGCCGACAGGGGCGTAGACAAGTCCGCGTCCCAGTAGCCGATCAGCCCGGGGCCGAGGTCCAGGCCCGCCAGCACCCCGCGACGGACCGCCTCGGCCTTGCCGGCGTTGGCGGGCAGCGTCAGCACCGTGATGCGGCCGGGCGCGGACGCGGCCATGCGCGCCAGAACGGCCCCCGTCGCATCCGTGCTGCCATCATCGACGCACAACAGGTGCGTCGACGGGCGGGCCGCCACACACGCCAGGAACGCCTCGACATCGAGGCGGGCGGCCTCGTTGTAGCAGGGCACGACGAGGACGAGGTCGGGCGTCACCCGCTAATTCTGCACCATCGGCGTCCCGACCGGCATGGCGATCGTCACCGGGCGCGCCTTGACGTTGTTGTCCTCGTGGCCTTCGGCGGCCGCCGCGCCCCCGTCCGCCACGGCCAGCAGGTAGTACCGGGCCGGCACCGTGTCGGCCGGCACCCCCAGCGTCGTGGTCTGCGTCTCGGACGCGCCCCGGGCCAGCGCCGCCACCGCGCGCTTGCCCAGATACACGTCACCCGCGTCCAGCACCGCATCCGCCGACAGGTAGAACCACGTCTCGGTCGCCGGCGCGCCGCCGCCGAACGGCAGGTTCTTCGTCGTGTCCTTCACGTCGATCGAGCCGCCGACGCCCGCGTAACGCGGCACCACGAGCGCCGTCACCTTCAGGTCGCTGCCGATCTTGATGACGCGCGACTTCAGGTTGTTGGTCTCGACCCTCTCGGCGATCGCCCCGCCGCCGTCCACCACCCCCAGCAGGTTGTAGACGCCACCGGCCAGATCCGCCGGGATCGTCAGGCTGGCGCCGCCGACCGCGAAGGCCCGCGCCGCCAGCGCGGCGACATCCCAGCCGCCCAGCAGGACGTCCGCCGGGGAACGGCCACCGGGCCAGTTCACGGTCTTGTCGGCCGACAGGTAGTAGTCCACCCGGGTCGCCGGCGCCCCGCCGGGCCCGGCGTTCAGCGTCTTGTTGCTGAGCGTGATCGTATCGCCCTGGCTCGCCCACGCCGGACCCAGGAAGGCCAGCACCTTCAGGTCCACGTCCGCATACAGGTAGCCGTCCTCGAGCGTCACGCTGGCCGGACCGGAGCGCTCGCCCGGCAGGTCCACCACGACGTCCACCGCGCCCGCCGCATGGGCCGGCGTCACGCACGTCAGCGTCTCGCCGTCCACGACGGTCACATTCGTCGCCGCCTGGCCGCCGAAAGTCACGATGGCACCGTCCTCGAACCCGCTGCCCGTCACGGTCACCGTCGTGCCGCCGGCGGTGGGCCCGGCCGACGGCGTGACGCTCGACACCTCCAGGCCCAATTCGAAGACATACCCGACGCCCTGGTTGTCCGAGTCCGACCCATCGTCCACGGGATCGTCGCTCGGCCCGCCGACCAGGATGGTCGGCCCCGACATGCCGAGACTCCAGCCGAAGTTGTTGCTCATCGTGCCTGACGGCACGAGCGTCATCACCCCCGCCCACGTGTCGCCCGCCCCGTCGAACACGTACACCGCACGCCCCTGCCCTGACCAGGCCCCGACGGCCACGCGGCCACCTTCGATCCCGACCGACCATCCGAAGTAAGAATAGGCACCGAGTGCAGCCGGCACCGCGGGGTCGTCAAAGGCGTCGATCCGCACGGGCGTCGACCACACGCCGTCGGTGGCCGTCGACACGTAGGCCGCCCCGACATAGTCGTTGACGCCGGCGTTGACACCGGGGGCCCCGGTCACGAGGGTTCCGCCGCGCAGGGCCACACTCCACCCGAAGTAGTCCTCGGCGGCCGCATCGGGCGCGGCCAGCCGGTCTGTCAACGACCAGGCCGCACCCGACCGATCGAAGATCTCCACCTCGCCCGCATTTGCCGCCGCCAGGCTCGACCGCTGAACCCCCACCGCGGCGGTGTCGCCATCGAGGGCAACCGACCAGCCGAACCGGGCGTAGGAGGCCGCCGCTTCCGCCGTGCCGGTGAGACGCGCCTGGGGCGCCCACGCCGTGCCGGTCCGCTGGAAGACGTGTACCGCGCCAGCCGCTTCCACCGTGTCAACCGTCTCGTCGGGATCCGCCACGAGGATGGTGTCGCCGCTCACCGCGACGCTCCGGCCGAATGCGTTATCGGTGGCGCTGCCCCCGGCCACCGTCAGCCTGGCCTGCTGCGTCCACACGCCCCCGCTGCGGACGAAGACGTAGGCGACGCCCGGCTCTCCCGGGTACTGCGCGCCGACCACGATCGTGTCGCCGGCAACGGCGACGGACCGGCCGAACTGGAGACGTCCGCCCGCATCGTCGGGCAGGAGCTTGGCCTGCTGCGTCCATCCGCCTTCGCCGCGCGCGAACACGTACACGGCTCCGTGCTGAATCTGGTCGCCAAGGGGCGCCCACCGCGCTCCGAGCACCAGCGTGTCGCCGTCGATGGCCGCGCTGTACCCCAGCTCGGCGTTGAGTGCGGCATCTGGCGCCGTCAACACCTGCGTCTGGGGCCTGGGCGCCGCCGGCGGCGGCGTGTCCTGCCACCCGGCTGGCATGGCTGCAGTGGCCAGAAGCAGGACAACCAAGGTGAATGCGCGGATGGACATGGGCCCCTCCCGTCATGGAACCGCGGATGGCTGGTAAGGTGGGGGCGTGGCGGGCGCGGAGGAGCCGGGGGCGCGCGCGCCGGCCTCGATTGTGCGCGGGCCGACTGGGGGTGTCAAGGCAGGCCGTTGGGCCGTTCGGCGCGACGGCGTGACGGCGTGATCCATTCTTGCTTCTTGCTTCTTGCTTCTGACGAACCCCACGCCTGAAACCCCACGCCTCGAACCCCACGCCCCATGCCCCCCGCCCCACGTCCCTGCTAGAATTGCAGGATTGCCTGCGGCACGAACGCCCCTCGCTCAGCAGGCAGCCGGAGACATCATGCACACACGGCTCATCTCGGCACTCGTGGTAGCGGCGCTGCTGGCGGTGCCTGCGTTCGGGCCCGGCGCGGCGGCGCAGGCCCCCGCGGCGAAGAAGAAGGTGCTGGTCGTCTGGGGCGGCTGGCCCGGCCATGAACCGAAACAGACGGTCGACGTGTTCGTCCCGTGGCTGACGGAACAGGGCTTCGAGGTCGAGGTATCGGACACGCTGGACGCTTACCTGGACGCGGCGAAGCTCAAGACCCTGGCCCTGATCGTCCAGTGCCATACGATGGGCCGGATCACGCCGCCGCAGGAAAAGGCCCTGCTCGAGGCGGTCCGCAGCGGCGTGGGCCTGGCGGGCTGGCACGGCGGGCTGAGCGACGCGTTCCGCAGCAACACCGAGTACGAGTTCATGGTGGGCGGGTCGTGGGCGGCCCACCCCGGCAACATCATCGAATACACGGTGCACATCACGAAGCCGCAGGACCCGATCACGCGCGGGCTCGCGACCTTCACGATGAAGTCCGAGCAGTACTACATGCTCGTCGACCCGAACGTGGAGGTGCTGGCCACGACCACCTTCAGCGGCCAGCACGCGCCGTGGATTGCGGGCGCGGTGATGCCGGTGGCGTGGAAGAAGCTGTACGGACAGGGACGCGTGTTCCATTCATCACTCGGGCACGTGGCGGCCGACTTCAACGTCCCGGAGGCGCGTACGATCATGCAGCGCGGTATGCTGTGGGCGGCACGCATGCCGGGTGCCGGTGAGGACCCGAAGCCGACCAACCCGTACGCCACACGGTGATTACCAATCCCGGATTGATTTCCCTCCCGGATCTCAAGGGAAATCAATCCGGGATTGTTTGCGCCCGCCCGGATCTCGAGGGAAATCAATCCGGGATTGTTTGCGCCCGCCCGGATCTCAAGGGAAATCAATCCGGGATTGTTTGCGCCCGCCCGGATCTCGAGGGAAATCAATCCGGGGTTGTTCTGTCGTTCTGGAGGTTCACGATGCAGTTGAAGCGGCTGGACAGTGACGATCTCGACCTCATCATCAAGACGTTGAAGGAGTTCACGGAACGTGAGGCCCCCCTCGAGAAGCGCCTGAAGTGGGACGAGACCGACACGTGCCCGGCCGACGTCGTCCGCGCCATGCTGGGACCCGACGTGGGGCTGCACCTCGTGTTCCTGCCCGACGACTACGGCGGCATGGGCGGCGGCGCCTTCGACGTCTACCGCCTGTCCCAGGAGTTCGCGAAGGTCGACCTCGGCCTGGCGACGGCCATGCTGGCCGTGGCGCTCGGCACCGACCCCATCCGCGTCGGCTGCACCCATGAGCAGAAGACGAAGTGGATCGGCCGCATCGCCGAGGAAGGCCTCATCGTCGCCTACGGTGTAACGGAACCCGAGGCCGGCTCGAACGTCCAGAACCTCAAGACGGAAGCCACGCGCGTCACCGACGCCGAAGGACGGGTCACCCACTACCGCCTGAACGGCGTGAAGCAGTTCATCTCGAACGGATCGATCGCCGACCTCTACACGATCCTGGCGAAGGCTCCCGACGGGCCGACGTTCTTCGTCGTCGAGCGGCACACCCCTGGCCTGACGCCGGGCCGCCACGAAATCAAGCACGGCATCCGCCTGTCGGACACCGCCCAGGTGCTGCTGCAGGACGTGATCATCCCGGCGGAGAACATCGTCGGCGAACGCGAGGGCGAGGGGCTGAAGCAGGCCAATGAAGTGTTCGGGTTCACCCGGCTGATGGTGGCGGCCTTCGGGCTGGGCGCGGGCCAGGCCGCCCTCGAGAAGGGCATCGCCTACTCGAAGCAGCGGAAGCAGTTCGGCACCTACCTCGCCGAGAAGCAGGGGTTCACGCACAAGCTGCTCGTCGCCGACAGCGTCCGGCTGGCGGCGGCCCAGGCCTACATCGAATTCACGGCCGACCTGCTCGACAGCGGCAACACCGACCGCCAGGTCGAGGGATCCGTCGCCAAGCTGTTCGCCACGGAGGCCGGCAACGTGGCGGCCGACCATGCCGTGCAGGCCCTGGGCGGCTACGGGTACTGCGTGGACTTCGAGGTGGAGAAGATCCGTCGCGACGCGCGCATCCTCACCATCTACGAGGGCACGTCAGAGATCCAGCAGAGCATCATCGGCATCTTCCGGATGCGCGAAGCCGTGCGCAGCAAGGGTCAGTTCTACACGCGCATGGCCGACGAGGTGGAGGGCGCCCGCGACGCGGGCGGACCGGCCACGGCACAGGCCGCGCGGTTCCTCGCCGAGGCCGCCCAGATGGCGTTCAAGGCCAAGCTCGTCCGCCAGCAGCACATCGCCTTCGAGTTCGCGACGGCGATGGCCGACGTCGAGACGGCGGTGGCGCTCACGCGCGCCGCGGCGGCGAAGGGCACGCCGCTCCTGAAGGCGCAGGCCCGGCTGTGGGCCAGCCAGGTGGTGCTGTCCGTGCCGGCCCGGATCCTGGCGGCGGTCAGCGCCTCGGGCCTGGTGGGCGCCGACGAGTTCGCCCGGCTGCAGAAACTCGGCAATCTCGAGGGCGCCATCGCGCTGCAGGCGGGCGGCCTCGACGACATGAACTTCGTCGCCGAGCAGTTGACCGGGTTCAAAGTCACGGACTAGGGGGCCTGGGGCTCGGGGCTTGAGGCTCGTCAGAAGCAAGAAGCAAGAATCCAGAAGGGACACGGTGCACACGGCTTTACGGTTGGACAGCGCGATCCCTTCTTGCTTCTTGCTTCTTGCTTCTATTGCCTACTGTCTGCCTGCCAGATACCGCTCCCACAGCCCGCGCTCCACGTACAGGCTGAGGAAGACCTCCGGCCGCAGGGCGTAGAACTCCGAGACGTAGCGGTCCCCGACGGCGGCGTCCACGGCGGGCGCGCTGTCCTGCGAGGCGATGATGACGGGCACGCCGTCGATCGCGCCCGCCTCGTCCGCGCGCGCCCAGTACCCGACGTGCGGCATGTCGCGCAGGTACCACGGCGTCGGCCACTGTTCGTGGGGGCCGGCCAGCACATCGACGCGCATCCGCGTGCCATCCGCGTGCGCCGCACGCACGCCGCGCACCCGCTCCACCAGGCGCAGGTAGTCGTTCGACGTGTGGGCATACACCCAGGGGTTGCGCTCGTCGGCCGCGTACGGGCCGTTCGCCAGGTAATTCTGATCGCCCATGTGCACGGCGCCCAGGGCGGCGCACGCGACGATCGCCGCCGTCCCCGCACGAGAGCGCGCCAGACCGGCGATCGCTGTGAGCCCCGTTCCCGCCATCAGCACCAGGCCGGCGTAGAACGGAAGCAGGTTCCACGGCGTCTTGTAGGGAATCGCCGAGTAGACGCCTGTGGCGATCACGGCATAGAGGGCCACGTACCGCGGCCAGAAGGCCCCCGGCTCCGATCGGACGGCCGCCACGAGGCCGGCCGCTGCGAGCAGCAGGACCCCCGCCTCGGTCCAGACCAGCCCGCCCGACGATGACCAGAGGAGCAGGCGCAGGTAGTAGGACCAGTCCTGGACGTGGACCGTGGCCCCGGCGCCGCGGTCGACGTAGGTGACAAAGGCCCGCACCGAGTCGATGAGCCCGGCTGGGTGCTGAAAGAAGGCCGTGAAGAACGCCGCGGCAACGGCCAGCGCCACCCCCAGCGCGAGGGCGCCGTGGGCCACCGGGCGAAACGACGGGGCGGGTGGTCTCGCGTGCCTCGTCGTCCGCCAGGCGACGACGGCCGCGACGACGACCGCCGCCAGCACGATGACCGACGTCTCCTTGGTCGCATACAGCAGTCCCGCGCAAAGGCCGGCAGCAGCCGCCGCCTCCGGGCCCGGACGCATGGCATACCGGCCGGCCGCCAGCAGGAGGCCCAGCGAGAGGAAGACGAAGATCGACTCCTGGATGAAGAACCGGCTGTAGAACGTGAAGGCCGGTGAGAGGGCGAACAGGGCCGCCGCCGCCGTGACGGCCGGGCGGCCGAGGCCGCGAGAGGCCGCGGCGCACAAGAGGATCAGTCCGGCGCCGAAGACGACCGGCACCAGCCGGAGCGTCCGTTCGTCCAGACTGGCCAGCGTCGGCCGGTCAGACAGCCGGGCCGACGCCCACCCGAGGTAGTAGAGCGTCGGCCCGTGATGGTCCGAGGGATCGTAGCGATAGTCGCCGGTCTCCAGCAGCTCGCCGAGCTTGACGGCCTGGTTGGCCTCGTCGTGGTGCATCGGCCGCCGGTCGAGGGCCGGCAGGCGGAAGACCAGCGCGAGGGCCAGGGCCGCCAGGATCAGGCTGCCGAAGGCGGCTCGGCTCATCGTTTCGTGCCGAAGACCTCGACCTCGACGTAGTGGTTCAAATCGTTCGACGTGTTCCCGTTCGAGTACAGGCGCACGTAGCGGCCCGCGGCGCCCTTCGGATCGAAGAGCCTGCCCTCGGCCACCTCGATGTACTCCTTGTCCTTCCCGATGCCGAGCCCGGACGAATTGTCGTGGTCGTTGTTGAAGACGGTCGTCACGCCCTTCAGAAAGTCCTTGTCATCGGACACCTGGACGACGACGTCCCGGTAAACGCGCGCCTGGCTGTGATAGTGCCAGGCCAGGATGGCGTGCAGGTTGTACGACGCGCCCAGATCGATCTGGACCCACTGCTTGCCGGGCCCGAGTTCGATGAAGTACCCGTCGCCGCCCTCCTTCTCCCCGTCGTTGATCATGTCGAGCTCGCCGATCACCGGCTGCATGTCGCTCGCCTTGACCGCCTTCTTGAGCGACAGGAGCGCCGTGCCCTTCGGCACCATGAACGGCGCGCGCGACTTGCCGGTGATGGGCTCGAGGTTCGGGCTCTTGATGTTGGTCGGCGTCCCGATGAACATCGGCTTCGGGAGCTTCAACTTGAGTTCTTCCTTGTCCGTCGCCTGCCGGGCGGCGGCGGGCGCCACGAGCAGCGCGGTGGCCATCGTGCAGACGATCATGTGCTTCATCACGTGCGTTCTCACCTTTCCTCCGCGTAGCGCCCTTCGGCGCTACCGCCGTGGACCACGGGACGACGCCGCCGTGATCGCGTCGATCGCGGCCTGCGCCTCCGCCTTGACTGCGGCGTCCGCCAGGAACGTGCGGGCCAGCTCGAGGCCGGCCGCGCACGGGAACGTTCCCAGCGCTCCCAGTACCAGTTTCCTTTCTTCCGGCCTCGCTGCCAAGCCCGCCGCGGTCTTCAGGTCCGCCACGGCCGATTCGGGCCGGCGGTGCGGCTGGGTGCCGACCAGGCGGATGAACCCGTTCAGCGCCAGCAGCCGATGGGTCTCGTCCTTCGCGTCCGTGGCCAGCCGCAGCAGGTCGTCCTTGGCCACGGGATCGGGCCAGGCCGCCAGCGCCCGCGCGGCGGCGTCCGCCACCTGGGCGTCGGGCGCCGCGAGCGACGTGCGCAGCACGGACAGCGCGGAGTTGTCGCCCAGCAGCGGGAACACCCCCAGCAGGCGCGCCCGCGTGGCGGGATCCCGCTCGGTCATCATCCGCATCCGGAGGGCGCGGGCCCGCGTCTCGGCCGCCCCCACCTTCAGCGCCAGGGCCGCCACCGTCTTCTCGGCCTCCGCCCGCTCAAGATCGTCGCCGCTGGCCAGCAGCAGGTCGACCACGCGAGACAGGTCCGAGGGCGTGCCGACGAACCTCAGGCCCCGGAGCGCCTGCAGGCGCACGCGCGGCGATGCGGAGTCGAGGGCGGCCACGACGGCCTCCTTGGCCCGGAAGACACGGCGGTCGGCCAGGGCCAGCAGCAGTTCTCCCGTGACGCCTTCCGACGGGTTGCCGGCCAGCATCTTCAGCATCTGGTCCTCGACGGCCCGGCCCTTGAGCCCCCCGAGCAGGCTGCGCGCCGCCGTCTGCTCGGCCCCGCGCGCCGTGGCGGCCGTCTCGGCCGCCAGGGACACCACCGAGGCGTCGCCGACCGCTTCGAGCGCCTTCATCGCCGCCAGCCTGACCGGCAGTGAGGCGCTGCGGGCCGCCTGCGCCACGGTGGCACGGACGCGTTCGGGCGGGAATCCCGTCAGCGCCGCGAGCACCTGCACCTGTGCCGCCTCGCCGAGGCGCGGAAACGCGTCGCAGATGGGCCCGATGCCCCCTGGCGGAATCACGGCGCCCATGCGCGACGCCGCGGCCTGCTGGAGGTCGGCGTCGGGCCCGGTCAGGGCCGCCAGCACCTGCGCCGGGGCGCCGTCGGGGTCGGCTGCGCCCAGCCCGAGCCACACGGCCGTGCGCGCCGCCGGCCCG
>CAYNDV010000123.1:0-13912 GCA_964396055.1 uncultured Vicinamibacterales bacterium | reverse complement strand
GGGGCGTGGGGCGTGGGGCGTGGGGCGTGGGGCGTGGGGCGTGGGGCGTGGGGCGGAGAGGATTGTCAGCAGCAAGTCGCAAGAAGCAAGAATGAATCACGCTGCAGATTTCTATTGCTAACTTTTTAGCAGAATGCTATCTTCTTAGCATGACTGCGTTCCTCCGCCAGCCGCCCCTGTCCCGTCGCGAGCGGGAAATCATGGATGTGCTCTACCTCAAGGGCGAAGCCACCGCCGCCCAGGTGCTCGAGGGCCTGCCCGATCCCCCCAGCTACTCGGCCGTGCGGGCCCTGCTGCGCATCCTCGAAGACAAGGGCCACGTCCATCACGTCCAGGACGGGCCCCGCTACGTCTACAAGGCCACGACCCCTCGCGACAGCGCCGCCCAGTCGGCCCTGCGCCACCTGGTCCAGACCTTCTACGACGGATCGCCGGGTCAGGCCATCTCCGCGCTGCTCGATGAGGGGTCCGCGAGACTCTCCGACGAGGATCTCGACCATCTCACGACGCTGATCAGGCAGGCCCGACGCGGCGGAAAGGAACGGCGATGACCACCGTGCTCGTCGACTTCGTACGCTGGCTCAATACGGCGCCCGGCTGGCTGCCGGTGCTGGTGTCGGTCGGCCTCAAGGCCACGGCGCTGCTGGTGCTGGCGTGGCTGGCCAGCCTGCTGTTCCGCCGCAGTTCCGCCGCGATGCGCCACGTGGTGTGGACCGTGGCCCTGGCCGGCAGCCTGGCGCTGCCGCTGCTGCTGCCCGTGATGCCGCGCTGGCCCCTGCCGGTCCTGCCCCTCGACGCCTCGGCCAGCAGCGCCGTTGCGGCCGCACCCGAACTCGGAGCACCCGGCCTGGCCGAACCGCCGAGTCCCGCCGGCGGCCGCGAAACGACGTCCGCGCCGCGTCCCGCTCCGGCGGCCGCGTGGCGTGTGGACGCCACCACCGTGCTCGTCACCGTGTGGGCGGTTGTGGCCATCACCCTGCTCCTCCGCCTCGCCTGGGGCATCGTCCGGGTCCGGCGCTTCGCGCGCCGCGATGCCGAGGGTGAACCGTGGCTGCCCCTCGCGCGCGACCTGGCCGCCCGCTCGGGCGTGGCCGGCCGGGTCACCTTCGCGACGGGCCGCCCCGATGCCATGCCGATGACCTGGGGGTTCGTACGGCCGGTCGTTCTCGTCCCCGAGGGCGCCGAAGCCTGGCCCGAGGCGCGGTTGAGCACGGTGCTGCTGCACGAACTGGCGCACGTGCGCCGGTACGACTGCCTCACCCAGACGCTGGCCGGCGCCGTCTGCGCCGTCTACTGGTTCAATCCCCTGGCCTGGCTCGCCGCCGGCCGCCTCGTGGCCGAACGCGAACGCGCCTGCGACGATGCGGTCCTGGCGGCGGGAGCGGACGGCGGGGATTACGCGGAACAACTGCTCGACGTGGCGCGGGCGATGCGGCCTCACGGCGTGTTGACGTGGGCATCCGTCTCGATGGCGCGCCGTTCGCAACTGGAGGGTCGCTTGCTCGCCATTCTCGATCCCGATCTGCCGCGCCGCGTGCCCACCCGGGCCGCCGCCGCGGTGCTCGTCCTCTGCCTCGGCGTCCTCGTGCCGTCTCTTGCCGCCGTTCAGCTGGCGCCGCGAGCCGACGCCGGTCTCGTGCTGCCCTCACCGTCGAGCCTGATGGACGAGGCGGTGGCGGACACCGCCGCGCAGGCCACCCCGCCGCCCCAGGCCGGCCAGAGCGTGCCGGCGCCACGGCCGATGCCGACGCCGACCCCCACCCCGATGCCCACACCCGGCGCGGGTCGCGCATCCGGCTCCGACGGCGAGTCTCGGCGACCCGTCGATCAGAAGGTCATCGATGCGCTCACGGCGGCCATGAAGGACACCGACCTCGAGGTGCGCGAGCATGCCGTGATGGCCCTGGGCCGCCTGCGTGACAAGCGGGCCACGCCGGCCCTCACGGCGGCCCTCGCGGACTCGTCAGCGGACGTGCGTGAGAACGCCGCTCAGGCGCTCGGACAGGCCCGTGATGCGGCCGCCGTGGCGCCGCTCGTGGCCGCCCTCAAGGACACCGATGCGGATGTCCGCGAGCAGGCAGCCTTCGCGCTCAGCCAGTTGCGCGATCCAGCGGCGGCCCCGGCGCTGGCGGGACTGCTGGCCGACAAGGAAGCGCAGGTGCGCGAGCGTGCCGCGTTCGCCTTGGGCCAGATTCGGGACCCCGCGGCGGTGGATGGCCTGATTCTGGCCCTGAAGGACCCGTCACCCGACGTGCAGGAGCAGGCGGCGTTCGCCTTGAGCCAGATCCGCGACAAGCGGGCGGTCGATCCGCTGATCGCGCTGCTCTCGGGCGGCGGATCGCCGGACGCGCGCGAGCACGCCGCGTTCGCCCTGGGTCAGATTCGCGATCCGCGGGCCACGGATGCGCTGATGGCAGCGATGAAGGACACGCACGCCGACGTGCGCAAGGCCGCCGCGTTCGCGCTGTCGCAGGTGATCGGGCGCGACCAGTAGCCGCCACGGGCAGGCCGGCAGCCGGCCTGCCCGTTTTTGTGCGCGTCGGTGCTAGTTTTCCAGCACATTTGTCGCACACATTCCCGTACCCCGTCGTGCAGGGCTTCAGCCCTGCCTGGAGGTCCCGTGCGCCTCGCTTCGTGTCTCGCCTGTGCCGGCATCGGCCTTCTCTGGGCCGCGTCGGCGGTCGCCGCGCCGACGGACCCCGCCCGCCCCGCCGCCTCGGGCGCGGCGGCCCACGCCGCCCGTCCGGCGCTCGACCGCGGTCATGCCGCGATTGACGCCGCCCCGGTGCCCGCCACCCTGGCCGTGGCCATCGACGGCGATCCCGGCGACGAGGCCTGGACGAAGGCCGCGCCCGCGACCGAGTTCGTTCAGCGCGACCCGAAGGAGGGCGCGGCCCCGTCGCAACGCACCGAGGTCCGCGTGCTCTACGACCGCACTTACCTCTACGTGGCCGTGCGCGCCCTCGACACCGACCCGGCCGCGCTGGTGGGCATCCGCACACGACGAGACCTCGAATCGCCCTCCGACTGGATCCGCGTCCTCATCGACTCGTACCACGATCGGCGCACGGCCTACGAGTTCGCCGTGAACCCGGCAGGCGTCAAGCAGGACGGGTACTTCTTCGCCGACGGCAACCTCGACCGCAGCTGGGACGCCGTGTGGGACGTCTCGGTCACGCGCGACGCCGGCGGCTGGGCGGCGGAGTTCCGCATCCCATTCTCGCAACTGCGGTTTCAGCCAGGCCGGACCGACACGTTCGGCTTCGCGGTCATCCGCGAGATCGGCCGCCTCAACGAGACCTCCACGTGGCCCCTTGTCGCGAAGAGCCGGCAGGGATTCGTTTCGCAGTTCGGCGACCTGCGCGGCCTCGCGCTCGCCGGTGCGCTCAAGCGTCTGGAACTCGTGCCCTACGCGGTGGCGCAGACGCAGACCGCCCCTCTGGACGAGGCCAACCCGCTCCAGTCGTCGCCGGACCCGGGTGGCACCATCGGCGCCGACTTGAAGTACGCGCTCACGCCGGGCCTGACGCTTACCGCCACGATCAACCCCGACTTCGGCCAGGTGGAGGCCGACCCCGCGGTGGTCAACCTGACGGCGTTCGAAACCTTCTACCAGGAGCGGCGCCCGTTCTTCGTCGAGGGATCGGGCAACTTCGCGTTCGACATCGACTGCAACGACGGTCGCTGCACCGGCCTCTTCTACTCGCGCCGCATCGGCCGCCAGCCCCACGGCTCGCCGGACGTGCCCGACGGCGGCTATGGTTCGTCGCCCGCCCAGACGACGATCCTCGGCGCGGCCAAGCTCACGGGCCGCGCGGGGCCGTTTGCCGTCGGCGTCCTCTCGGCGTTCACAGCCCGCGAGGACGCGCAGATCGCCGTCGGCTCCACGCGCCAGACGCAGACGGTCGAGCCGTTCTCGGCGTACACCGTGGCCCAGGCCAAACGCGAGTGGGCCAACCAGTCCACCGTGGGGTTCATGCTCACCAACACCGCCCGCCGCCTCGACGGCGACGTGCGGTTCCTGCCCGGCAGCGCGACCACCGGCGGCGTGAGCTGGGACTGGCGGCAGAAGGACCCGCGCTACGCCCTGCGCGGGTATTGGTCGGGCAGCACGATTCGCGGCAGTGCGGAAGCCATCGACGACCTGCAGCGCAACGCGGTCCACAACTTCCAGCGCCCCGATGCGGACCACCTCGACTACGACCCGGGCCGCACGACCCTCAGCGGCCAGGCAGGCCAGCTGGGCCTGCACAAGATCGGCGGCAAGCGCGTCCGGTTCAGCTTCGTGGCCGACTACAAGTCGCCTGGGTTCGACATCAACGATGTCGGGTACCTGCGGCGCGCCGACCAGGTGATGCAGTCGGGCTGGGTGCAGGTGCGCTGGGACACGCCCACGTCCTGGTATCGCAACGTCCGCTTCAACCTGAACGAGTGGTCGGGCTGGAACGCCGGCGGCGACCGCCGTTTCACGGGGTCGAACGTCAACGCGCACCTGCTGTTCGCCTCGAACTGGGGCGTGGGTGGCGGCGTCACCTGGGAAGCGCCGGGCTACGACGACCGCGCCACGCGCGGCGGCCCGTCGATGACCTCCAAGCGCGGCTACAACGTCTGGTACTACGTCGAGTCGGACGGCCGCCGGGCCCTCGGCGGCAGCTGGTCGGGCTTCAGCTGGCGCGACGAATCGGGCTCGTCCATCGACGGCATCGAACCCGGTCTCACCTGGCGCCCCACCTCGTCGCTGCGCATCACCGGCGGCGTCCGGTTCGAGCGCCTGGACGAAGACTCGCAGTGGGTCGAGAACGTGGACGGCGGCGCGTCCACGCACTACGTCTTCGGCCGCATCAGGCAGACCACGGCGAGCCTGACGGCGCGCGTGGACTACACCATCACGCCGGACCTCTCGGTCCAGCTGTATGCCGAGCCGTTCGTCTCGGCCGGCGCCTACTCGGAGTTCCGGGAACTCACGGCGCCGCACGCGAAGCCCTACCCCGCCCAGTTCAGCCCGTATCCGTACGCCGGCATTCCGGACTTCAACTACAAGTCGTTCAGGACGACCAACGTGCTGCGCTGGGAATACAAGCCGGGCTCGGTGCTCTACGTGGTGTGGCAGCAGGGCCGCGAGGACATGGCGAACACGGGCCAGTACGACGGCTGGCGCGACCTCTCGCGCGTGTTCGGCCTGCCGGCCACCAACGTGTTCCTGGTCAAGGCGTCGTACTGGTTCAACTTCTAGGGACGAGAGAAGGAGACAGAAGACAGAAGCAAGAGCGGATCACGCTGCACGGTACACGGGCGAGGGACAGCTCACCGAGCGGCCCCTCGAACCAAGCCGATCGGCGTCAGTCTGAGAAACGTCTCGCAGGGGCCGGAATCCGCGCTGGGTTGCGGGACCCAGCGCTGCCGCCGACCAGCACCCCGGAGAGACGTTTCTCCGGCTTGTCGTGAGCGGGGACGCGAGCGTGAGCTGTCTCTCGCCCCATCGGGCCGGAACATGAAGTTGTTCGCGCGTTGGCAGAGGAGAATCACATGCGACGTTGTCTGACGTTGGTCGTCGTGGGCCTGACGTGGTTGTCCTGCGCGGCGGGCCCCTCGTTGTCGGCGCAGACCGTGTCGGTCGAGACGGCCGTCGCGGCCCTGCAGTCCGCCGACCCCGCCGTCCGGGCCAAGGCGGCGTGCGACCTCAAGGAGCGCGGCCGTGACGCGGCGAACGCGATCCCGCACCTGGTGGCCGCCCTGGGCGATGGCGCGTCCGTGTCGCGCGAGGTGTGCGGCCAGCGCCACTGGAACTGGCACGGCGGCAGCGATGACAACATGACGACGCCCGGGCGCGAGGTGGCCGCGGCGCTGGTGGCCATCGGCAGTCCGGCCTTCGACCCGCTGGTAAAGACGCTGCAGGATCCCCGCTGGATCGCCCGCGCCAACGCCGTCTGGGCCCTTGGGGCCCTCGACGACCGGCGGGCCGTCGACCCCGTCATCGCGGCATTGCGGGACACCGAAGCCCTGGTGCGCCGTGACGCCGCGTGGGCGCTTGGCGCCCTGGACGATGCGCGCAGCGTCGAGCCGTTGCTGGCCGTCCTGCGGGATCGCGACGAACGTGTCCGCGGCCAGGCGGCGTGGGCCCTCGGCGCCATCGACGATTCGCGAGGCGCGCCAGGACTCGTGCAGGCCCTGCGCGATGCGGACGCCCGAGTCCGTTCACAGGCAGCGTGGGCCCTCGGCGCCATCAACAGCGCGCTGGGCGTGGACGGCCTTGGAGTGGCGCTGGGCGATGGCGACCCGCGGGTACGGTCGCAGGCGGCCTGGGCTCTGGGCGCCATCGGGGACGCACGCGCCACGCCGGCGCTCGTCCGGGCGCTGAAGGACGCGGACCCGAAGGTGAAGAGCCAGGCGGCGTGGGCACTGGGTGCCATTGGCGATGACAGTGCCGTGGATGGCCTCGTGGCGGCGCTCCGCGATGGCGACGCGCATGTCCGGTCGCAGGCAGCCTGGGCGCTGGGTGCGATCGGCAGCGCCCGGGCCTCGGACGCCCTGATGGCGGCGCTCAAGGACAGCGACACCAAAGTCCGTCGCCAGGCCGCCTGGGCCCTCAGCGCGATCGATCGTTGACAGACCGTTCGGCTATCGGCCGTTCGGCCGTTCGGCGGCGTGACGGCGTGATCCCTCCTTGCTTCTTGATTCTTGCGTCCACCTGTGCACCACACGCCCCACGCCCCACGCCCCAGGCCCCGTCCGCCCCCCGTCCCCCGGCGTCTAAGTCCCCGAGGGGGTGCTGTGATGCGCGCTGGCCGTGTGACGTGTGTTGTTCTGGTGGCTCTTCTGGCGGTGGCCCTGGCCGCCCCTGCCGCCGCGGGTGCCCGGGGGCAGGGGCCCGCCCCCGAGGCGCGGGCACGCCTCGACGCGTTTGCGGCCGCCCTCACCAACCTCACCGCCGACGGTTTCGAGGCCATGGCGCAGCAGCACTTCACGCCGGCACTGCTGGCCAGGCGTTCGGCGGCGGATCGCCGCGCCATGGTGGGCCAGCTGAAGGACGACTTCGGCACCATCACCGTGCGCGGTATCCAGGCCCGTCCGGACGGCGCCGTTACCATCATCGTCCGCGGCTCGACGGGCACTGAGGGCCGCTTCGACCTCACCCTCGAGCCCGCCCCCTCATATCGCATCGCAGGAATCGGCATCGACATTGGCGGCGCGGATGACGGAGCGGACGCGCCGCCCCCGCCCATCTCAGGTTCGATGGCGCCCGATGCCCTGGCTGGCGCCCTCGACGGCTACCTGCGCGAGCAGGCCGCAACTGGCGCTTTCTCGGGCAGCGTGCTCGTGGCGCGTGACGGCCGCGTGGTCTTCGACCAGGCGTACGGCCTCGCCGACCGTCCGCGGGCCATCGCGAACACGCCGACGACGCGGTTCAACATCGGGTCGATCAACAAGATCTTCACGAAGACCGCCATCGCGCGTCTCATGGTGCAGGGCAAGCTGTCGCTCACCGACACCGTGGGCTCGCTGCTGCCGGGCTATCCCAATCCCGATGCCCGCGGCGCCACTGTGGATCAGCTGCTCACGCACCAGGCCGGCATCGCGGACTTCTTCGGCCCCGCGTTCAACGCCTCGCCCAAGTCGCAGTTCCGATCGAACGCCGACTACTACCGCTTTGTCGCGCCGCAGCCGCTGCTCTTCCCTCCCGGCACGCGCCGCCAGTACTGCAACGGCTGCTACATCGTCCTGGGCCAGATCGTGGAGAAGTTGGCCGGCGTGCCGTACGAGCGCTACGTGGCGGAGCACGTGTTCGGGCCCGCCGGGATGACCGGCGCGGGCTTCTTCCATGCGGACCGGCTGCCTGCCGGCGTCGCGGTCGGGTATTCGCGCCGCGGCGCAGGCGGGGGCCCCGACACGCCGCTGCGCAGCAACGAGACGATGCACGGGGCGGCGGGCAGCGGGGCGGGTGGCGCGTATGCCTCGACGGCCGACCTGCTGGCGTTCGACAACGCGCTGCGCGAAGGCCGGTTGCTCGACCCGAAGACGACGGCGTGGGTGCTCGGGACTGAACAGGCCGTGGCGGGCACGCGCGCGGGGGGCCTTGGGATTGCGGGCGGCGCGCCGGGCCTCAACGCGGCGCTCGAGTCCGATGGCCCGTGGACGGTGGTGGTGCTGGCCAACCTCGATCCGCCGGCGGCCGAGCGCCTCGGCCTGGCGATCCACCGCCAGCTGTCGAAATAACAAGCGCCCAGACCGGGTCTAAAGGCCGCGTCTGGACACCTGGAGTGCAGATGCGGCGTGGAGACTCTGCGTGGGCGCGGCGCGGGAGACCTTGTCAGGAGGCGTCCAGGATGTCGCGCACGGCCGTCAGCAGCTCCGACGGGTGCCACGGCTTCGGGATGAACCGGATGTCCTCGATCGCCGCGCCGCCTGCCCGTGCCAGTTCGACGCTGTAGCCGCTGGACACGATGACCTTCAGCCCCGGCCGCAGGTCGCGCAGCCGGCCCGCCAGTTCGAGGCCGCTGATGCCGCCGGGCATCACCATGTCGCTGAAGAGCAGGTCCACCCGGCCGTCGTGCTGCTCCCAGACGCGCAGCGCATCGAGGCCGCTCGACGCTTCGATCACCTGGTATCCCGCCCGCTGCAGCCCCGCGCGCGCCGCCAGCCGCACGTCCGCATCGTCTTCGACGAGCAGGATCGTCTCGTGACCGCCCCGGACCGTCGTTCGGGCTGCTTCGGCCGTGGCCTCGCCGGGCTCGGGGCTCCGCGGCAGGCAGACGGTGAACGTGGTGCCCGCGCCGGGCTCGCTCTGCACGCCGATCCAGCCCCGGTGCTGGCGGACGATGCCGTAGGCGGTGGCCAGGCCGAGCCCGGTGCCGAGGCCGGAGGCCTTGGTGGTGAAGAACGGCTCGAAGATGCGGGCTTGTGTCGCCTCGTCCATCCCCACGCCGGTATCCGTCACGCGCAGGCGCACGAAGCGGCCCACGCGGGCATCGGCGTGTTGCGCCGCGGCGGAGGGGTCCACGTCCACCTCGTCGGCGGCGAGCGACAGGCGTCCGCCCCTGGGCATCGCGTCGCGCGCGTTGACGAAGAGGTTCATGAGCAGCTGCTCGAGCATGCCGGGATCGGCATCGACCCAGAGGGGCCCCGGACTCGTGTCGAAGGGCACCTCGATATGCTCGCCGAGCAGTCGCCGGGCCATCTTCAGCAGGTTGTGCACGACCGCGTTGACGTCGAGTCGGCGGTTCTGCATCACCTGGCGTCGGCTGAAGAGCAGCAGCTGCCGCGTAAGGTCGGCGGCGCGCCTGGCGGCTGCACTCAGCTGCTGCACGCCATCGGCCGCCTCGGGCGGGAGGCCGGGCATCTCTTCGAGGGCGCCGAGCTGCAGCATCATCGCGGCCAGGATGTTGTTGAAGTCGTGGGCGACGCCGCCGGCGAGCTGGCCGATGGCCTCGAGCTTCTGTGCCTGCAGCAACTGCGCCTGGAAGCCCTTGCGCTCCGTGATGTCGGTGAACGTCGTGAAGACGCGGGCCACCGTCCGGCGGTCGGCCGCGATCTCGGGCACCGCGTCGATCAGGATCCAGCGTCGCTCACTGCCCAGCCCGGCGTGATCCACGCCCATCACCACGCCGTGGACGGGCCGCCCGGTCTTCAGGGCCACGACGGCCGGATGCTCGGCGCCGGGAAAAACGGAACCGTCTTCGCGAACGGCTCGCCAGCGCGGGTCCATGGACGTGCGGCCCTGCATCTGGTCGAGCGTCAGGCCCAGGATGCGCTGGGCGGCCGGATTGGCGTCGATGATGGCACCGCTGGCGTCCTGGTAGACGACGCCGGCCTGCATCGTCTCGAAGAGGGCGCGGTGGCGGCGTTCACTGTCGCGCAGGGCAGCTTCGGTGCGGTACCGGTCTGTGATGTCGAGGATGACGCCCTCGAGGTGGTCCACGGAGCCGTCGGGCCTGAAGATGCCCTGGCCGCGTTCGTGCACCCAGCGCACGGTGCCGTCGGCGTGGATGATGCGGTACACCATCGTGAACGCCGTGCGGGATGCAAGGCCCGTCTGAACCGCCTCGTCGACGCCGGCGAGGTCGTCGGGCCAGACGATGTTGGCCCAGGCGAGGCGGCCGGAGGTGAAATCGGCGGCGGCGCGTCCGGTGAGGGGAAGGACGCCGGCGCTGAGATGGGTCATGCGCCAGGGGACGGCGGCCTCGCAGTGATAGACGGCGCCCTGCAGGTTGTCGACGAGGGAGCGGTAGATCGCCTCGGCGCCGGAAGCGCGATTGGGCTCGGTCATGTCGGGCATACGCGCGCACGCAGAGTGTACACGATGTCACGGCGCCCCGGGGTGCAACTCCGGCCCGCCGGGCCCCTTCCTTCCGCCCGGAGCGCTGGGCTTCAGTCCTGCCAGGCACGTCCGGCTGACCTGTCCCGAGCGAAGTCGAGGGAAGCCGGACGCCACATCACGTCCGTCGTGCAGGGCTTTAGCCCTGCCGTCTTGCGGCTGTGGTGGTAGATTGCTGCAATCGGGCGCCGGGTTGCTGCGCCCCGGGGAGGCTGCCGTGGACAAGGACGTACTGCTGGCGATTCGGGACTTGCTGACCACGCACACGGTGCTGGGCCTGGCGGTGCTGGTCGAGGGGGCGCCGGATGCGAGCCTGCTGCCGTATGCGTGCCGGCCGGATTTCGGGGCGGTGTACGTGCAGGCGTCGGGGCTGGCGCGGCATGCGCGCGGGTTGATCGACGGCGCCGCAGTGGGCGTGCTGGTGCACGGCCACGATACGCCGGAGGCCGACCCGCTGCAGATTCCGCGGCTGACGGTGGCGGCGACAGTGCGAGTGCTGGACAAGGAGGGCGACGACTTCGCGGCGGCCAGCCGCGTCTTCGTCGGGCGCTTCGCTGCCGCCGAGATGACGCTGGGCCTTGGCGACTTCAACCTGTACGAGTTGACCTTCGGCCGCGGGCGGTATGTGGCCGGCTTCGGGCAGGCGTACAACGTCGGACCCGACACGTTCCGGGAACTCGGAGATCTTCGTGGCGTCCGGCTTTAGCCGGACGTGCCCCCGTTCTTCGTGGCGTCCGGCTTTAGCCGGACGCAGGAGTCCGACACCATGCCGTCCGACATGAACCGACGCGAATTCCTCAGCGGCGCCGCTGCGGCCGCCGCCTCCTTCTCCATCGTGCCCCGGCACGTGCTGGGCGGCGCCGGGTTCGTGGCGCCCAGCGACAAGATCACCCTCGCGTGCATCGGCTTCGGCACGCAGGCCATCCGCGAAATCGGCGGCATCCTTGCCAGCCCGGACGTCGAAGTGGTGGCGGTCTGCGACGTCGACCGGACAGGTGTGGGCTACCTGGAGTGGGGCAAGGGCCAGATCCGCGAGAGCATCAGGCGCATCATCCAGGAGCCGGCCTGGCGCGAGGGCGTGAACGCCGTGCCCGGCGGCCTCGACGTCGGCAAGGAGATCGTGGACACGTTCTACCGGCAGCAGGGCCTGGGCGGCCCGGCGAGGCGGGGCTGCGGGGCCTACGTGGACTTCCGCGAACTGCTCGACAAGGAGAAGGACGTCACCGCGGTGAAGGTGATGACGCCCGACCACACCCACGCGCCCATCGCCATCGCGGCCCTCAAGCGCGGCATGAACGTCATCGTCCACAAGCCGCTGGCGAACCGCGTGCTCGAAGCGCGGGCCGTCATCGAAGCCGCGCGGGCCGCGAACAGGGCCACGCACTTCCTGCCGGCGAGCGAGGGCGCCGGTCAGCGCCAGGCACTGGAGATGATCCGGCATGGTGCCATCGGGACCCTGCGCGAGATCCACAACTGGTCGGTGCGCCCGATGTGGCCGCAGTTCCCGACGCGGCCGGCAGACACGCCACCCGTGCCGGCCGGTTTCGACTGGACGCTGTGGCTCGGGCCGTCGCTCGACCGCCCCTACCACCCGAACTACACGCACACGAACTTCCGCGGCTGGTACGAGTTCGGCGGCGGGTCGATCGCCGACATGGGGCACTACAGCCTGTGGCCCATCTTCCAGGGCCTTGAACTCGCGGCGCCGCTGAGCGTCGAATCGACGCCGAGCCACGTGAGCGCCGTGGCCGACGACATCTGCTACACGATCAGGAACGACTACTCGTTCCCCGCCGCGTGCACCGTGCGGATGCGGTTTGCGATGCCCTCCCGGCCTGGCTCGGGGTCCTCCGGCGCCGCGTCGGGAGACGGGGGCAGCCGGACCGGGCTCGACATCTTCTGGTACGACGGCGGCATCAAGCCGCCCGTGCCCGATGAGCTGATGGCGGAGAACAAGGAACTGGCGACCGAGGGGATGTTGTTCGTCGGCGACACGGGGAAGATCCTCGGCGGCTTCAGGGCCGAGAACCCGCAGCTCGTGCCCGAGGCGAAGATGCGCGCGTACCGGGCGGCGCACAACATCCCCGAGCCGGCACCGCCGCAGCCGCGCCAGCGCGGCGGCGAGCAGGACACCCGCCCGCGGCCGTCCGAGCGCGACCTCGCATGGATCAACGCGTTCAAGGGCGGGCCGCGAAGTTACGGCGACTTCCTGCTCGCGGGGCCCATCAGCGACGCCGTCAACCTGGCCGCAATCTCACTGCGGCTCGGCGGCCGGCGGCTGCTCTGGGACGCGGCGGCGGCGCGCATCACGAACGTGCCCGAGGCCAACGCGTTCCTGACGCGCGAGTACCGCCCCGGGTGGCAGGTCTAACGGCCGGGGGACGGGCCTGGACGTCGGTGGCACGGGCCTGCGCGCCCGCGCGGGCAGGACGCGCGGCTGCGGGAGCCCGACAGGAGGGAGAGACGCATGACGGTGATCTCGAGACGTGGATTCATGAAGGGCGCCGCCGGCGCGATCGGCGTCGTGGCCGCCGGGGCGCCGCGCCTGCTGGCCAATCCCCTGGGCCTGCCCATCGGCAGCCAGGTCTATCCCGTGCGGGCAATGTTGAAGGACTTCCCGGCGTTCGTGAAGGCCATGGCCGACATCGGCGTCACCCGGCTCGAGCTGTGCTCGCCCATCGGCTACGGCGCCGAGTTCGCCTCGCTGGCCAACGGCAAGGAGGTCCGCACCATCCTCGCCGATCACGGGATGAGGGCCGAGAGCAGCCACTTCACCTTGGCGGAGTTGCGGACCAGCCAGTCGAAGAGCATCGAGTGGGCGCAGGATGTCGGCGTGACGCAGATGGTGACCGCCACCCTCGCCGACGGCAACGGCGGCACGACGCCGACGCTCGACCAGGTGAAGCGGGCGGCCGAGGAGTACAACGGGATTGCGGCCGCCGCCGCGAAGGCGGGGATGCAGCAGGGCCTGCACAACGAGGGCTTCGAGAGCTCGACCGTGGACGGGCGGCGGACCTACGACGTGCTGCTGGAGTTGCTCGATCCGGCGCTCGTGAAGTTCCAGTTCCAGATGTCCACGATCACCGCCGGGTTCGTCGGCGCGGAGTACTTCACGAAGTACCCGGGCCGGTTCAACTCGATGCACCTCCAGGACGTGGACATGAACGCCCCGTCCCCGCCCCCGGGCGCCAACGGGCGGCCGGGCCGGCGCCCGCAGGTGGCGGTGGGCAAGGGCAGCATCGACTGGGCGGCGACGTTCGCGGCCGCGAAGCTCGCCGGCGTCCGGAGCTACTACGTCGAGCAGAACTGGGAGTTGACGCAGCAGAGCGTCGCGTATCTCAAGACGCTCGTCGTGTGACACGCGCCAGGCGGGAACGCGGGCCCGTCGTTCGCGCTGCCCCGCTCACCGCCTCGTCCGGCCTTCCCGCAAGGAGAATGGCGTCGGCCGCCTGCGCGCGGATCGAGCCTTTCGGACCAGACATCTCCGGCGCGAGCGGCAGTGCCGAGCGACGATGCCTGTCGGCCATCCGTTGTACAATTGGCGACGCATCGCCAGCCTTCGCGCCCGTAGCTCAGCTGGATAGAGCACCGGCCTTCTAA
>CAYNDV010000122.1:0-13940 GCA_964396055.1 uncultured Vicinamibacterales bacterium | reverse complement strand
AGCCTCTAGCCTCTAGCCTCTAGCCTCTAGCCTCTAGCCTCTAGCCTCCAGCCCCTGCCCCTAGTAGAATGCCCCCGCCCCCCTTCCGCGGCCGGCTGACGCCGGGCCGCCGCGGCCGTTGGTCTGTGTCCCGGCGCGATGCACGACCTCAGTACGACCACTGCGCGCAATGCGCCGGCGTCCGCCTGCTGCGGATGCGGCCGGAGGTGTTCATGGCTCACGATACGCACGATCACGACGCGCCCCCGCCTGCGGGCGTCAGTCGGCGCGGGTTCATCACGTCGGTGGGCACGGGCGCCATCGGCGTGGCTGCCGCAACCAGGATGACTGCGGCGTCGTCCGGCGAAGCCCAGGCCGAGGTCGTCAAGGCCGGGGAGGTGGTGGCCATCGGCCTGACCGTCAACGGACGTGCGCACAAGCTGCTGGTCGAGCCCCGCTGGTCGCTGCTCCACGTGCTGCGCGACCGCCTGGGCCTGACCGGGACCAAGGTCGGCTGCGAGCGCGGTGAGTGTGGGGCCTGCACGGTGCTCATCGACGGCAAGGCACGCTACGCGTGCATGACCCTCGCCGTGGAAGCGGATGGCCGCGAGATCACCACGGTCGAGGGCCTGATGGACGGCGAGGAACTGGGGACCACCCAGAAGGCCTTTGCTGAAGAGGATGCGTTCCAGTGCGGGTACTGCACGCCCGGCCAGGTGATGGCCGCCGAGGGCCTGCTGAAGGCGAACCCCAACCCGACGCTCGACGAGATCCGGCAGGGCATGGCGGGCAACATCTGCCGGTGCGGCGCGTACGCGCATATCTTCAAGGCGGTCGAGAAGGCCGCGGTCTACAAGCGGCAGGGGAGGTAGACGATGGAACCCAACGACCGCTACTACTGGGACGGGCCGCTGCCCGAAACGCAGGCGCCGGCCGCCACGCCGGATCCGTGGGCCGAGACGAAGGTGGTCGGCAAGCCCGTGGTGCGCATCGATGCCTACGACCGCGTGAGCGGGTCGGCCGTGTATCCCTCCGACGTGACCCTGCCGGACATGTTGCACGCGGCGGTGCTGTGGTGTCCGCACGCACACGCGCGCATCACGAAGATCGACACCAGCGCGGCCGAGAAGATGCCCGGCGTGCGCGCCGTGCTGAAGGACGGCGTGACGGGCACCAACATCCCGTGGTTTGCGGGCGCCGGCGGCTTCAGCAGCCGGCTCTTCGACCCGCACTGCCGGATGGAAGGTGAAGAAGTGGCGGCCGTGGCGGCCGACACCATCTACCAGGCCTGGGACGCCGTGCACGCCATCAAGGTGGAGTACGACGTACTGCCGCACGCGACGACCTTCGACGCCGCCATGAAGGACGGGGCGCCAGCCGTGCGCGACGGCGGCAACAAGGTGCCGCCCCCGAATCCCTACCAGCGTGGCGACGTGGATGCAGCCTTCAAGGCGGCCGACGTGGTGGTGGTCGAGCAGACGTTCACCACCGGCACGGAACTGCAGAGCCCGATGGAGTTGCACGGGTGCGTGGTCAAGTGGGACGGCCCGCGCCTCACCGTATGGGAGTCCACACAGGGCGTCTACGCCGTGCAGGGGGCCCTGGCGCGGGCCCTCAACATCCCGCTCGCCAACGTGCGCGTCATCGGGCACTACATGGGCGGCGGCTTCGGGGCCAAGCTCGACACGGGCAAGTACTCGGTCATCGCGGCTCTGTTCGCGAAACGGACCGGGCGTCCCGTCCGCCTGTTCCTGACCCGCGAACAGGTGGCGTTGACGATGGGCAACCGGCCGGGCAACACCATCTGGGTGCGGGCGGCGGCGAAGAAAGACGGCACGCTGGTGGCGCTCGAAACGAAGGCCACTGGCACCGGCGGCGCCTACTCCGGCAACGGGACCGGGGGCCTGGACTTCGTCTTCCGCGATCTGTACCTGTGCCCGAACGTTCGCTGCCAGAACCAGAGCGCCTACACCAACGTCGGGCCGGAGCGGCCGTTCCGGGCACCCGGACACCCGCAGGGTGCCTGGGCGCTCGAGCAGACGATGGACATGCTCGCGGCGAAGCTCGGCATCGATCCGATCGACTTTCGCCTCAAGAACGTGCCGGCGTTCAGCCAGGCCCGCAACGGCAACCCGCCCTACACGTCGACGGGCCTCAAGGAGTGCCTGGTCGAGGGGGCGAAGGCCTTCGGGTGGCAGGACGGTCGCAAGCGGGCGTCGCTGGCGGGGCACATCAAGCGTGGCGTTGGCGTCGCCGCCGGGATGTGGCAGGGGGGAGGCGGCAGTCCGCCGGCGACCATCGTCGTGAAGCTGTTCGCGGACGGGAGCGCGAACCTGAACATGGGCGCCAGTGACATCGGGTGCGGCACCAAGACCTGGGGCGCGCAGATCGTCGCGGAGGAATTGGGCATCCCGCTCGAGAGAATCTCCGTCGAGCACGCGGACACGGGCACGACGCAGTTCGCGACGCCGTCCGGCGGCAGCAAGACCGTGCCCACCGAGTCGCCGGCCGTCCGCGCGGCGGCCCTTGAGGTGAAACAGCAGCTGTATGCCATGGCCGCCGAGCAGCTGAAGGTGGCCGCTGGCGACCTCGAACTGCGGGGCAACGAGGTGGTGGTGAAGTCCGACGCGACCAAGAAGGTGGCGCTCGGGCAGATCCAGGCGTTCGGGCGCCGCGGGCTCCTGGTGGGCGTCGGCTACCGTGGCCCGAACCCGCAGGGCAAGGCCGTCAACCCCTTCTCGGTACACTTTGCCGAGGTGGAGGTCAACACGAAGAGCGGCGAGATCAAGGTGCTGCGCTTTGTGGCCGCCCACGACAGCGGCCGGCCACTGAACGTGAAGATGTACGCCAACCAGGTGGTGGGCGGCCTCACGATGGGCGTCGGGCTGGGCCTCACAGAAGCCCGGGTGGTGGACGACCGGCAGCGCGGCAAGGTGCTGTCCGTGAATCTCCACGACTACAAGCTGCCGACCGCGCTCGACGCGCCGGCCGACGTGACCGTGCTGCCCATCGACCCGCACGACACCGTGTGCAACTCGACCGGGGCCAAGGGCATTGGCGAACCCGCGACGATTCCAACGGCGCCGGCCATCGCCAACGCCGTGTTCCATGCAACGGGCGTCCGTCTGCCGGACGCGCCCATGAGTCCCGCGCGCGTTGTGGCCGCGCTGTCCAAGGCCGTGGCGGCCAAGAGCCAGAAGAGAGGGTGACGATGCTACGGACATTTGCGTACGTGCGGCCACGCTCGCTGAACGAAGCCGTGACGCTGGCGGCGCAGCCGGGGGCACGCCTGCACGCTGGCGGCACCGACCTGGTGGGGTGCCTGCGGGACGGCGTGCTGACGGCCGAGCAGGTGATCAGCCTGGCCGGGGTCGCCGATCTCAAGGGCGTGTCGGCGACGTCGGACGGCGGCCTGCGCATCGGGGCCCTGACCCCGGTGGCCGACCTGGCCGTCCGGGCCGACATCGCGGAGAAGTACGCCGCGCTGGCGCAGGCGGCGGCCGTCGTGGCCAGCCCGCAGCTGCGCAACCAGGGCACGATCGGCGGCAACCTCTGCCAGCGGCCGCGCTGCTGGTACTACCGCGGCGACTACGACTGCACCCGCAAGGGCGGCGACACGTGTTACGCGATGGACGGCGAGAACCAGTACCACGCCATTTTCGGCGGCAGTGCGTGCTGGATCGTCCATCCGTCAGATACCGCGCCGGCGCTCGTCGCCCTCGACGCGAAGCTGCGGCTCACGGGGCCGAAGGGCTCGCGCACGCTGCCGATCGAGAAGTTCTTCGTCCTGCCTGAAGACGACGTGAAGCACGAGAACGTGTTGGAGCCCGGCGAGATCCTCACCGAGGTGGTGCTGCCGCCCGTCGATCCCGCGACGAAGAGTGGGTATCGCAAGGTACGCGCACGCGGGTCCTGGGACTTCGCCATGGCCGGGATGGCGCTCGCGATCACGCTGGCGCCGGACCGCAAGGTGAAGGCGGCCCGCGTGGTGTTCTCCGGCGTCGCCCCGATCCCGTGGCGCGCGCTCAACGTGGAGCAGGTGCTCGTCGGCCAGAAGCTCGACGCGAAGACCATCGCAAAGGCCTCGGCGGCCGCTGTCGTCGGCGTCCGCCCGCTTGCGCAGAACGCGTACAAGGTCGACCTGCTGAAGGGGATTGTCGAAGAGGGGCTGGGGCGACTGTAGTCGGAGGCAGGAAGCAGGAAGCAAGAAGCAAGAAGCAAGAATGGGCACGCCTCAACGGTGCGGGCGCGGTGACGTAGTGCAGGGCTTCAGCCCTGCCCGTCGCCGCGCCTGTCGTGTTTCAACCGCCCCACCCCCGGCCCAGGTTCCAGCCGTGAACCGCGAACCGTGAACCGACCGGCGAGGCGAGGGGCCTGCCGTGTTACGCTGACCGGATTCGGAGCGCGACCGTCTTCTGTCTCCTGTCTCCTGTCTCCTGTCTTCTGTCTTCCATCTCCAGGTGCCCCGTGACTCAGTGGCGCATTCGGACAGTGATGGTCGCGTTGGTGCTCGCCGGGGCTGGCTTGGTGATCCACGGATGCGGGTCGTCGCCCGGACAGGCTCCGGTGCAACGGTTGTCGATTGCGACCGGCGGCACCGGCGGCGTCTACTATCCGTACGGCGGCGCGATCGCGAGCATCATCAGCACCCACCTGCCTGGCGTGCAGGCCACGGCCGAGGTGACCGCCGCGTCCGTGGACAACCTCAAGCTGATCCGCGATCGCCAGGCCGACATCGCGTTCTCGCTCGCAGACACGCTGGCGGAAGCCGTGAAGGGGCAGGGGCCCTTCGCGCAGGGCGGACCCGTGCAGGCTCGTGCGCTGGCCGTGCTCTACGAGAACTACACGCACCTCGTCGTGCGGGGCGACGGGCCGGTGACGCGCGTGGCGGACCTGAAGGGCAGGGTCGTGTCCGTCGGGGCGGCAGGCAGCGGGACCGAGCTCATCGCCAACCGGGTGCTGGCCGCCGCTGGCCTCGACCCGGCGACGGACATCGTCCGGCAGAACCTCGGGTTCTCGCAGTCCACCGACCAGTTCCGGGACGGCAAGCTCGACGCCTTCTTCATCAGCGGCGGCGTGCCGACCGCCGCGATCCTGGACCTGGCCAGCAGCGCGTCCATGCCGTGGCGCCTGCTCGCGAACGACGAGACGCTGCCGGCGCTGCAGCGGCACGGGGCCGGTCTGTACTCGCGGATCGTGATTCCGCATGGCGTTTACCCCGGCCTGGCGGCGGACGTGCCGGTGGTGGGCGTGGCCAACATCCTGGTCGTGCACGCGCAGATGTCCGATCAACTGGCCTACGACATCACCCGACTGCTGTTCGAGCGGCAGTCGCAACTGGCCGTTGTACACCCCGAGGCGGCGAAGCTCTCGCTCGCCACCGCGGCGGCGGCGGCCCCCACAGCGTTCCATCCCGGCGCGCAGCGTTATTACCGCGAGAAGGGCGCATGGAAGGACTGACGTGTGTGCGCGGCCTCGCCGCGGCCGTGCTGTGCCTGACGCTGTCGGCCTCCCGCCCGGCCGCGGCGGCGACCGACGAACGTGCGATGCGCGTCGTCGTCCGTGCCGCAGTCACCGAGCGCGCCATCGAGGGGGCGGTGGTTTCGGTCGTCGGCGAGGGATCGCCGGTACGGACCGGATCGGACGGTGTCGCCATCCTGGCGGGGTTGTCGACCGGGCGCGGTCTGGCGGTGCGCGTGGTCGCCGACGGGTTCCACCCCGTCGAAACCCTCCTCGAGCCGGGCCACGTGCCGGATCCGCTGACCGTCCTGCTGAATCCCGCGATCCTCCGCCTCGACGAGGCCGTCATCGTCGCCGCCAGCCGGACGGAGCGCCTCGAGGCGACCACGCCCCGGTCCACCACGATCATCGGCCAGGCCACGCTCGAGGAACGGGCGGCGCGCACGGCGCCGGAGGCGCTCCAGGACCAGAGCGGCGGCTGGGTGCAGAAGACGAACCACGGCGGCGGCTCGCCGTTCGTGCGCGGCCTGGTCGGCAACCAGGTGCTCGTGCTCATCGACGGCGTGCGGCTGAACAACGCGACGTTCAGGCTCGGGCCGAACCAGTACATGAACACGATCGACGCCTTCGGGCTCGAGCGAATCGAGATCCTCCGCGGGGCCGGCTCGGTGGCATACGGCAGCGATGCCCTCGGGGGCGTGGTGAACGTCGTGACGCCCCGGCCTGTCCTGTCCGCCGGCACGGTCATCGCCGGCGGCTCGGTGGCCACCCGCCTCGCCGGGCAGGGGATGGAGGCCAGTGTCCGGGCCGAGGGATTCGTCTCCGGTCGGCGCCTGGCCGCGCGTGGTGGTGTCACCTACCGTGCGTTCGGCGACCTCGTGGCTGGCGGCTCGCTTGGGACCGAGGCGCCGTCCGGGTACGACGAGGCTGACGTGGACGCCAGCGTCCTGTGGCGGCCGGCCCCGCGTACCCGCGTGACGGCGCTCTTCCAGAACGTGCACCAGTTCGACGTCCCGCGTTTCGATCAGGTGGCCCAGCGCGGGTACGCCGTGTACAGTTTCGATCCGCAGATCAGGCGCCTGGGGTACGTCGAACTCGATCACCGGCTCGACACGCCATGGCTCGACACCGTGCGGGTCACCGCCTCCTGGCACCGCTCGGAAGAGGGGCGGGTCCGCCGGCGCACCGCGTCACCCGTCGAAACGCGGGAGGAGGACGTGGTGTCCACCGCCGGCCTCGCGGCCGACCTCGGTGGCCGCCTCGCCCCCTGGCTCGCGTGGCAGGGCGGTGTCGAGATCTACGACGATGTGGTCCGCAGTTGGCGGCGGGACACCAACGTGTCTACCGGCACGTCGATCCCGCTGCGTGGCCTGTACCCCGACGGGGCCACCCGCCAGTCGGTGGCGGGCTTCGTCATGGCCACCGTCGCGTCGGGCCGGTGGGCGGTTGACGCTGGGGCCCGCTACACGCGCGACGACGTGCGGGCGGACGACCCCGCATTCGGTCCGACGGCGCTGACGCCCGACGCCGTCGTTGGCAGCCTGGCGGCGCGCGTCGCGCTCACGCCGTGGGCCTCGGTCTTCGGCTCCGTCGCCCAGGCGTTTCGTGCGCCCAACATCGACGACCTGAGCACCCTGGGACTCTTCGACTTCGGCGTGGAAGTGCCGCCCGAGGGGTTGAAGCCCGAGCGCTCGCTCGCCTTCGAAGGCGGCGTCAAGGTGGGCGCCAGCCGCGTCACGGCGGCCGTGACGGCGTACCGGATGAACCTGGACGACCTGATCGATCGCGAACGGACGACGTTCAACGGCTCGCCGACGCTCGACGGGCAGTTCGTGTATCACCGGGCGAACCTCGGCGCGGCCGTCGTGCGCGGGATCGACGCCGATGTCGAATGGCGCGTGGCCTCTCCGCTCACGCTGTTCGGGTTCGGGTCCACGACGCTCGGCGAACTGAAGGACGGCGGGACGCCGCTCCGGCGGATTCCGCCCGCGAACGGCCTGTTGGGCGCGCGGTACCGCGGCGGGCGGGGCTGGTGGGTCGAGACCACCCTTCGTGCCGCACGCACGCAGGACCGGCTGGCGCCGGGAGACGCCGCCGACCACCGGATTCCTCCCGGCGGTACGCCGGGATGGGTGGTCGTCAACGCTGCCGCCGGCCTGCCGCTCTGGCGTGGCATCGGCGTGACCGGCGGCCTGGCCAACATCTTCAACGAGGCCTACCGCATCCACGGGTCGGGTGTTGACGGACCCGGCCGCCACCTCTGGCTCTCCGCCCGCCTCTCGTTCTGAAAAAGGGGCCAGGCCCCTTTTGCGTTTGACCTAAAATCCCCGGGATGGCTACCGGCACCGACGACCTGCTGACCCGATTCGATCCGGAGGCGCCAGCCCCGGCGGGTGAGGGGTGGGTGCGGCGCTCCGCCGACGTGCTGGCCATCGGCGTGTCGGGCTACGCCCTCTACTGGGTGGTGGCGGTGGTGCCGGCTCAGCTGTACCGGATCCGTTTCCTGCTCGGCTGCCTGATGCTCACCTTCCTGGCCTACCCCGCCCGCCGCGGGCGGGCGCGAGCCTCCGTCCCGGCGACCGACTGGCTGCTGATGGCCGCTGCCATCGTCAGCGTGGTCTGGCCCCTCATCGACTTCGAGCAGTTCGTCTATCGCGCGGCCGAGCCGACGGTCGTTGACGTGACGTTGGGAGTCGCGGCCCTCCTCCTGGTGCTGGAAGCCACCCGGCGCACCACGGGGTGGATCCTGCCGCTCACGGCTGCCGCGTTCCTCGCCTACGCGTGGCTGGGCCCGTGGCTGGACCGCGTCGGACTCGCGGGCGTGGCCCACCGCGGCTACGGCCTCCACCGCCTCGTCGGCACGCTCTACATGACGATGGAGGGCGTGTTCGGCGTGCCGCTGGACGTGGCCTCGACCTACATCGTGTTGTTCACGATCTTCGGCGCGGTCCTCGAACACTCCGGCGCCGGCGCGTTCTTCCTGGACTGGTCGCGCGCGGTGCTGGGGCGGTCGCGATCCGGCGCGACGGCCGGCCGCACCGTGACCCTGGCGGGATTCCTGCTGGGCACCGTGTCGGGCAGTGGCGTGGCCACGACGGTGATGCTCGGGTCGGTCTCGTGGCCCATGCTGCGCCAGGCGGGGTACCCGGCCACTGTGGCCGGAGCCGTGCTGTCCGCGGCCGGCATTGGGGCCATCCTGTCGCCGCCGACGCTCGGCGCCGCCGCGTTCCTGATCGCCGAGTACCTGAAGATCCCGTACCTGCACGTGCTGGTGATGGCCACACTGCCGACCGTGCTGTACTACCTGTCGTCGTTCCTGATGATCGAGGCCGACTCCCGCCGTCTCGGCACGCGTGCCGTCGAAGGCGACGTGCCTTCGGCGTGGGCACTGACACGACGGCACGGCTACCACTTCCTGTCGCTCGTGAGCGTCGCGGTGCTGATGGTGGCCGGCTTCTCGGCGTTTCGCGCGGTGTTCTGGGCGACGTGCCTGGCGGTGGCGCTCAGTTTCGTGCGGCCAGAGACCGCGCTGTGGCCCCGGCGCCTTGGCGCCGCGCTCGCCGCGGGCGGCCGCGGCGTCGTGCCGGTGGCCGCCACCACCGCCACCGCCGGCATCATCGTCGGCGTCGTCACGCTGACCGGCCTGGGATTGAAGGTGGCCGGACTGATCGTGGCGCTGGCGGGCGGGCACCTGGTCCTGACCGTCCTGTACGCGGCCCTGGCGGTGTGGCTGCTCGGTCTGGCCGTTCCCGTGACCGCGTCCTACATCATCGGGGCCGTCATGGTGGCGCCGGCGATGATCGACGTGGGCGTGACGCCCGTGGCGGCGCACATGTTCATCTTCTACTACGCCGTGCTGTCCGAAGTGAGCCCGCCGACCGCGCTGGCGCCGTTCGCCGCCGCGGCCCTCACCGGCGGCAACCCGTTCCGGACGATGATGCTGACGTGGAAGTACACCGCGCCGGCGTTCCTGGTCCCGTTCGTCTTCACGCTGGATCCGAAGGGGCTCGGCGTCTTGCTGCAGGCGTCGTGGATGGATGCCGTCACGACCGCCGTCACGGCCGCGCTCGGCGTGGCGGGCCTGGCGATCGGCCTGGGCGGGTGGGTGGTCCGGCCGGCGACCGCGTTCGAGCGGGTGCTCGCGACGGCCGGAGGTGTTCTGCTGTTCTACCCCGCAGGGGTGGCGGACGCCGCGGGCCTGGCGTGCCTGGGTGTCGCCATCGCGTGGCACCTGCGGCGGCGCCGCCGAAGCGGCGCTTAGACGACGACCGGTGTCAGGTCCAGTTCGCCTGACCGGAACAGCCGCAGGAATGACGCCACCACGGCCGGGTCGAACTCCTTGCCCATGCCCTTCTCGATGAGCGTCTTCGCTTCGAGCGGGGGAATGGCCCGCCGGTACGGGCGGTCGCTGGTCATCGCGTCGAACGCGTCCGCCACCGCGAGAATCCGCGCGCCCATCGGGATGTCGTTGCCGGCGGAGGGATGGTGGCCCTCGCCATCGTACCGATCGTGGTGGCCCAGGACGATCGGCAGGATGCGGCGCAGGGCGCCGCCGGCCGGTTCGATGACGCTCACGCTGTGGTCAACGTGCCGGCGCACCTCCACGAACTCCTCTTCCGTCAGCCGTGCCGCCTTGTGAAGCAGATCCCGGCTCACCTTGAGCTTGCCGATGTCGTGCAGCAGGGCCGCCGCGCGGATGTCCTCCACCTCGCCCGAGGGCAGATCCATGTCCGTCGCGATCTTCGAGGCGTACAGCGAGACGCGGTAGCAGTGGTTCTCCGTGTAGCTGTCGTTCGCGATGAAGTGGCGGAGGATGATCAGGATGCCGTCGTACGTGCTGCGCAGTTCGCGGAGTTGCGCGGCGCGGTGTTCGTACATGGTGCCCATCAGCCACGCCGCCAGGATGAGGGGGCCGCCCCAGCCGACCAGTTCGATCCACTGGGCGGCGGCGGCGTCCACTTGCAGGTGGCTCGCCAGGATGGCGGGATTCGTGTGCGTCAGCACGAGCACGATCAGCACGCTGCCGAAGGCGGTCAGTGTGGCGTGGCGCCGCCCGAACAGGTAGGCCGACGCCGCTGCCGGCACGTAGAAGAGATTCAGGACCACCCGGCCCGACGTGGGGACCGAGTCGAGCAGGCCGGCCAGCGCGAACAGCGCGAGCAGCAGCAGCCACTCCGCGTTGGTGCGGCGCCACGACCGGTGGAACAGGGCCGTGAGACGCCCCGCGCGGTCTGGTGATACCTCGATGGGGGCCAGGACGGATTCGCCGGAAGAGAGCATGGTGCGCGTTCCTTTGCCGGGCTCCTCTGCGGGAAGGAGCTTCGCGGTACATGGGATCTATCGGACCGCGCCGCGCCGCCAATCACTGCCGCCCTCCCTCAAATGCAAGATCGTATCCATTCCGAGACGGCCGTCTGGATAGCCCGGGTGAGTGCGCGCTGATCCACCCCGGACCGTTTGAGCACCTCGAGAGAGTGGTCGCCCGCGACGACCGGATGGAGCGTGCAGGGTGCGCCCAGGACGTCGAGGAATCCGCGCAGTTCGTCGGGCGTGCCGAACGCGTCCCGCCCGCCCTGCACGAACAGCATGGGGTGGACGATGTGCGCCAGGTGGGCGACCCGGACCTGCTGCGGCCGTGCCGGCGGATGGAGGGGGTAGCCGAAGAACACGAGCCCGCGCAGCCACGGCCACCAGTGGGCGCCTGCGGCCTCGCGGTTCGCCGCCAGGTGCGACGCCATCCGTCCGCCCATGGACTTGCCGCCGATGAACAGCGGCCGTCCGCCCATCGCCGGATCGGCGGCCACACGATCGAGGACCGATCTGAAGCACGACTCGAGCACCGGTTGCGGATCGGGCAGCTTGCGGCCCAACTCGGTGTAGGGGAAGTTGAAGGTCACGACGTGCAGGCCGTGGCCCGCCAGCCCCTGGGCGTAGTCCGTCATGAAGGCGCTGGCCTGCCCGGCGCCCGCGCCGTGGGCGAGCACGAGGGTGGCAGCTGCCTCGCCGGTGGCGGTGTAGTACACAGCGGTGACCTGGCCGCCACCAGTCAGGGGAATGAGCCGGGTTTCAGGCATGGGGGTATTGTACGGTGGCAGAAGACAGAAGACAGAAGACAGAAGACAGAAGGCAGAAGGCAGAAGGCAGAAGCAAGAAGGGATCACGCTGAACCGCGAACCGTGAACCGCGAACCGTGAACCGCCGACGGCCGAACGGCCCGTGGTGGCCCCATGCCGGTAGAATAGGTGGATGACGCGGGAGGTGTGGATGCGCACATGGGTGACGGCGGCCGGAACGGCGGCGTGTCTGCTTGCCGCTTCCGTGGTCCTTGCGCAGGGCCCGGTGCCGGTGCAGGATCCGGCGGCCTTGCCGCCGCTGGCGAAGCAGGTGTGGGACACGGAGACCGCCTTCGCGAAGACGATGGCGGACCGTGACCACGCGGGGTTCGTCTCATTCCTGGCGGCGGAGTCGGTCTTCATGGGACAGACGCGGACGTTTCGCGGCAAGGCCCAGGTGGCTGACGGCTGGCGCCGCTACTACGAAGGGCCGGCCGCGCCCTTTTCCTGGCGGCCTGACCGCGTGGAAGTGCTCGATTCGGGAACACTCGCGTCCTCGTCCGGGCCGGTGTTCGATCCGTCCGGCACGCGTGTCGGCACGTTCAACTCGATCTGGCGGCTCGAGAAGGACGGCACGTGGCGCATCATCTTCGACAGCGGCTGTCCGCCGTGCGACTGCAGGTAACGCCGAACGGCCCAACGGTCTGACTGGCCCAACGGCCCGACAGCCGAACAGCCGAACGGCCTGGGTGATGAGCTATGGCCTATCAATACATCTACACCATGAAGGGTCTGGGCAAGGTCTACCCGCCCGACCATGCCGTCCTCAAGGACATCTGGCTGTCGTTCCTGCCTGGCGCCAAGATCGGCGTGCTGGGTCTGAACGGCGCGGGCAAGAGCACGATCCTCAAGGTGATGGCCGGCGTCGAAAAGGAGTTCCTCGGCGAGGCGTATCCGGCCGAGGGCGTGAGCGTCGGCTACCTCCAGCAGGAGCCCCAGCTCGACCCGTCGAAAACCGTGCTGGGCAACGTTGAAGAGGGCGTCGCATCCACCAAGGCGCTGCTGGCGCGCTACGATGACCTGAACACGAAGCTCGGCGAGGATCTCGATCCGGACGCGATGGAGAAGGTCCTCGAGGAACTGGGCCGGCTGCAGGACACCATCGAAGCCGTCGGCGCGTGGGACCTCGACTCGAAGCTTGAGCTGGCCATGGACGCGCTGCGGTGCCCGCCGCCCGATGCGGACGTGGCGACGCTCTCGGGCGGCGAGCGCCGCCGCGTGGCGCTGTGCCGGCTGCTGCTGCAGTCGCCGGACCTGCTGCTGCTCGACGAGCCGACCAACCACCTGGACGCCGAGTCCGTGGCGTGGCTCGAGCACTTCCTGCAGGCGTACCCGGGCACGGTGGTGGCGGTCACGCACGACCGCTACTTCCTCGACAACGTCGCGGGCTGGATTCTCGAGCTCGATCGCGGATCGGGCATCCCCTGGCAGGGCAACTACTCGTCGTGGCTCGAGCAGAAGCAGAAACGACTCGAGCAGGAAGAGAAACAGGAGGCGCGGCGCCAGCGGACGCTGCAGCGCGAGCTGGACTGGATCCGGATGTCGCCGCGCGCCCGGCAGGCCAAGGGCAAGGCCCGCCTGAACGCCTACGAGCAGATGCTCGGCGAGGAGTCGGCGCAGCGCATCGAGACCGCCGAGATCTACATCCCGCCCGGCCCGCGCCTCGGCGACATCGTCGTGGAGGCCCGGGGCCTGCGCAAGGGCTACGGCGACACGCTGCTCATCGACAACCTCGACTTCACGCTGCCCCGCGGCGGCATCGTGGGCGTGATCGGGCCCAACGGCGCGGGCAAGACCACCCTGTTCCGGATGATCACGGGGCAGGAGCAGCCCGACGGCGGGACGCTGCGCCTGGGCGAGACGGTGCAGATCGGATACGTGGATCAGTCGCGGGATGCCCTCGACGCGAACAAGACCGTCTGGGAGGAAATCTCCGAGGGCCGCGACGAGGTGGTCCTCGGCAAACGCGAGGTGGCGTCCCGGGCGTACGTCTCGTGGTTCAACTTCAAGGGCCGCGACCAGCAGCGGAAGATGGGCAGCCTCTCCGGCGGCGAGCGCAACCGCGTGCACCTGGCGAAGCTGCTGAAACGCGGCTGCAACCTGCTGCTGCTCGACGAGCCGACCAACGACCTCGACGTGGACACGCTGCGGGCCCTCGAGGACGCCATCCTCGAGTTCGCGGGTTGCGTGGTGGTGATCAGCCACGACCGGTGGTTCCTGGACCGCATCGCGACGCACATGCTGGCCTTCGAGGGCGACAGCAAGGTGGTGTGGTTCGAGGGCAACTACCAGGACTACGAGGCGGACCGGCACCGCCGCCTCGGCGCGGAGGCCGACCGCCCGCACCGGATCAAGTACCGGAAGCTCACGCGGTAGGGGGCTTGGGGC
>CAYNDV010000121.1:0-14095 GCA_964396055.1 uncultured Vicinamibacterales bacterium | reverse complement strand
TCCGCCGGTCGCCGCGGCCCCGAGCCGCACGGGCGGCATGGCCGCCGGGGGCCGTGCGGTCACGGATGCCCCGCCGGCCGCTGAACGTCCGGGCGGCGGCCGACGGGCCACCCTGCCGGAACGGGAGCCGGATCCGCCGGTAGAACGGGAACGCGAGCGGCCCACGACCGCGCCAGCGCCGCGCCCGGATCCTGTCGAGCCGCGGTCGGCGCCGGCAGCGCCCGCCATGTCGCCAGCGCCGGGCGACGCCGTGGTGCGCGCCGACTTCGAGGGACCGGCCTATGCCTTCACGTTGTTCTCGGGCGAGCAGCGGCTGGGCCGTATCGACGGCGCCGACAGCGTGGTGCCGGTGGATCCGGGCAGTTACCGGCTGCGAGCCGTGAACGAGGCGCTGTTCCTGAACGCCGAGCTGGGATCCGTGTCGGTGCGCGGCGGGGAACGCCGTGCCGTGCCGGTGCCGGGACTCGCCAGCGCGGTCTTCAGCGTCAAGGGCGAGGACTACACCGGCGTGCGCATCCTGATCGACGGACGGCAGCTCCCGGGACCCTATCCGGCCCAGGTCCCCCGCATCGCGGCCGGGCCGCACCGGATCGTGTATCGCTGGATGGCGGGCCCCGCCACGGGGCGCGAGTTCGCCGAGAACGTGACGCTGGCCGCAGGCGGCCATTTTATCGTGCGGGCGGTGATCGAGAATGAGCAGATTGTCGTGCAGCAGCTTCGCTGAACGCGTGGGCGTGGCCGTGCTGGCCGCGGCCCTCGTCGCGATCCCCGATCCGGCCCCGGCGCAGAGTGCGGCCCAGGCGGCCGCGCCGGCGGCGGCCGTGCCGCTGATCGATCAGGCCGCGGCGGCCGAGGCGGAGCTGCGCATCGCGGCGGCGATCGATCGGCTGTACCTGCTCCTGATCGAACACCCCGGCACGGGCGATGCCCTGGCGGCACGCCTGCGCCTCGCGCGGCTGCTGGCCCTGACCGGCGACGTCCCCCAGGCGGTGCTGCAGTGCCAGCTGCTGCGCAACGAACTGCCCGCGGACCACCCGCTCAGGAACGAGGCCCTCGAACTGGCGACGCTGCTGGCGCGGCGGCTGCGGTCTGGCCAGGCCGGGCAGGCCTACTTCCCCGCCTTCGAGGCCGTGGCGTCGCGGGGCGTCCAGGCCCTGGACGAGCCCCGCACGATCGTCTTCGAGCACGAGAACCGGTTGCTGCTGCTCGACGAAGGCGCGGGCAAGCTGTACCGCGTGGCCGCCGACGGCTCGACGCTGCTCTCGGTGCCGCAGGAACCCGCGGCCGTGGCCGTCCTCCCGGACGGATCCGTGCTGGTCGCCGGCAAGACCGGCCTGGCGCCCGTCCCCCCGACCAGGACCATCGCGCTCAGCGGGACGTGGGGCGGCAAGGTCCGGCAGGTGAAGAAGATCCGATCCATGGCCGCCCTCCGGGACGGCAACCTGCTCGTCATCGATCGGGACTACGACGGCGTGCTGCGCTGCCTCCCCGCCAACGGGGCGTGCCAGCCCTGGGGGCCGCCCGGGAAGTTCCGCGTGGTCCGCGTCGGGCCGACGGGCTGGGTGTACCTGCTCGACGATCGCGGGCAGGGCGTGCGGGTGCTCGACGCGTCGCAGAAGGCGATCACGATCGTGGGGCCCACGGCGGGGTCGGCCAAGCTCGGGCGCGTGGAAGATATCGCCGTCGACGGGGGCCACGGCCTGTACCTGCTCGACAAGGACCTGAAACAGGTCTTCGTGCTCCACATGCGGGCACAGCCGGACGGCCGCATCGCGGCGGGGCTGTCGGCGTCGGTGATGGTGCCGCAGGAAGGGGACCGCGCGCTGAAGAACCCGTCCGCGATCGCGGTCAGCCCGTCCGGGCAGGTCTACCTGGGCGGCAAGTCGTCGGCGCGCGTGATGAGGTTCCGATGAGGATACGCACCCTGGCCGCCGTGCCCGTCCTGGCCGCGTCCCTGTGCCTGCCGGCCGCCGCCCGGGCTCAGGCCGCGCCGCCGGCGGCGCCGGTGGCCCTGCCCCAGGCCGACCCGTTCCTGAGCCGCGTGGAGCGCGCCGGTCAGCAGATCGAGTCCGACCTGCAGGCCGCCATCGAAGCCCTCGATCACCTCGCGGTTGAGTCGGTTGAGTTGCGCAAGACGCGGGCGCTGACGCCGGAGGAACGCGGCGCGCACCGGCAGCTGTTCGTCCTGCGGGCGCGCGCCCACGTCCAGGCGCTCAACAACGAGAAGGTGTCCGACAGCCTGCGTGAGCTGCTGCGCGTGGATCCGTTCTACAACCAGCCGCTGGCCCCGCGCGAACAGGAACTGCTCGACGGCATCCGCACGGCGGAGAACGGCCTGCTCGAGGTCAGCAGCCCCGTGCGTGACTGCACCATCCTGCTCGACGGCCTCGAAATCGGCTTGACCGGCGACGTCCCCGTGCGCGTGGCGCTGGTGGCCGGCACCTACACGCTGCGCCTGGAGAAGCCGGGGCACCAGGGCGCCGGCGCGCGCGTGACCATCGCCGCCGGCCAGACCCTGACGGTGCCCGACCTCGCGCCCACGGCCCAGATCCCGCCCATCGCGTTCCTCGCCAACCGCGAGGGCGTCGAAGTGCTGGTCGACAACGCTCACGCGGGGGAAACAGTCCGCATCGCCGACCTGCGGGGCCGGCTGTCGGCGGAAGAGTCGTCGGCCCTCGACCAGGCCATGGCGCTGGCGCGGTTCGACCCCGCCACCTCGGCAGGGTTCCTGCTGCGCGATCCACCGGTGGACCGCTCGCTGAGCGTGCGGTTCCGGGGCGAGTGCCTGATCGAGGAGGTCCGCACGCTGGCGATCACCGCGGACGCCCTCGCCAAGCTGGACGCCGGGTCGCCGCTGCTGTGGTTCGGTGACGCCAGCAGCGTCCGCATGCGGCCGGACGTGGGCACGTTGCGCGTCACGTCGGTGCCCGCCGACGCCGACGTGTACCTCGACGGCCAGCTGGCGGGGCGCACGCCCTTCGAGCGCGACGTGTGCACCGGCGAGCACCGCGTCCGGATCCGGCACCGCATTGGATCCTACGCCGTGGGCGCAGGCATCGCGCGCGGGCGGACGGAGGTCATCGACGTCACCCTCAAGCCCGGCCTGGCCTACCTGGGTGCGGTGGAAACCGTACAGGGCACGCTCCGGCCCGTGCAGGACCTGACGTCCGCCATCGACCGCGTGCTGGCGTCCCTCGTCCGGAGCTTCCGGCTGGCGACGCCCGTGGACATCCCGCCGGAGATCCAGCGGTGGAGCGACACGTCGACGGCCGAGCTGGTCGCGGCCTCCGACCGCGCGGACCACGAACAGGTGAAGCGCCTCCTGCGCATGGCCACGGACAACTACGACGCGCCGCTCGTGCTGGCCGCGGTTGCCCGCGGGCCCGCCGCGTCGGCGGACACGGCCGTCGACCTGCTGCTGTTCTGGGCCGAACATACCGGCGTCGATCGCGTCCGCGTTGCGCGCGTAACCTCCGACGCGCTGCGCGACGTGATCCAGCAGATCGAGCGGCCGGCAGACCCCATGCAGCTCGTCTTCACCAACGACCTCGGGCTCCGCCTGGCCGACACGCTGCTGCCCGAGGCGCCGCTGGTGGTGGCGTCGGTCGAGCCGGGCAGCCCCGCCGCGCTGGCGGGCCTGAAGGCCGGCGACGGCATCGCCCTGGTGGACGGCACGGCGCTGACCGAAGCCCAGGTCACCGACCACGTGCGGGAGAAGAAGCCGGGCGACGTCCTGACGCTGAAGCTCGCAGGGGCGGGCGGCCGCCAGGCCGTGCTGCCGGTGCAGCGGCGGCCGCGACGGGCCCCGGTGTTCGATCCGTCGGTCTTCGGCAACAGCATCATGGCCAAGCTGCAGGCCGCGACGGCCACGGCGGCAGGCCCGGCGGAACGGGACCTGCTCACCTTCAGCGTCGCCCTCGTGCACATGCGGTTCGGCCAGTGGCGCCAGGCGCTCGACCTGCTGGGGGCCGCGGGCCAGGTGCCGACCGGCGCGGGGGTCAGCCCCGCGGCGGCGTTGTACTTCCGGGCGCGGTGCCACCAGGAGCTCGGCGAGCGTGACCGCGCCCTGGCGCTCTACCGCGAGGCTGCCGCCGCCACCGCCCCGCTGGCGGACGACGGCGCGAGTGTCGGACGAGTGGTCAGTCTCCGGCTCGGTTCGCTTGGTGACGCGCCCCGCCCCCCCGCGGTCCGCTAGGTTCGGACAGGCGCCGGTCGGGGCCGTCCCGGCCGGGTTGCGGATCCTTCGTGCGCAAGGAGTGCGGCCATGTTCATTGGATCGCGATCCCGCGTAACCCGATCTCTCCAGCCGCGTAACGTCCCGGCCACGCGCCGCCGACGGCCCTGGCGACTCCGCCTGCGCCGTGCGGACGGCATCTCCACGACCGAGGTCGTCGTCATCTCCGGGATGATGGTCGTCACGGCCCTGCTCGTGATGGGCATCTTCCGGCAGGAGGTGACCAAGGCCGTCACCGAGCTGTCGCGCTGCATCACCGGAGCGGTCACGGGTGACGTCGGCGCCTGCGGCGGGGGCGGCGGCGGGGGGGGCGGGACGACGACAGCCGCGGGGCCGCCGCGCGTGCCGGGCATGCGCGATGCGGGCGTCGCGCAGGGCCTAGTGCAGGCGCCGCCCGGAAAGCCCGGGCTGGTCCGCGGACCCAACCTGCCGGCCCTGCCAGGGGATCCGCGCCTGGCCAACGCGCGGAACATGTTGAATTCGTTCAACAACCGCTGGAACTCGAACAAGGCTCCCGATCTCAGCTGGCAGGAGAAGGGCGTGCGTCTGTGGAACGCCACCAGCCTGTTCAGCGCCAACCGCGATCTCGTCAACCGCCAGGACGATCTCAACCAGATGGCGGACCGCTCGCACGACCAGGCCCGCCAGTGGGCTCAGTTGGCCGAGCAGCGGCTCAACGCGGGAGACATCGCCGGCTTCAACGACGCCATGAACCGCGCGCGGCGGTACGAGAACCAGACGAACCGCATCCGCGGCAACTCGGCGTCGATCATGGCCGACGCCGCCGACCAGGCGATGAGCGAGGCCGCGGACATCCGGCAGATCTCGTTCGAGACAGCGTCGGCGATCGGCAATCCGACGGGCTACGTGACCGGAAAGGCCGCCGGCCTGGTGGTCGGCACGGCCGCCGACCAATTGCTCCCGGACGGCCGCATCAAGCAGGTGGTCGTGGGCGTCACGACCGCCGCGGTGTCCGCCTACGCCGGGGGGATGACACCGGGCGCCTGGCAGAACATGGGCGCCGCGGCGTCGCAGTTCGGCCAGCAGGCCAGCAACGCGATTGGCATCGCCGACACGGTGACCAGCGTCACGACGACCTACACCATCAACGGCGCGGAGGACGCCGGCTGGGAGATCGCCACCAACCTCATCACCCAGAAGGTGATGAGCACGAAGTTCGCGGGCCTCAAGGACCCCGCCGACCCCAACAGCACCGGCCGCTCGCTCGGCGACTACCTCGCCAACGCGCCGTCGGCAAAGGCCGTGCGCGACACGCTCGAGCAGCCGGGCAACCTGGTGGACATCGGCCAGATCGACGTCAGCGTCAAGAACGCCGAAGCCCTCGCCAGCAACCTCTACAACAAGGCCACGGGCAACGCGCAGCGCGATCCGTACACGGTGACGCCGCTCGGCGCCGACCCGGCCTACGTGAAGACCCTCACCAGCATGCCCGACCCGACCGAGGCCACGCATCCCGGCCTCGGCCAGATGATCAAGGACGCCGAGTCGATGGGTCAGACGCGTGAGATGGTCCTGACGAAGATCAAGCACGCGGAGCTGACCGGCGGGACGTTCTTCGATCGCGGCACCCAGCTCGAAGCCACGCAGCTCATCCAGAACGGCCAGGCCGTCGGCAAGACGACGGAGCAGCACCAGAAGAGCGCGGGCGACCGGTCTCCGTTCCTGCCCATGGACACCATGGAATCGAAGATCGGCGACCAGGTGCGCGGGGCCAAGACGCCCCAGCAGCAGGCCGATGCCGCCGATGCCCGCGCCTACAACGACCACGCGATCAACGAGGCCCTCGCCAACAACAAGGTGAAGGCGGGCGACCCGCCTCCGGGCGACACACGGATCACGGGGAAGATCGCCTACGACCCGAGCACCAACCTCCCGTTTGTCGGCGACGTGGACCCGGTCACCAACAACCTGTCGAAACCCGGCGATCCGATCCGCAACGGCGGCGTCATCGGCGTTGGCACCACCCGCGAGATCCAGGACGTCGCCAACCTGAAGGGCGCCCTGCAGCCCAACAACCTGCAGTCGACGGCCAATCATGGCCACGGCGCGCGCAACCCGGGCAAGGAGCCGCTGCCGAGCCGGGTCATCATGTACACGCCGGACGGCAAGGTGCGGGTCATCGAGGGGCAGGTCAACGTGCTCAACGCGATCCGCCAGAGCGGCTGCCCGGAGCACCCGAGCTGGGCGGCCCAGGCGCAGCAGGCGCAGCAGGCCAACCCGGGCGGGCCGACGGTCGTGCCCGTGCCGTCCGCGCTGCCGCCGACTCCCTACAATCCGCGCCACACGCAGGGTCAGGCCGCCCTCGCCAACAACCGGAACACGCTGCGCAACGACTACGTCAACGGCATCATCGGCAACTGGCAGGGCACGGATCGCAAGGACCGCAAGACGCCGCCGGCCGGGACGGTCGCTCCGCCGGCCCGCCCGCCTGAGCCGGATCCGGATGCGGTCTGGCTGCCCGTCGGCTGGCAGGATGGCGGGGGCCTGCTCCCGGTTCAGGCCGGCCGGCCGGCCCTCGTGCCGGCCAGCGCCGACGTGGATTGGGGCGTGAACCGCAACTTCGGCCTCGGGCTGAACAAGGCCCTGGACGAATACGGATCGAGCTGGAAGGACCACCAGGTCCTGGTTCACCTGAAGGCCTACCGGCGGATCCGGGATCACGTCGTCCAGGAGTTCACCGAGAAGGAACGGATCGACATCTACGCCCGGTGGGCGTTCGGCCTCCTGCGCGGCGGGCCCTATCCCCTGCCGTCGGTCAACCAGTCGGCGATCTGGGAACGCGTCGACTTCCTGGCGACGCCTGCGTGGCGCAGCCTCTTCGACACCGATGTGCGGGCCGGCCTGCAGCTGGGCCTCTCACAGTACTACGCGCAGCAGGCGCTGACGCTCGGCGGCCGGCAGGCGTACCCCAGCTACCCGGCCCAGACGGGCGCGGCGCAGGCACTGATCGCCGCGGCAGGCGAGGCCGCCGTGCGGCGGGCCTACTTCCACGGCGAGGTCTGGCCCCTGTGCCGGCAGATCGGCACCGCCGTGGGGGCCCAGGGCACCGACCCCGGCATCCAGGGGCTGGCGTACCTCCGCCTCATCGACCAGGCCCTGGGCGGCGGCCACTACGCCGAGGCCATGCAGTTCATCGCCCGCCTCAAGGCGCCGGCCACCAAGCCCGCCGCCGACGTCGGGGCGCGCGGCCGGAACCGGCTCGGTTCGTTGTAAGCCACGGGGAGGGGAGGACCGACCGATGAACCGCGAGCCGTTGAATCGCCTGTTCTGCCGTGCGATCGTGTTGGCAGCCGGTCTGGGCCTGCTCTCGGCCAGCCTGGCGTGCCGGAAAGGAGAAGCACCCGTGGCGTCCGGTCCCGCCGTGTCCAGGGAGTTTCCGAACGGGCGCTGCGACGTCACCGTCAGCGGCGCCGTCCAGGCCAGTTTCAGCACGCAGGGCGGCCCGCCGAACGTCGCGTCGGTCTACTGGATGACGGACGAGGAACTGCGGCGCTACTTCATCTGGAAGGCCCGCGAGGAAACCAAGGAACAGGTGTCCGAGGAGGACATCGGGTTCTACGTCGACCAGGCGATGTCGAAGAACCCCCGCTTCACGACGATGCTGGTCCGCTGCTGGACCGACGGTGTGACGATCACCGTGGTCCCGGGCATGGGGTCACGCTACGAAGACGTCCCCTTCAAGCCCGGCACGTACAAGATCGCGCCGGTCTCGCGCGTCGACGAGGCGGTGCCGGGCCTCTTCGTGGCCCAGACCTCGGCCATCGTCGGCAAGGAGGTGCTGTGGTTCGTGCCCAACGACTACGGAACCCTGGATATCACCGCCTTCGACGAGTCCCGGCTGGCCGGTGAGTTCTCGTACACGGCGGCGGCCGGCGCGAAGGTCCTGAACGTCTCGGCGAAGTTCATGTTCCGGCGGCCCAGGCCGGCACCGGCCGCGACAGCCGCGGCCCGGTAGCCGGGCCGGGGGCGCGCCGCGAGGGCCCGCCGGGTCGTCGTCAGGCGCGCCCGATCTCCAGACGGTCGCCGGGCCGGATCCCTCCGGCTTCGGCGGCCCCGGCCGGCAGTTCGAGCGTGTCGTCGGCGCGCCACCCGCCCCAGGCCAGCCTGAACGGCCGGATGCGCGTCCGCACGCGCGTGACCGTCCCGTCCCGCCGCAGGAACACGGCGTCGATGGGAAACCGCATGAACCAGGTGTGAATGGCGCCGCACGGCCGGATGAGCAGCCCGGTGCCGGGCGCGAGCCCGTCGCGGCCCAGCAGGCCGCGCCGGCGCGTCTCAGCCGTATCGGCCACCTCCGCGCGGGCCACGACGGCGCCGCTGCGGGCCAGGGTCACGACCACGACGGGCAACGATCGCTCGGCCACGCCTGACCTCCGCCGGGATCCTGGCGTCGGCCGGCCCCGGAAAACACGACGGGCGGCGGTTCGTGTCGAACCGCCGCCCGCATCCTACCAGCGTTGGCGCCGGGGCCCAACCCCGGCGTCCGCGGCTATTCCTTCACGTCGCCTGGCAGGCCGATGACGTCAACCTGGTCGAGCGCGTAGTCCATCTCCATCTCCCGTTCGAGCTCGAGCTCTTCCTCGGTCGGCGGCGGCGGCGGCGGCGGCTCGTCGGCCGGGATGCGCACGTTCTTGTAGTGCTCGAAGCCCGTGCCGGCCGGGATGAGCCGGCCCATCGTCACGTTCTCCTTCAGGCCGCGCAGGAAGTCGACCTTGCCGGAGATCGACGCCTCGGTCAGGACCCGGGTCGTCTCCTGGAAGGAGGCCGCCGAGATGAACGACTCGGTCGACAACGACGCCTTGGTGATGCCGAGCAGGACGGGCCGTCCCTTCGCGGGCAGCCGGCCTTCGCGGATGACGCGCTCGTTCTCCTCGCGGAAGCGGAACTTGTCGACCACGTCCTCGACGAGGAACTCGGTGTCGCCCACGTCCTCGATCTTCACCCAGCGCATCATCTGGCGGGTGATCGTCTCGATGTGCTTGTCGTTGATGGTCACGCCCTGGAGGCGGTAGACCTCCTGGATTTCGTTGACCAGGTACTTCTGCAGTTCCTTCTCGCCGAGCACCGCCAGGATGTCGTGGGGGTTGCGGGGCCCGTCCATGAGGGGGTTGCCCGCCCGGATCTGCTCGCCTTCCTGGACGCTCACGTGGACGCCGCGCGGGATTTCGTACTCGCGGTGCTCGGCGCCTGGCTCCTCGGGCTCGATCAGCACCTTGCGGCGGCCCTTCACGATGCCGCCGAACTTCACGATGCCGTCGATCTCGCTCATGATCGCCGGGTCGCGGGGCTTGCGGGCCTCGAACAGCTCGACGACGCGGGGGAGGCCGCCCGTGATGTCCTTGGTCTTCGTGGTCTCGCGGGGGATCTTGGCCAGGACGTCGCCGGCGAACACCTCCTCGCCGTCGCGCACCATGAGGTGCGCCCGGGAGGGCATGTGGAAGCGGCGGGTCTGGCCGTCCTTGAGCTTGACCTCGATCGCCGGCTGCTTCTTCTCGTCCGGCGAGTCGATGATGATGTAGCGCGAGAGGCCCGTGACCTCGTCGACCTCCTCGTGAACCGTCAGGCCCTCGACGATGTCGCGGAACCGGATGACGCCCGTGCCGTCCGAGAGGATGGACACGGTGTACGGGTCCCACTCGGCCAGGACGGTGTTGGCCTCGACGTGCTCGCCGTCCCTGACCTTGAGGCGGGCGCCGTACACGAGCTGGTGGCGTTCCCGGTCGCGGCCCTTGTCGTCCTGGATGACGAGGGAGCCGTTCCGGTTCATGACCACGAGATCGCCGCTGGTCTCGGAGGTCGCGCGGCCCGTGACGGTCTGCAGGCCGTGGAACCGGACCGTGCCGGCATGGCTGCACTCGAGGGTGGACTGCTCCGCCACCCGCGACGCGGTGCCGCCGATGTGGAACGTGCGCATCGTGAGCTGCGTGCCGGGCTCGCCGATCGACTGGGCGGCGATGACGCCCACGGCCTGGCCGAGCTCGACCATCCGGCCGGTGGCGAGGTCGCGGCCGTAACACTTGGCGCACACGCCGCGGCGCGACTCGCACGTGAGCACCGAGCGGATCTTGACGCGCTCGATGCCGGCGTCCTGGATGGCGGCGGCGAGATCCTCGGTGATCTCGCGGCTGGCCTCGCAGATGGTCTCGTCGGTGAACGGGTCCGCGACCCGCTCGAGGGTGACGCGGCCGATGATGCGGTCGCGCAGCGGCTCGATGGTCTCGCCACCCTCGATGATGGCCTGCGCCTCGATGCCGTCGAGGGTGCCGCAGTCGTGCTCGGAGATGATCACGTCCTGCGCCACGTCGACGAGGCGGCGCGTCAGGTAGCCGGAGTCCGCGGTCTTGAGCGCGGTGTCGGCCAGGCCCTTGCGGGCGCCGTGCGTCGAGATGAAGTACTGCAGCACCGTGAGGCCTTCACGGAAGTTGGACGTGATCGGCGTCTCGATGATCTCGCCCGACGGCTTGGCCATGAGGCCGCGCATGCCCGCCAGCTGCCGGATCTGCTGCTTGCTGCCGCGGGCGCCCGAGTCGGCCATGACGTAGACGGCGTTGAACTTGTCGCCCTCGCTGTCGGTGGTCTGCATGCCGCCGAACATCTTGTCGGCGATCTTCTCGGTGACGTCCGACCAGATGGCGATGACCTTGTTGTAGCGCTCGCCGTTGGTGATCGCGCCCTCGAGGTACTGCTGCTCGACCCGGATCACCTCCTGCCGCGCCTCGTCGACGAGCTTCTCCTTCTCGGCCGGCACGATCAGGTCGTCGATGCCGATGGAGAGCCCGGACCGCGTCGCGTACTGGAAGCCGAGCTCCTTCAGGCTGTCGAGCATCTTCACGGTCAGCTCGAGGCCGAAGTGCAGGTAGCAGTACTGGACCACCTGCTGGAGGCCCTTCTTCTTCAGCAGGCCGTTCACGAACGGCATCTGCGCCGGCATCGCATCGTTCAGGATGACGCGCCCGACGGTGGTGTTGATGACCTTCTTGGCGACGGCCTGCCGCTCGGTGTGCAGCACGTCCTGGTTGTCCCGCGACGCCGTCAGGTCGAGCAGGTCGCCGGTGTACCGCAGCCGGATCGGCGTCAGGGTCTCGACCTCGCCGGAGGCCAGCGCCAGCAGCACGTCCTCGGTGGACGCAAAGGCGCGGCCCTCGCCCCGGGCGCCGGGCTTCGCCTTCGTGAGGTAGTAGCACCCCAGCACGATGTCCTGCGACGGCACGGCGATCGGCGCGCCGTTGGCCGGCGACAGCACGTTGTTCGACGACATCATCAGGACCGAGGCCTCGATCTGCGCCTCGGGCGACAGCGGGATGTGCACCGCCATCTGGTCGCCGTCGAAGTCGGCGTTGAACGCCGTGCAGACCAGCGGGTGGATCCGGATGGCCTTGCCCTCGACCAGCTGCGGCTCGAAGGCCTGGATGCCCAGGCGGTGCAGCGTCGGCGCGCGGTTCAGCAGGACCGGGTGCTCGCGGATGACCTCCTCGAGGATGTCCCACACCTCGGCCTTCTGCTGCTCGACCATCTCCTTGGCCTGCTTGATGGTCTGGACCATCTGCCGTTCTTCGAGCTTGTTGTAGATGAACGGCTTGAACAGCTCCAGCGCCATCTTCTTCGGCAGGCCGCACTGGTGCAGCTTCAGCTCGGGCCCGACGACGATGACCGAGCGGCCGGAGTAGTCGACGCGCTTGCCGAGCAGGTTCTGGCGGAAGCGGCCCTGCTTGCCCTTCAGGGTGTCCGACAGGGACTTGAGCGGGCGGTTGTTCGCGCCGCGCAGGACGCGGCCCCGGCGCCCGTTGTCGAACAGGGCGTCCACGGCCTCCTGCAGGATGCGCTTCTCGTTCCGGATGATGACGTCCGGCGCCTTCAGCTCGATCAGCTTCTTCAACCGGTTGTTGCGGTTGATGACGCGGCGGTAGAGATCGTTGAGGTCCGAGGTGGCGAACCGGCCGCCGTCGAGGGGCACCAGGGGGCGCAGCTCGGGCGGGATGACGGGGATGACGTCGAGGATCATCCACTCGGGCCGGTTGGTGGACTTGCGGAACGCGTCCACGACCTTGAGCCGCTTGGCGAACTTCAGCTTCTTCTGCGCCGACTGCTCCACGCGCATCTTCTCGCGCAGGTCGGACGCCATCTGCTCCACGTCCACGCGGCGCAGCAGCTCCTTGATCGCCTCGGCGCCCATCTGGGCCTTGAACCGGTGCCCGTAGTCCTCCCGGGCCTTCCGGAACTGCTCCTCGTTGAGGAGCGAATTCGGCTTCAGCTCGGTGTCGCCCGCGTCCACCACCACGTAGGCCTCGAAGTAGAGCACGCGCTCGAGGTCCCGCAGGGAAATGTCCAGCAGGTGGCCGATGCGGCTCGGCAGCCCCTTGAAGAACCACACGTGGCTCACGGGAGTGGCCAGGGTGATGTGGCCGAGGCGCTCGCGGCGCACCTTGGCCTGCGTCACCTCGACGCCGCACTTGTCGCAGATCACGCCCCGGTGCTTCATGCGCTTGTACTTGCCGCAGAGGCACTCCCAGTCCGTGATCGGCCCGAAGATCTTCGCGCAGAACAGCCCGTCGCGTTCGGGCTTGAAGGTGCGGTAGTTGATCGTCTCGGGCTTGGTGACCTCGCCGTGTGACCACGACAGGATCTTGTCGGGCGACGCCAGGCTGATGCGGATGGCGTCGAAGTCCGCCATCAACGAACCCTTCGTGTCGAAGCTTGGTCTCATGGGTGCGTCTACACCTCTGTCAGAACGGGCTCGGCCGAGGGCTCCGGCTCCTCAGGCGGCAGTGGCTTCTTCTTGGTCTTCAGCAGCTCGACGTCCAGGCACAGCGACTGGAGTTCGCGGATGAGCACGTTGAACGACTCGGGCAGCCCCGGGGTGAACGACGCGTCGCCCTTGACGATCGCCTCGTAGATCTTCGCGCGGCCGGTCACGTCGTCCGACTTGGCGGTCAGCAGCTCCTGCAGGATGTGCGCGGCGCCGTAGGCCTCCAGCGCCCAGACCTCCATCTCCCCGAAGCGCTGGCCGCCGAACTGCGCCTTGCCGCCCAGGGGCTGCTGGGTGATCAGCGAGTAGGGCCCGATCGACCGGGCGTGGATCTTGTCGTCGACCAGGTGCGACAGCTTGAGCATGTAGATATAGCCCACCGTCACGTCCTGCTCGAAGGCGTCACCCGTCATGCCGTCGAAGAGGCGCGTCTTGCCGCCCCCCGGCAGGCCGGCGCGCTCCAGCCACTGCTTGATCTCGCCTTCGGTGGCGCCATCGAAGACCGGCGTCGCGAAGTACAGCCCGAGGGCGTGGGCCGCCCACCCGAGGTGCGTCTCGAGGATCTGGCCGACGTTCATGCGCGACGGCACGCCCAGGGGGTTCAGCACGATCTCCACCGGCGTGCCGTCCGGCAGGTACGGCATGTCCTCCTCGGGGAGGATGCGCGCGATGACGCCCTTGTTGCCGTGGCGGCCGGCCATCTTGTCGCCGACCGACAGCTTGCGCTTCATCGCCACGTAGACCTTGACCAGCTTGATGACGCCCGGGGGCAGCTCGTCGCCCCGGCGGATCTTTTCCTTCTTCTCTTCGAAGACCTGCCGGATGACCTCCACCTGACGCTCGGTCCGCTCCTCGAGGGCCCGCAGGTCGCTCTCCAGCCGCGCATCATCGGACGCCAGCTTGGCGCGCACCAGCGCCGTGTAGGGCAGGCCCTCGAGCACCTCCGTCGTCAGCGCGGTGCCCTTCTTGAGCAGCCGCTCGCGACCGTCGTCGTCGTAGAGATCGGCGCGCAGCGTCTGGCCCTGCAGCATCACGACGACCCGCTTCTTCACCTCGTCGTGGAGGATGCGGACCTCGTCCTGCAGGTTCTTCTC
>CAYNDV010000120.1:13448-14690 GCA_964396055.1 uncultured Vicinamibacterales bacterium | reverse complement strand
TCGGACGACCGGCTCGCGCTGACGCCGGACGGCAAGGGGTTCAACCGGTGGCGGTTCTCGACGCCGATCGGCGCCTACGGCATCTTCGGGCCGTACCGCCTGGCCGCGTCGGGCGAGACGCGCTGGCACCCGCCGTCGGGCGAATACGTCTACGGCGAGTTCTCGATGGTTGACGTGGCCTACAACGTCAGCAGCGTCGGCGCGGCGCCCGGCCGCCGGTTTCTCCGGTAGAATCACGCTGCGCCCCCTGACTCTCGCGCCGGCCGGCCGGTGAACCGCCGCCGGGCCGGTGCGTGTGGAGCGGACCGCAGGTCCGGGCCTGGCTCGGGCGCTGCCGACCCGTGGAGGGCAGACCCATGAAGATCGTTCTGGCCGTCGTCCTGGTGTGGCTGACCGGGGTGGCCGGCGCGTCGGCGCAGGTGGTGCAGAAGGACACCAGGGGGTGCACGGATCACCCGCTGTTCACGCGGATGCCGGATTCCTGGATTCATAGCTGCAGTGAGAAGACCTTCGACGCCCACGAGTTCCTGGCGCCCAACGGCCAGAAGACCGCCGTCGAGGGCCGCCTGTGGCTGCTGCGGTACTACCCGCAGGCCGCGGCGAAGACGAAACCCAGCGAACTGCAGATCATCCGCAACTTCGAGAACGCCGTCGCGAAGATCGGCGGCAAGGTGATCGTCTCGACGAAGAACCGCGCGACGTTCCAGATCGTGCAGGCGGACAAGGAGTACTGGGTCGATCTCACGGCGGAGTTCACGGGGAAGTACGGGTTCTACATCGTCGAGAAACAGGCCATGGCGCAGGACATCACGGCCAACGCGGCCGCCCTTGCCAGCGACCTGAAGACGACGGGCCACGTCACGGTGGGAGGCATCTACTTCGACACCGCCAAGGCGGTGATCAAGCCCGAGTCCGAGCCGGCCCTGGCCGAGGTGGCGAAACTGCTGGCGGCCGACCCGGCGCTGAAGGTGTTCGTGGTGGGGCACACGGACGGCGTCGGCGCCGTTGAGGCCAACATGAAGCTGTCGCAGGACCGCGCGGAGGCCGTCGTTCAGGCGCTCGTGAAGACGCACGGCATCGCCGCGGCGCGCCTGCGGAGCTTCGGCAACGGGCCGTTCGCGCCGGTGGCGACGAACGATACGGATGCCGGGCGGGCGCGTAACCGGCGCGTGGAGCTGGTCAAGCAGTGACCCTGCGCACCGCGGCGTGGGCCCTGGCGGCCGCGGTGGTTGGCGGACTGGT
>CAYNDV010000120.1:0-13348 GCA_964396055.1 uncultured Vicinamibacterales bacterium | reverse complement strand
TCTACTCGGTCGGCTCGTCGATGTACGGCGCCAACCTGCCCGGGTTCACGTTCGTGGACATGCTCGATGCCCTGCGGGCCGCAGGCCTGCTGCCGTACCGCTTTGCCGCCGTGGCCCCGGGGGGGCGCGACGACAGCGGGCGCGGGGTGCTCTTCGACGAAGACGGGACCAGCCTGCTGGACGAAGCGCGCCGGTCGGAGCTGCCCGTCGTCGGCGGCGGCACGCTGGCCGCGAACATCCGCGAGCGACTGCGCGTGTTCGAGGCGGCGGCGGGTGGGAGGCCCATCCGGTGTTTCGTGAACATCGGCGGGGCGTCGGCCAATTTCGGCGACACGCCCGCGTCGCTGGCGATTCCGGCCGGGCTGGTGCGGCGGGTGCCTGTGCTGCCCGAGTCGCCCGTCCGGGGCCTGGTGTTCGAGTTCGCCGCCCGGGGCGTGCCGATCGTCCACCTGCTCCATGCCCGCGGGCTGGCGCGGGAGAACGGTTTGCCATACGATTCGAGACAATCAATCCCGGATTGATTTCCGCAGGATCGAACGGAGCGGCGACAGAACAATCCCGGATTGATTTCCGCATGATCGAACGGAAATCAATCCGGGATTGATAAAGGAGCAGTCATGACACGACGGGTGCGGTTCGCGATGGCGGTGATGGCGCTGGGCCTGGCGGTGCCCGCGCAGGCGGCGGTGTCGGGCGCGGCGCCGGTGAAGGGCGGCACGCCGCTGCTCATCACGAATGCCGGTCAGGGCCCCGGCGCCAAGATGGTGCGCCTGCTCACGCAGCAGGCGAAGGTGGTCACCGACTTCGAGTACAACGCCGAGCCGCAACCGGCCGACCTGAAGACCAAGCCGTTCAAGACGATGTTCGTCGTGATCGGCTCGACGGCGAAGGGCCTGGGCGCGTCCGGCATCACCATCGATCAGGAGGTCGATCGCCTGACGGCGATGATCGCCGAAGCACGGAAGCTCAAGATCCAGATCGTGGCCGTGCTCCTGGAAGGCAAGGTGCGGCGCGGCAAGCCGGGCGGGGCCGACGAGCGCTGCATCGACGCCGTGGCGCCTTTCGCGAACTACCTGGTGATCAAGAAGGACGGCAACGAGGACGGCCGGTTCGACGCCATCGCGAAGAAATCCGGCGCGCCCCTGACCTTCATCGACGACGCGCTGGACTTCCGCGACGTCGTCAAGGGGATGTACGCGCAGTGAGCACGTACGTCACGACGTCCTACACGCTGGCGGCGATGGTGGTGACCTTCGCCCTGTGCAGCTGGCGGCTGCGGTCGCCTGAGCTGTCGATGGTGGTCACCGCGCTGGTGGGGGCGCTGGTGGCGGGCCTCGGGTTCCCGGCGCACCTCTTCGTCGAGGGCACGTTCACGTTCCTCGACCTGGCGTTCATCTTCATCACCGCGTGCGTGTTCATGAACGCCTACGCGGAGGTGGGTGCCATGAACGCGCTGGTGCGCGCGCTGGTGACCCGCCTGCATCGCCACAAGTGGCTGCTGATGCTGGTGCTCGCCCTGCTGATGCTGGTGCCCGGGGCGCTCACGGGCGCCGGCGTGGTGTCGGTGCTCGTGGTCGGCGGCCTGGTGGCGGCGGTGCTGCGGCTGATGGGCCTGGCCGAGGCCCGCGTGGCCGCCTTCGTGTTCATGCTCGGCATCCTGTCGGCCGTGGCGCCGCCCATCAACGTCTGGGCCATGCTGATGGCGGCCGGCGCCAACATGCCGTACGTGGGCTTCGATCTCGTGCTGCTGGTGCCCGTGCTCGTCACGGCTGCCGCCACGGTGATCTACCTGGGCTGGGGGGCGGTGCCGCAGGCGAAGGAGGCCATCCTCGCGGGGCTGCCGCCGCTGCCGCCAGGCATGACGTGGTGGCGCGCGGCCATGCCGCTGGTCATCCTGCTCGCCCTCGCGCTGGCGGCGAAATACGCGGCCTTCGTGGTGCCCACGCTCGGGTTCCCGCTGATCTTCCTCATCTGCGCGGCGGCCACCGTCGCGATCGACCCGCTGCGCCGGCCGGCGCGACGCTGGCTCGAGGTGGTCAACCAGACCGTCGAACAGGTCTTCCCGCTGGTGGCGACGATGATCAGCGTCGGCGTCCTGGTGAACATCCTGGCGGCCACCGGGGTGCGCGGCCTCATCGCGATCAGCTTCGTCGCCCTGCCCATCGTGGGCATTTACGCCACGTCGCTGCTGGTCTGTCCGCTGGCCCAGGGATCGCTCGGATTCGGGAGCGCCGTCATCCTGGGCACGCCGCTCATCTTCGTGTTCAATGCCGTGGGCGCCAACGTGACCGTGGTCGCGGCGGCCTTCAGCTTCCTGTTCGCCCTCGGTGACTGCCTGCCGCCCTCGCGCATCGTCGGGCGGACGGCCATCGAGACGGTGGGCTACACGGGCACGTACGGGTCGTTCCTGAAGGCGACGGCCGTGCCCTGGCTCATCATGGGCGTCGTGGCGTTGACGATGCTGATGGCCCCGCGGCTGTTCGCGGGGCTCGTCGTGTACTAGACCGCGAACCCTGAACCGTGAACCCCGACCATGATCCTCCTCCAGGAACTCATCCACCAGTTCTACTTCCTGCTGTCTGCGGCGGTCGCGGTGTTGCTGCTCACGCGGCTCTTCAAGCGGACGACCAGGCCCGGGCTGGCGTACGACATCGTCTATGCCTACGCGCTGATCCCGTTCATCCTCCGCGCGCTGCACATCAAGTGAGGTGAGGACCATGGGAGCAGACACGAGGCAGGGCGGGTTGGCAGCCACCGGGTCGGCGGCCCTGGTCGCCAGGCGCGTCGGCCTGCTGGCCGCGGTGACGGTGCTGATGGTGGCGGGCACGGCCGACATCCGGGGGCTGCGCGCGTACCGCGAGAGCGTGGTGGTGGCGCCGGGCCTGACCACGCAGGCGCCGCTGAGCACCTGGTTCGACGGCATCGCCGGCACCGTCATGGACGCGCCCGTCTACGTCTTCGATTCGGGCGTGCCCGGCGGGTCGGTGCTGATCCTGGCCGGCACTCACCCCTACGAGCCTGCGACCAGCCTGATGGCGTACGTGGTGCTCGAGAACATCGCCGTGACGAAGGGCCGGGTGTTCGTCATCCCCCGCGCCAACATGAGCGCGGCCACGCTGGGCATGCTGGGCAACGCCTACCCCCCGTACTTCCGGATCACGACGCCCTGGGGGGTGAAGCAGTACCGGATTGGCGACCGCGAAACCAATCCCCTCGACCAGTGGCCCGACCCGTTCACGTTCGTCCACTACCCGTCCACGCAGAACCTGGCCTACCAGGACAGCCGGAACATCAACCGGACGTTCCCGGGCCGGCCCGACGGGAACCTGACGGAACGAACCTCGTTCGCCATCAGCGAGCTCATCCGCCGCGAGCGCATCGACATGACCATCGACGTGCACGAGGCGTCGATGGGCTATCCCGTGGTGAGCACGTACGTCTGCCACCAGCGGGCCGAGGAGCTGTGCATGATGGCGGCGATGATGCTGTCGGCGGGCCAGTTCCCCATGAAGACCGAGACGTCGCCGACGAGCCTGCGGGGCCTCACGCACCGCGAGGTGGGCGACTTCACCGACAGCCTCGCCGTGCTGATGGAGACGCCCGAGCCGTTCATCGACAAGTTCGTCGGGCCGATGACCGAGGACCTCATGCTGACCGGCCGCGACGAGTTCATGCAGACCGCGGCCGACCGGGGGCTGCTCTACGCCGAGTACGACATGAAGACGGGGGCCACGATGGACTACCGCGTGGGCCGGCACCTGTCGGGCGCCCTCGAGGTGATCGTCCAGATGGGTGAGTTCTTCCCGGACAAGTCGATCGGCGTCACGTGGCCGACGTATGCCGACGTGATGGAGAAAGGGGTCGGGGCGTTCCTGCACGATCCCGCGAAGGCGGATCCGAGGCGGGTGCATCTCAACTAGAGGCTAGAGGCTAGAGGCTAGAGGCTCGAGGCTCGAGGCAAGGGGCAAAGGAAGACACTGACGCGCGGGGCCATGGGAAAGCCGATGGACTGTGGTGCAGGGCTTCAGCCCTGCCGGGCGCACGGCCGGACGGATGGTGGGGTGACGGGCGGGACACGCGGGACGAGGGGGAGCGCATGAGACGAGTGTCGAAGGGCATGGCGTGGGTGCTCATCGTGGTGGCGGCCGTGCAGTGGGGGCCGGTGCTCGATGCGTGCACGATTCTTGGCGTTGGCCGGAAAGCCACCGTGGACGGGTCGGCGATCATCACGCACAACGACGATTCCAGCGTGGCCGACTACCCGCTGCGCATCGTGCCGGCCGCCGACTGGCCCGAGGGCGCCGTGCGGAAGATCGTCGCCAACGGGCATACCCGTGAAGGCGGCAACGTGCTGGGTGAGATGCCGCAGGTGAAGCACACCTACCGGTACTTCATGTCGCGCTACTCGTTCATGAACGAGAAGGGCGTGGCGATTGCCGAGTCCACCTTCAGCATCGACACCGCGACCGACTACGGCAAGAAGGTCAAGGACGTGATGTGGACCAAGGGCGACGGGCTCATCGACTGCTGGATGGCCCAGGACGTCGCCCTCGAGCGTGCCGCCACGGCCCGCCAGGCCGTGCAGATCATGGGCAAGCTGGTCGAGGAGTTCGGGTTCCTCACCGAGACCGGCGGCGGCGGCGAGACGATGACCGTCACCGACGGCACCGAGACGTGGGTGGTGGAGTTCTACGGCCGCGACATCTGGGCGGCGGTGCGCATCCCCGAAGACCACGTCTTCGTGGCGGCGAACCGGGCCCGCATCGGCGAGATCAACCCGGCCGACACGGCGAACGTGCTCGCGTCGCCGAAGATCGTGTCGTTTGCCGTCGAACAGGGCTGGTTCGACCCGAAAGCCGGCAAGCCCTTCCAGGTGGCCAAGGTCTACGCCCCCGACGAGCCGGTGACCTCGTCGCGCCGGGAGTGGCGCGTGTACGACCTGATTGCGCCGTCCCTCAAGCTGCCGGCCACGCTCGAGAACTACCCGTTCTCGGTGAAGCCCGACAAGGCGCTGACCCTCGAGGACATCCGGAAGATCCAGGCGGACTACTACGAGGGCACGCCGTACGACATGACCAAGGGGCCGGCCGCCGGCCCGTGGGGCACGCCGTACCGGTACGTGAACCGCGGCGGCAAGGGCTCCTTCGAGCGGTCCATCAACGTGCAGCGCACCTACTACCTGCACATCGGCCAGGTGCACGCCTCACTGCCGGAGCCGATGCGCGGCACGAGCTGGTTCGCCTACGGCGGCCCGGCCACGTCGTACCTCACGCCGCTCTGGCCCGCCATGACCGAGTTGCCGGCGTTCCTGGGCCGCGGCGACCGCTACGGGGCGTTCGACCGCGAGTCGGCGTTCTGGACGAACATCTACGTGCAGCAGATGGCCGAGCTGCACTTCAACGAGGCGATCAAGCACGTCAACGCCGCTCGCGAACCGCGCCTGAGCGCGCTCTACGTGCTGACGCCCAGGGTGCTCGAGACCGCCGCGCAGCTGCACGCGAAGGACCCCCAGGCCGCCCTCAACCTGCTCACGCAGTACGGGGCCGCCAACGCGACGGCCTGGCAGCAGGACTGGCTGAAGCTCGGCGATACCCTGCTCGGCAAGTACGCCATGGGCATGGTCGACGGCCACACCGTCGGCTACCCGCAATGGTGGAACGACGTGATCGGGTACAAGCCGCTGATCAGGTAGGCCGTCGGGCCAAGGCAGGCCGTTCGGCCGTTGGGCCATTGGGCACTGAAGGACGACGGGCGCGGCGGAAGGCAGGGCTGAAGCCCTGCACTACTGGTCGCGCCCGTGGCCCCCCTGGCCGCTGGCCCACGCCGGCCGCGTCACAGCGTGATCCCTTCTTGCTTCTTGATACTTGCTTCTGACTGTTCGGCAGTCCCCCGAGCCCCGAGCCCCGAGCCCCGAGCCCCTAGACCTCCGCCAGCGTCCTCTCCAGGAACTCCCGGTTGGCCTTCGCGTTGAGGGCAATCGCCTCCGGGGTGTCGCCCGGCGCGCACCCTTCGACCATGATCGGCCCCTGGAACCCGGCTGCCTTCAGCACGCGAAAGACCCCGGCGAAGTCGACCTTGCCCGTGCCGAACTGGATCATCACGTCGCCCTTCACCGCGGCGCAGTCCTTCGCGCAGAAGCCGGTGACGTACTGGACGATCGGCTTCAGTTCCTCGACGGGATCCTTGCCCGTGTAGTGGATGATGTTGCCGGCGTCGTACCAGATCCTGAAGTTCGGGTGCCCCACCTTCTTCATGGCGGCGACGATCTCCTCCGAGGCGCCGCTGCTGCCCCCGTGGGGCTTCATCACCACCTGGATGCCCTTGTCGGCCGCGTACGCCGCCGCATCCGCCATCGCCCGGAAGAACTCGTCGAAGAACTCCGGCTGGTCGATGCCGAATGTCATGACGTACCGCACGCCCAGCAGGGCGGCATGATCGATCTGACCGTGCAGGCTCCGGATCAGTTCGGCGAACGACGGGCCCGGGCGGACGCTGAGGGCGGCCATGTTGACCGTCACGCCGCTGGCCGCGATCGCCTGCTTCAACCCGTCGAGGTACTCGGGGGTGGCGTCGGCGCTGATGAAGGGGTCGGTCTTCGACCGGGTCAGCAGGCCGGTGACACCGTAACCGGCGGCCTTGACGGCCTTCAGGGTTTCGCCAAACGGCCAGCGCGACCACGGCCGGTTGAAACACCCGATCGGCCAGGCTGGCGCGGCCGCGCGGGCGAACAACCCGGCCGCATCAGGCCGCAGGACCGCCCCGGCCGCCACCATTGCCCCTCCCACCAGGAACTCACGGCGATTCCACGTCATCGGATTCCTCCTGCCGCACAGTCTACCGCGCCGGCGGGCCTTCGCGCAGCGCCTGCCAGCGGCGCTCGAGGGCGTCCAGCCGCTCCTCCAGGCGCCGGACCGACGCGCGGGCCTGCGAGGTCGGCGCCGCGTCGGCCTGCTGGAAGAGGTTCAGCATGTAGAGGAACTTCTCCTGCAGGCTGACCGTCGTCTCCACGGATTCCGGGGCGTCGGTGATCTGGCCGTAGAGCAGGTCCGGATCGCCCGGCAGGTCCGTGCCCCGCAGGGCCGCCACCCGCTCGCGCCGCATGGCGCCCGACACGGTGACCGGCCGCGCCAACTCGGCATCGACGGCCTCGCGCAGCCGTGCCGCGGCGTTCGCGCCGCGGTAACACGCGAGGGAGAGTGCCGTCTGATCACGCAGGTCCGCGTCCGCGATCGTGACCCGCGGATCCATCCGGACGTCGAGGGGCCGCTCCTGCGCCGCGCCATCGACGATCAGCCGCACGGTGTACCGCCCGGGATGGACGAAGGGACCCACCGGGCCGCTCGGCGTGTTGCGGTACACCGCGGCGATGGAGAACTGCCGCCTGGTGCCCGCCGGCGGGGCGTACCGCAGGTCCCACGCCAGGCGGTGGTGGCCCGGTCGTGTCGGCACCCGCAGGGGCGGGCGGAACCAGTACGTGGGGTAGGGCAGCCCGGTCGGATCGATGGCTTCGGGCTCGTCACGGCTGGAGAAGCGGCGGATCACGTCGCCGCCCGGGCCGAGAATCTCGATCACCACCTCTCCAGCCGGCCGGCGCAACCAGTAGTCCAGGATCGCGCCGTCCGGCGGGTTCTGCCCCATCGGCTCCTCGGGCGGGAAGGGCGTGTCGCTGAACATGTTCCAGCGCACGCGCGTCGCCTCGGGCGGGCCGAACAGCCAGGCGTGCCCGGCGGCCGCCGCCCGCGCCAGTTCGCGCAGCGGCGCGATGTTGTCGAGGATCCAGATCGACCGTCCGTGCGTCCCCACGACCAGGTCACTCCCGTGGATGACGAGGTCGCGCACGGACGATGCCGGCATGTTCTGCCGGAGCGAGTGCCACCGCTCACCGTCGTCCATTGAGAAGTACACCTCCCGTTCGGTGCCCGCGAACAGCAAGCCGGGCTGCACGGGGTCCTCGCGGACGACGTTGACGGGACCCGCGGCGGGCAGGCCCTCGACGACGCGAGTCCAGGTGGCCCCCCCGTCGTGCGTGCGATACACGTGGGGACGCATGTCGTCGCGCCGGATCGCGTTCACGGCCGCGTAGGCCGTCTGCGTGTCGGTGTGGCCCGCCACGATCTGCGACACCTTGTCCCACGCCCGCAGCGCGGGCGGCGTCACGTTGGCCCACGTCCGGCCGCCGTCGCGTGTCACGTGCACGAGGCCGTCATCGGTGCCGGCCCAGATCACGTTGACGTCGCGGGGCGACGGCCCCACCGCGTAGATGACGCCGCGCCGGGCCATGGCCTCGAGCGCCGGCGTGCGGTAATCGCCCACGCTCCCGGGCACCTCGGGGCGCTCGCGCGAGAGGTCGGGGCTGATGATCTCCCACGACTGGCCGCCGCTGGTCGTCTTCCAGAGCACGTTGGTGGCAAACAGCAGCACGGCCGGGTCGGCCGGGTGGAAGAGCAGCGGCATCGTCCGCAGGATGCGGTAGCGGCCCGACCGCAGCGCCTCGGGCGCGACGTTCTGCGACTGGCCCGTCCGCCTGTTGAAGCGTTGCACGCGGCCGCCGTAGATGATGTCCGGGTTGCGCGGGTCGGGGGCCACGTAGGCGTACTCGTCCGCGCCGACGCCCATCCAGTCGCGCAGCGAGATCTGGCCGCCGTTGCCGCGGCTGGCGATGCCGATCGCGCCGCTCTCCTGCTGGCCCCCGTAGACCCAGTACGGAAACTGGTTGTCGGTGGTGACGTGATAGAGCTGGGCCGTGGGCTGGTTGTACCACGAACTCCAGGTCCGGCCGCCGTTGACGGTCACCGCGGCGCCCTGGTCCCCGGTCAGCAGCATGATGTCCGGCTGCAGGGGGTTGATCCAGAGCCGCTGCGGGTCATCGCCACCCGGCGCGCCCTTGATGGCGGTCCACGTCCGCCCGCCGTCGTCGGACCGGTACTCGCAGGTGCCGGCCGCAAAGACGATGTCCGGGTCGGCCGGATGGACGCGGATATCGACACCCAGGCGCCGGTCGTCGCTCACGCGAGCCCAGGTGGCGCCGCCATCGTCCGAGCGGTAGACGCCGCCGCGGTCGCGGGCGCTCACCAGCGCGTAGAGCCGGTTCGGCGCCGACGCCGCCACGTCGAAGATGATCCGGCTCAGGCCCTGATCGGCGGTGGGCAGGCCCGCCGTCAACTTCTGCCACGTGCCGCCGCCGTCGATCGACTTGTAGAGGGCCGTGTTCGGCCCCGAGAAACTCCCGTTCTCCCAGGGGCCCTCGCGGTGCTCCCAGAGCGCCGCATACACGATCCGCGGATTGGACGGATCCAGCTCCACCTGGCTCGCGCCCGTGTTGTGATCCACGTAGAGCACCTTCGTCCACGTGCGGCCGCCATCGGTGGTGCGGAACACGCCCCGCTCCTCGTTGGGGCCGTACGGATGGCCCATCCCGGCCACGTAGACGATGTCCGGGTTGGCGGGGTGAATGACGAGACGGCCGACCTGCTGCACGTCGGGCAGGCCCACGTGGGTCCAGGTGGCTCCGCCATCGACCGACTTGAAGATGCCGTCGCCGACACCCAGGTCGGGACGATGCAGGCCCTCGCCGCTGCCGACGTAGATGGTGTCGGGATGCGAGGGTGAGACGGCGAGGTCGCCCACCGACCCGGTGGGCGCTCGATCGAAGATTGGCGTCCACGTGCGGCCGTAATCGTCGCTCTTCCACACGCCGCCGTTGTTGACGCCCATGAAGAAGACGTTGGGCCGCGTGGGGACGCCGACGGCGCCCACGGTGCGGCTGGCGCGGAAGGGGCCGATCACCCGGTAGCGCAGCCCCTGGTAGAGGGACGTGTCCAGGGAGGGGGTCACCGACGCTCCCTGGGCTGACAGACCGGCGGCGGCGGCCAGAATCAGGACGGCACTCTTCATCAGGGCGGGGCTGTTCATTGAGGTCGACTCCAATCAACGGGCACGTTATCGCAGCGGCGGCTCACCCGCAACCTGGCGTCCGGGCGCACAGGCGTGCGCACGGGGAGAGTGCGCCCGCTCCGCACAGGGTGCAGGATCCCGTGCGCGGGATCCCCGCAGGATTCGCACGTTAACGCTTGGCATCATCCTTGCCCTGACAGGGGTGTGCGGACGCGGAGGACCCAGTGACCCAGAACATCGCCGACGTGCTGGTGGTGGACGACGAACAGGCCGTGCGGGGGCTCGTGGCCCGCTGGCTCGAAGACGCAGGATACCGGGTCCGGACAGCCGCCTCCGCCGACGAAGCGCTGAAGGCGCTCGTGGACAGCGGTACCCGGGTGCTGGTGACCGACCTCCAGATGCCTGGCCGTGACGGCATCTGGCTGGCCAGGCAGTTGCGGATCCTCTGCCCGTCCGCCGCACTGGTGGTCATCACTGGTGACGAGAGCGGCGTCGTGCGCCTGGCGCGGGCCGGCCTGGGCGCGTTCGATTACCTCTCCAAGCCGTTTGACCGGGCGGCGGTGCTCGAGGCGGTCGACCGTGGCGCGCGCTGGCATGAAGAGCGGTTCCTCGCCCGGCCGCACGTTCACGAGGCCGACACGAGACTGGCGCCCGGCGTGTGGACGTTCGACCCCTCCGACGAACCCTACGGGTGGCACTGGACGCCCGACGCCCAGGCGGCGCAGCAGCTGCGGGACGTCTTCGAGCTGGCCGGCGTCTGACGGCGCCTGGCGTTCTGCCGGGCGCCGCGTGTGAGGTAGGATGGCGGCCTGATGGTCGTCCGTTCACGCCTCTCCGGGCCGGGGACCCGCCGGTGACGCGGCGCGCGCGCACCGTGGCGCTGGCCCTGCTGGGTGCCGTGGCCGCCCATGCCGTAGTCGAAGCCACCCTGCGGGCGGCCGATCCGTGGGGTGTCCTGGCCTATCACCGCGACCTGCAGACCATCTACGATTCGTTCCGGGAGAGCCCGCGCGGCTACACGAGTGCGCCGGGCACCTACCGGCTGTCGTCGTGGAGCGCGACAATCCTGCCCGATGGCACGCGGCGGGTGCCCGCCAGTGCCGTCGGGGCACCCTGTACCCTCGTGCTCGCCGGCGACAGCGTCACCTTCGGCCACGGGGTGGATGATGCCGACACCTGGGCGAACCTCGTGGCGGCGGGGCTGCCCGGCGTGGGCGTGGTCAATGCGGGCACGGCCGGCTACAACGCCGGCGACGTCCTGCGCACCGTGCGCGACGTGCCGGGCGACGTCTACCTGTACCTCATGCTGGAGAACGACGCCGACGGACCCTTCCCGTGGCGCCGCCTGCAGCACCGATCCCCGCCGCGCCTGGCGCTGCGGCTGTACCTCTACACCGCCGGGCTCGCGCGCCCGGCGCCGCCGCCGGACTACGACCGATTCGATCGGGACCTCGCGCACCTGCTCGAGGATCGGCGCGTCACGATCGTGGCCTTCGATGAAGGCCGCCCCCTGGTGTCGCGGGTACGCGCGCGCCATCCGGGTGCCGTGCGCCTGATCCCGACCTACGCGGCCGTGAACAGCCGGGCGGACGCGCACGGCGACGCGGCGTCGAATCGCGCCATTGCCGCCTCCGTGCTGCCCATCGCGCGCGAGGCCCTGGGGCGGGGCTGCGGGGCTGGGGTGGACGTGAGGTAGGAAGCAAGAAGCAAGAAGCAAGAAGGGACACGGAGCACGGAGAAGAAGCGAATGAAGGGACGATGGAGATGGTGGCTGCCGGGAGTCGTGGTGCTGGCGGGGCTGGCGTTGCCGGTCGCGTTGCCGGCCCTTCAGGACCAGCCGGTCGGGGCGCCGCTGCACGTGATGACGTTCAACATCCGCTACGGCACGGCGGCCGATGGCGAGAACCACTGGCTGAAGCGGCGCGAGCAGCTGTTCGCCCTGCTGCAGCGTCAGCAGCCCGATGTCATCGGCCTGCAGGAAGCGCTGCACGGCCAGATCGACGAGATCCTGCGCGCCGTGCCCGGGTACGCCTACGTGGGCGTGGGCCGGGCCGACGGGCGGCGTGCCGGCGAGTACGCCGCGGTCGTCTACCGCACCGCCCGCCTGCAGGCGCGCCGCACCGACACGTTCTGGTTCTCGGACACGCCCGGCGTGGTGAAGTCCACGTCGTGGGGCAACCGGATCGAGCGGATCTGCACGTGGGCGTTCTTCGAGGACGACCAGGGGCCGTCGTTCTACCTCTACAACGTGCACCTCGACCACGAGTCGCAGTCCTCGCGCGAGCGCAGCGTGGCGCTGCTGCTGGCGACGATCGCGGCGCGGGACCCGAAGGCGCCGGCGATCGTCACCGGCGACTTCAATGCCGGCGAGCAGAATCCCGCCGCACGGGCCATGGCGGCCGCCTTCCGCGACAGCTTCCGGATCGTGCACCCCGATGCGCGGGAGGTCGGTACCTTCTCGGGGTTCAGCCCGCATCAGACGCGGGGCGACAAGATCGACTTCGTGTTCGTGGAGCCGGGGGCGGAGGTGCTTGAGGCGTCCATCCTCCGCGATGCGGTGGACGGCCGCACGCCGTCGGACCACTTCCCGGTGACGGCGCGGATCCGGCTCCGCTGAGCCGGACCCGGCACCGGGACGTGTCGGCTTACAGGGCGGCGAGCATCGCCTTCAGGCCCGCCAGCGACTCGCGCGTGCAGTCCATCGGCGTCTTGCCGTCGGGGTAGATCTCCTGCTCGAGGACGACCCACTCGGTGCCGCCGGCGGTCCGGCTCGCCTCGTAGACGGCCTTCCAGTCGACGGAGTCCTGCCCGAAGATCGCCTTCTTCCCGGCGTCACCCTCACGCACCGTGGGCTTGTAGTGCAGCGACTTCGACCGGCCGGGGTACTTGCGGATGTAGGCGGCCGGGTCGAGGCCCGCAGCCATCGTCCAGCCGCAGTCCTGCTGCAGGATGACGTCCTTGGGGGTGCGCTCGGCGAACTGATCCCAGAACGTCTTGCCGTCCACCGTTTTGAACTCGTTCACGTGGTTGTGGTAGCCGGTGAACAGGCCGTGGGGCCGCAGCGCGTCGGCCAGTCGGGTCATTTCCTCGGCGTAGGCCTGGTACCTGGCCGGGTCGGTGAAGGCCGCGTCGCCGGGGCACACCAGGAACCGGCAGCCGATGGCCAGGTGGAAGTCGATGGTGGCCTTCAACGCATCGCCGCGCAGCACGTCCATCCGGAGGTGTGTGCCGGCGGCCTTCAGCTTCAGCGCGTCCAGGCGCGCGCGCAACTGGGCCGGCTTGTCCGCGTAGTGGTAGTAGCCGGCGAACTCGACGCCGTCGAACCCCATGGCCGCCACCTGCTCCAGCGCGGCATCGAAGTTGGCGGCGCAATCCCGCCGCACCGAATAGAGCTGCAGCGCGATCGGGATGTGCGGCGCGGCGTGGACGACGCCGCGCGTCGCAGCCCAGGCGA
>CAYNDV010000119.1:12453-15053 GCA_964396055.1 uncultured Vicinamibacterales bacterium | reverse complement strand
GTGCCCGCGCCGTCGCAGGCGCCGGCCGCGACGGCGCCGCTGCCAAGCCCGCCGGCTCCGCCCCTGGCGCCGCCGACGGTTCCCGACGCGGCGCCCACGCCGCGTTACGCCCCGCACACGCGGTCGTTCCAGCCGTCAGGCGACGAAGACGAAGACGCGGCGCGGCGCTACGCGCGGCTCCTGGTGTCGGAAATCAAGCTGTACCACGAAGCGGCCGTCAATGAGGGACGCCGCAACCGCAACCTGCTCGAGCGGCTCCGGCCCGAGATCGAGCGGGCGCAGCACCTCTACGAGGAACGCGTCCCCGTGCAAGTACGGCTGAAGGCCGACTTCTTCGGCCAGGAACTTGTGCGGACCCTCGCGGGTGGCGATCCCACGCTGCTCGGTGCAAGATAGAGAGAGAAGGCGGATACACGAGCGCGTGCGACGGTTCATCCTGACAATCGGCATATGCCTGCTGGCCGGTGCTGCGGTGCGGCCCGCCAGCATGTCCTCCACACGGCAGGCGCCGGCTGATGCCGACGCGGCCGTGGACCTGCGTCCGACCGCACACCCGCCGCTGCCCGCGTCGCCCGATCACTACTGGTTCGTCCCGCCTGCAAGCGCGAAGCCCGGCACGGCCGCCGCGCGCGCCGCGGCGGCGGACCTCGCCAAGGCCGCCACGGCGATCGCCGCGGGCAAGTCCGCCGGCGTGCGGGCGCTCGTCAGGCCGCCGGCGCTCGCGGGTACGCCGCTGCGCCATCACGCCACGTACTTGCTGGGACTCATCGATCTCGCGGACAAGCGGTACGAGGCTGCCCGCAAGTCGTTCGCCGCAGTCCGGACCGCTCAGCCGGGCAGCGCGCTGGCGGAACGGGCGGCCGTGCGCGAGGCCGAGGTCGCGGAACTCGCCGGCGACGGCGCGGCGGCGCTGGCGATCTATGCGGCGCTGGATGCGCCGGTGGTCGTGCCCGCAGACCAGGTGCTGCTCAAGACGGCGCAACTGGCCACGGCCCTGGGGCAGACCGGCCGTGCGGCAGAGGCCTGGACGCGTCTCTACTACGAATTCCCGGCCACCGAGGCCGGCACGACCGCCGCCCGGGAGATCGCCGGCGCCGGCCGCGACCCCGTCGTGGCGGGCAGCCCGCGGGTGGCGGCTGAACTGGCCCGCGCCGAGCGCCTGTTCTCGATGAGGCGCTTTGCCCTCGCCCGGGAGGGCTTCGCGCTGATTCAGCCTGCGGTCACCGGTGACGGTGCGGAACTCGTGGCGCTGCGGCTGGCGGAATGCGATCACGGCCTGCGTCGGTTCCGCGCCGCGGCCGACGGCACGCGCCCCTTCCTCGACTCCGCCTCACGCCGCGCCGAGGCCCTCTTCTACCACGCATCGTCCGTGCGCGAACTGGGCGATCACGCCGCGTACGTGGCGCTGGTCAGGCGGCTCGTGGGCGAGCATCCCGCCTCCTCGTGGGCGGAGGACGGGCTGAACGCCCTGGCCTCGCACTACATCATCGCGAACGACGACGAGACGGCCGACGCGGTGTTCAGGGAACTGCTGCAGCGCTTCCCCGGGGGACGTCATGCGGCGCGAGCCGCCTGGAAAGCGGGATGGTGGGCCTACAAGCACGACCGGCTGCTCGATGCCGCGGTGTTCTTCGAGCGCGGAGCGGCGGCTTTCCCGCGGTCCGACTACCGCCCGATGTGGCTGTACTGGGCCGGGCGCGCCCGCGAGCGCACGGGGCCGGGCCGCGCGGGCATCGACCGCTACCGCCTGGTGCTGGCCGACTACGCGAATTCGTACTACGGCCGCCTGGCGGCGGCGCGCCTGAAGGCGACCGGCGTGAGTCCCGACGCGGGGCTCACGCTCGCCCGCTGGTCCGCCCCGCCGGCGCCGGCCCCGCCGGCACTGCCGAACACCGATGTGCTGGCGTGGCTCATCCACGCGGGCCTGTACGAGCAGGCGCTGGACGAGGTGGCCTGGGCGCAGAAGGCCTGGGGGCGATCGGCGGCGCTCGACGCCACGCGGGCGTGGCTGCTGAACCGGAAGGGCGATCTGCGGCCGGCCATCACTGTCATGCGCCAGACCTACCCGCACTTCCTGGCGGCGGGCGGCGATCGCCTGCCCCAGGCGATCCAGCAGGTGATCTTCCCGCTCGACCACTGGCCGCTCATCAGGAAGTACGCGGCCGCGCACAAACTCGACCCGTACCTCGTCGCGGCCCTGGTGGCGCAGGAGTCGACGTTCGATCCCGAGGCCCGCTCGAGCGCCAACGCCATCGGCCTCATGCAGGTCGTCCCGCAGACCGGCCGGCAGTGGGCCAGGCGCCTGGGCATCCGCGGCTTCTCGACGCGGTCGCTGACCAGGCCCGAGATCAACGTCCGGATTGGCACGGCCTACTTTGCGGACCTGGTGCGGAGATTCGGCGGTGTGCATGCTGCCCTGGCGGGCTACAACGCGGGCGGCCACCGCGTGGCGCGCTGGATCGCGGAGCGGCCGGGTGTGCCGCGCGAGGAGTTCATCGACGACATCCCGTTCCCCGAGACGCAGAACTACGTCAAGCGGATCCTCGGGACGGCCGAGGACTACCGGCGGCTGTACGGGGCGCACTGAGGGTTCACGGTTC
>CAYNDV010000119.1:0-12353 GCA_964396055.1 uncultured Vicinamibacterales bacterium | reverse complement strand
ACAGGCGAAATCAATCCGGGATTGTTCTGTACACCGTCACGCGCCCGTCGCCTGCCACCATGCGCAGCCAGGGCGTCTGCCGGATGGCCACGGCCAGTTCGGTGCGGCGCCGGCCGTACGCCTCGAGGTGCACCACCACGTGGGTCACGCCCAGTTGCCGCAGCCTGTCGCGGGCACGGTCATCCGGGAACCCCTGCAGGGCCCTGGCGTTCTCGACGTAACTGGGCGGCGTGAAGCCACTGTAGCCGTTGACCAGTGGTTTCCAGTGCGCGGTCGAGTTCAGCACGTACTCCGCATTGCGAAACACGCCCTCGACGGGGAAGAACGGGAACTCCGCGACGATGGCGCCGTCGGCGTGCGTGAGCGCGTCGTAGACGCGCGGGATGCCGTCGAACGGGCGATACACCATGGGCGCCCGCAGGGCCTCCGCGTGAATGGCCACGAGAACCGCCGCCGCCGCCACGGGCCACCATCGGCGCCCGCGCCCGCGGGCGGCCGCCCAGGCGGTGCCGTACCCGGCCAGCACCGCCACGGCGATCAGGGCGAGGAACCCGAAGCGGGCGGCGCCGCGCACGCCCTGCAGCAGCGGCAACGCGTGGTACAGCGTGGCGTAGCCCGGCACGGCCGGCCCGAACGAGAGGACGAACCCCACGGCACCCGTCGCCGCGCACATCCGGGCCCGCGGATCACGCAGCGCGCGCCCGGGCCAGAGCGCGAGGGCAGCGAGGCCGACGGCTATCGCACCGGGGAAGAGCGCCGTGGCGCCATCGAACACCCGGTGACTCCACAGGGCGTAGTGCATCCGTCCGGCGGTGGCGGCGTAATCGCGCCACGTGGACGAGTACAACGCCACCTCGTCGAGCGACCGCGTCAGCCCCTGCTCGCGCTGGGCCATCGCGTACGGCACCAGGAACGGTGCCAGCGCCAGGGCCGCGACGGCGGCCGCGCACGCGAGGCGCGTCACCGTCGCGCCTCGCCACGGCACCAGCCACTCGCGGGGCCTGACCAGGGCCGAGACCGCCAGCGCCACCGCCGTGAAGACCAGCAGGTAGTTCGAGCACAGGGCCTGCGCCACGGCCGCCAGGGCCAGGCCCCAGGCGTGCCGCCACCGCCGCCCGTCGAGCAGGCGATCGAACGCGAACCACGCCAGGGGCAGGAACTCGAGATGGAGGGCCTGCACGTGGGGGAGGCGCGTCAGCGTGTGGGCGTTGAACGCGTACACGGACGCCGAGACGGCCCCGGCCACCTGGCTGCCGGTCCAGCGGGCCACCACCCACCACATCGCCCAGGCCGACAGGGCCAGGCCGGCCATCACGAGCAGGTTGTAGGCGAGCACGGGCGAGGCGCCGGCCCAGAGGAGGGGCGCGGCGAGGGCTGCCGGCACGACGAGGTGCTCCGAAAAGGCCAGCGTCCGCCGCTCGGGGTGGAAGATGTTGGCGTCGAACAGCGCGACGGGATCGCGCGGTCCCTGGTGCGCCACCCACGCCACGATCCACTCGTTCAGCATCGTGTCGGCATTGTCGTGCCGCGACAGGCGGTGCGGCGCCAGCGCCAGCGGCCAGGTGTGCAGCACCGCCAGCGCCAGGCACGCGGCTAACGCGACGGCGGCCAGGCGACGATCTCGAACAACCACACCGGGTCCTCTTTGCGGATGGGTTTCAGGTACGCGCGGTACGTGTCGAGGCGCGCTTCGACGGCCTTCCACGCGCTCCGGCTGTAGAGGTTCATGTGGAACACGGCGTACCGGACGCGGAACTGCTTCAGGATCGCAAACGACTCGTCGTTGGGAAACGAGCTGACCGGGACGACCATCTGCCGGAACTCGGGCGGGATGAAGTCCGAGTACCCGTTCACCAGCGGGCGCCAGTGGGACGTCGAGTTCAGCATGTAGTACGCGTGGCGGGGGAAGTCCATCCGCAGGTAGAAGAAGGGGAACTCCGCCACCGGGCCGTACGGCCGGCGTTTCAGCGACTCGTACGCCGCCGCCACGGGCTCCGCGTCCTGGAGGTTCAGGGGCGCGATGACGATGTCTCCCACCGTGATGGCGGCGATCACGGCGGCCGCCGCCGCCGGCCGGGCGGATCGCGTCAGCAGCCACCGAATCGCGAACCCGGCGAGCACCGCGAGACTCATGCCCACGAGGAATCCCAGCCGCGAGGGCGCCCGGATCCACTGGAAGAGCGGGATGGACTCGTGCAGCAGGTAGTACAGGCCCGCGTCAGGCCCGAACGAGGCCCAGCCCATGACGATCACGATGCCGCCGTAGAACCACGCGTGGTCGCGGCCGCGCACGCCCGCCGGGCTGGACTCATGCATCCGCCACAGCAGCCGGGCGCCGAGCAGGCCGCCGACCAGCGCCACGGTGCCGGGATAGAGGACTTCACCCCAGGGCGGCAGGTACGGCACGAGCCAGCGGTGGGCCCACGCCGGCGACGCCGCATAGGACGACCAGCGGGCCGACCACTGCCGCGTTTCGGCCACGGTCCGCGCGAACCCGGTGCTGGCCTGCAGGTCGAGGTATGGCAGGAAGAAGGGCACCACCACGGCGATGGCCAGCAGGCCGGCGGCGGCGGCCCACGCCCAGTAGGTCCAGCGGCGCCACTGGCCGGTCCGGATGCCGTAGAAGACGATGCCCGGCGTGAGCAGCAGCGCAGCGAAGACGCCGTAGTAGCCGCAGGCCAGGCCCTGCGCGCCGACGACCAGGCCCAGCGTGATCACCCGGACTGGCGTCTGACGCTCGACGAACCGGTGCATCGCGAGCAGCGCGAACGGCAGGCCCGCCGACATCAGCAACTGGATGTGCGGCAGGTGCGAGAACACGTGCGGGCAGAAGGCGAAGGCGATGCCGGGCGCCACCCCGGCGAGGCTGCTGCCCGTGAGGTGCCGGACCAGCGCCCACATGCCCAGCATGGCGAGCACGAACGACAGGAGCACCACCGAGTTGTGCGCCAGGTACGGATTGCCGCCGCTCAGCCAGTACGCCGGGATGGCCAGCACGCCTGCGCCGAGGTTGGCCTCCGAGTACGCCAGCGTGCCGCGGCGCGGGTAGAAGATGTTGGCGTCGTAGACCCCTGTGGGATCGGTCACCAGGGTTCGCGCGACCCACGCCACGTTCCAGACGCTGAAGCGCCCATCGTCGGTGTCGAGGCGCCCGCCTGACGCCAGTTTCGGCGTGAGGGGCCAGGTGAGCAGCACCGCGAGACCGAGGGCGGCGAGGGCGATGAGCAGGGCGTCACGAAGGCCGGGCCGCATGGCGCCCTATGGTACCATGCCCACCATGCGACGCCGCCTGACGCCCGTGACCCTGGCGGCCGCCGTGTGCGTCGGGACGGCGGCGTGGTCGTCGGCCGGCCTGCTGACCCTCACCGACGGCGGCGCCGGCGCGTCGCGCGTGGGCCTGTTACCGCCGTGGTGGATGTGGGCGGCGTGTGTCGCCGGTGCCGTGGCGCTGGCGGCGGCCCTGCGGCTCACCCGCGACCGGGCGATGCCGCTGTTCGCCACCGGGGCGTTGGTGCTGCCGTGGCTGCCGCTGCCGCTGCCGGCCGCCGTGCTCGTGCTGGCCGGCCCTGTCGGTGTGGTGGTCTGGATTGCCGCCCTGGTTGCGGCCGTCACCGGTGAGACCCGGGCGCGCGGGCGCGTCGGGGATCCGGGCAGGGTCCCCGCACGATGGTACGCGCAGTCACGGCGCGCGCCGTGGGTGGCGTGCGTCCTGGCAGCCGTCGTGTACCTGGGCGTCGGCTGGCGGCTGTCGAGCGTCGTGCCCGGCGGTGACGAGCCGCACTACCTCATCATCACGCAGAGCCTGCTGCAGGACGGCGACCTGCGGATCGAGAACAATCACCGGCAGGGCGACTACCTGTCGTACTTCGCCGGCGTGCTCCGGCCCGACTACCTTCGGCGCGGGCTCGACCGCGAGATCTACTCGATCCACCTGCCCGGCGTCTCGGCGCTGGTGGCGCCGGCCTTCGCGCTGGGCGGTCACGCGGCGGTGAAGGTATGGCTGGCCCTGCTGGCCGCGCTGGCGGCGGGGGCCGTGTGGCGCACGGCGTACGTGGCCACCGGACAGGCAGGCGCCGCCTGGTTCGCATGGGCCGGGGTGGCGCTGACGGCGCCGTTCCTCTTCCTGTCGTTCACCGTTTATCCCGACGGCCCCGGCGGGGTAGTGGTCGCCGCTGTGCTGGTCGTGCTGGTGACGCTCCACCGCGAGGCATCACGGCCGTGGTGGACCTGGGCCCTGGCCGGCACGGCCGCTGCGTCGCTGCCGTGGCTCCACCCGCGCTTCTCGGTCGTGGCGGCGGCACTGGGCGTGGTCTTCGTGCTGCGCGCGTGGAGCCGCGCCGATCGCTGGCGGGCCCTGGCAGCGTTTGCGTCGGCGCCGGTCGTGAGCGCGCTCGCCTGGTTCGGGTACTACCAGGTCATCTACGGCAGCCCGAATCCGTCGGTGGCGTACGGCCACTACACGCAGATGTCGCTGGCGAACGTGGGCCGGGGCCTGACGGGCCTGCTGGTCGACCAGCAGTTCGGCCTGGTGGCGGCGGCTCCGGTGTATGCCGCCGTCTGCGCGGGCGTGGTCGTGATGGCCAGGCGGCACCGGCGGCTGGCCGCGGAGTGGCTCGTCATCGTGGTGCCGTACGCCATCGTCAGCGCGATGTACCACATGTGGTGGGGCGGGCACAGCTCGCCGGCCCGCTTCCTCGGGCCGGTGATGCTGGCGTGCGCGCTGCCGGCGGCGTTCGCCTGGTCGTCGGCGGTCCGGCGTCCGACGCGCCTGCTGCTGCTCACGCTGCTGGGCGCCAGCCTGGCGCTGGCTGCGGCGCTGGCGTCGGTGGAGGGCGGCCGGCTCGTGTTCAACGTCCGCGACGGGCAGGCGCTGTGGGCGGTGTGGGCGACGCGCAGCGCGGATGTGGTGCGGGCGCTGCCCAGCGTCTTCCGGACGACACCCGGTACGGCCGCGGCGTCCGCCGCCGGATGGGTGGCCGCGCTGGCCGGGGCCTGGCTGCTGTGCCGGACCGCGGCCGACCGGCTGCGCCTGTCGGGCGGCCGCGAGGGGCTGCTGTTCGCCGTCTGCATGGCAGTGGCGATCTGTTCGGCGGCGGCCCTCAGCTGGCGGCTCGAAGGCGCGACGGGCCTGAGCCCGGCCGGCGGGCAGTTGGCGCTCTTCAGCCGGGCGGCCCAGGAACCGGGCGCCGTGGTCATCCGCTACGATCCGGTGCGGGTGGTGTCCGCGGCTGAGGGCCTTGCGGCCGTGCGCCTGGATGGAGCGGGAGCTGCGGGCCGGCCGGCCGACGCGTGGCTGTGGGCGCCGCGGTTGCCCGCCGGACGGTACCGGGTCTGGTCGGACATGCGCGCGGGAGGTGCAGCCGTTGAGGTCGTCATCGGCCGCGGGGATGCCGCCATCGACAGGTGGCGGCTGCCGTCGGGACGGACCTCCCGCGAGATCGTGCTGCCCTGGCCGGTGCGGTCGCTGACGCTGCGCGGCGACGACGCCCAGCGGCGCCAGGTGCGACGCCTCGAACTCGAGGCGGTGTCGGTGAAGCTGCCGGCCGGCTACGAAGGCGCCGCCGATGGCCGCGTGACCGCCGCCAGGCGGTACGGCGACGTCGTCGTGATGGGCGTGGGGGAGAGCGTTTACCTCGAGCCGTCAGGTCTGTGGGTGGCCGGACTCGCCGCGTCGCGGCTGCTGCTGGCGGCTCCGGATAGCCAGGCGACCGTCCCGCTGCGCGTGCGGGCGGGGGCGGTCCCGACGACGGTCACCCTGGCTGCGGGGGCGTGGCAGGAGCAGTGGGAGCTGGCCGCCGGAGAGACGCGGGCGGTGTCGGTGCCGCTCGCCGGCGGATCAGCGACGGTGCTCACCGTCACGGTGAGCACCGGCTTCACGCCCGCGCGCCTGGACCCCAACAGCAGCGACACGCGGCTGCTTGGGGTGTGGGTGGGGATGGACTAGAACCGTACGACCCCTCCGAAATACGGTGCCTTCAGCTTGACGGAGCCGGAATCGAGGTCGATGCTGAAGGCCATGTCCATCGATCGGTAACCCGCCTGGATGCCGAAATTGTTACCGATGTTGACGGTACCGTAAATGTCGTAGTCGAACGTGTTGAGGCTGGCGTTCTCCTTTTCCGCCACCGAGTCCGGGAGGCGGAAGTAGGTGAACTCGCCGGTGATCGACAGGTACGGGAGGATGTAGAACCGCCCGGCCGCGCCGATGGCCGGGATGGGTGCCCGCGCCTCGACGAACTCGTTGCTGATCGGGCTGTTGAGCTTCAGCACGGTGTCGGCGTACTTGGCCTCGAGCAGGAAGCCCAGGTACCCGCGCTCGGTGTAGAGGACGTCGTACTCGAACGTGCCGCGGTACGCCTTCCACGTGAAGTCGGTCTGGACCGGGATCCGGATCGGGAACAGGATGCCGTTGAAGATGATGTCCTTGGACAGCACCGTGTCGCCCGTGTACTTCATCGGCATGTAGTGAAACCGGAACTTGGTCCGCCGCGACGGGCGGAGCACGAGCCGCAGTTCGTACATCTGCTCCTGGCTCAGCCCGAGGTCCGCGTCGAGGTCGATCTCGCTGCCGGGAATGCCGAGGCCCTCGCTCCGGAACACGAAGTCCGGCCCGGGGCTCCAGAGGTTGGCCGCGAACTCCACATGGTAATTCTCGCCCTTGACCGCGCCACTTGCGCCCGGACCGGACGTGGTCATGGGGCGGTACTGGGCGGCTGCCTCAGGGGCGGACGCGACGGCGAAAACGAGCGACAAGCCCAAGACGAAGAAGCACTTGATGGGCATCCGTTTCATGGCGCACTCCAGGGCTGACACCTGCGGCGTCAGCGAAACACACGTGTGTCGTGCAAACGGGATGCCTGCTGGGAAGGCATTCTGAGGATACCACAACCTCAGGCGCGGGCGGCCGCCGGATCGGCACTCACCGGAGGGGCCTGCGCCCGCCGCTGCAGGATGGCCACCAGGGTCTCCACCGCCACCAGCACCGAGAGCACGATGAGGACGAGTGAGACGACGGGGATGGCGGGATGGGCCGGGGGCTTGCCGCGCAGCCAGGGATCGAGCACGGCGTTCACGAGCGCCCAGTTCGACATCGCGAACATCCAGACGGCCGGCACGAAGGACACCAGCCACACCTTGCGGCCCGGCCGCGTGCTGAGGAGCCACACGGTCACGCCGACCAGGGCGAGGGCGGCCAGCAGCTGGTTCGAGGCCCCGAACGTGTTCCAGAACACGCGCCAGGCCGGGACGGGCGCGCCTTTCGTGTCGGTGAGCGTCTGCATGACGAAATACAGCGGCACGCCGGTGGTGAGCGCGGTCGAGAACACGCGGCCGACGGCACCGCTCCAGCCGGTGAGCTCCTCGACAATGTAGCGCCCGAGCCGGGTGCAGACGTCGAGCGTGTCGTAGACGAAGGTCGTGAAGGCCATGAGGCCGAACGAGATGCCGAGCGCGGCCGGGATGCCGATGAGTTGCAGGAAGCTGCCGATGCCGGAGGCGTAGATGAAGTTCGGGGCCTTCTTGGCGAGGGGGTTGTCGGGCGCGAGGATCATCACGCAGGCCAGCGACACCACGGCCACGAGGCCCTCGAGCAGCATCATGCCGTAACCCACGGGCTTGGCGTCCGATTCGCGCTGCAGCTGCTTCGAGGTGGTGCCCGAGCCCACGAGGGAATGGAAGCCGGAACAGGCGCCGCAGGCGACCGTGATGAACAGGATCGGGAACATGGGGAAGAAGAACACGCCCAGGTCGTCCACGTTGTTGATGAACGCCGGGTACTGGATGGTGAACCCGCCGAACACCACGCCCACCGCCGCCGCCGCCAGGGCCGCGTAGAGGAAGTAGCCCCCGAGGTGGCCGCGGGGCTGCAGCAGCATCCACATGGGCAGCATGGCCGCCACCAGGCAGTAGCCGAGGATGAAGACGTTCCACAGCTTGGCGGCCTGGACGGGCTGCAGGCCCAGCATCGTGTCGAGGCTCAAGGGCACGTACTGCCCGGCCCAGATGGCCACGCCCACCAGAGGCAGGAAGATGGCCGTGGCCAGCCAGAGCGGCAGGCGCGTGTAGCGCAGGAGCAGCCCCATGACGACCGGCAGCGCCAGGTAGAGCAGCGAGGAGGTGGCGATGGCGCCGCCCGGCAGCTGCACGCCGTTCTCGAGGGTGATCTGGCCGACGAAGGAGCCCGCCGTGATGTCGGTAAACGCCACGATCACGTAGACGAGCGTGATCCAGATGAAGACCATGAAGAGCATCCACGCCCGGCGGGAGACGTGTTCGCGGACCACGTCCGAGATGGACCGCGCCTTGTGGCGGATCGATGCCACGAGCGAGCCCATGTCGTGTACGCCGCCGATGAAGATCGAGCCGATCAGGATCCACAGGAGCGTGGGCGCCCAGCCGAAGATGGCGCCGGCGAGGATGGGCCCCGTGATCGGGCCGGCGGCCGCGATGGCCGAAAAGTGCTGACCGGCGAGGAACGGCGCTGCGGCGGGCACGTAGTCGTGGCCGTCCTGCATCGACACGGCCGGCGTCACGCGCCGGTCGTCGAGCTGGAAGACACGGCGGGCCAGGAAAGTCCCGTAGCTGCGGTAGGCCACCAACAGGACGACCGCAGCCCCGACAACCGTCAGCAGGATGCTCATGCGCAGGTCCTCGCCAATTGGGGGTGAAACGCCTCATTGTAGCCGAGAGCGGGACGGCTCCGATATGCTGGAGCCAACGCCATGGCCGACTCGCCGACCCGCCGCCTGCTGCGGTACGCCCTGCGCTACCGCCGCCAGTTCGCCCTGGGCCTGGTGTGCGGGGTGGCGGACACGGCGATCGGCATGGTGGCGCCGCGCGTGCTCAAGCACGCCGTGGACGACCTCGCTGGCGGCGTGACGACGGCGCGGCTGGGCGCCTACGCGGCGCTGCTGGTGGCGCTGGCGGCCATCGGCGGGCTGTTCCTGTTCCTGACGCGCCAGTTCCTCGTCGGCGCCTCGCGCCTGATCGAGTACGACCTGCGCAACGACTTCTTCGCGCACCTGCAGCGGCAGCCGCCGGCGTTCTACCACGCCAGCCGCACGGGCGATCTCATGTCGCGCGCCACCAGCGACCTCAACGCGGTGCGCATGATGATCGGGCCGGCGGTGATGTACTCGTCGAGCACGCTGCTCATCTTCGTGGCGGCCATCGGGCTGATGGCCGCCATCGACGTGCGCCTCACGCTGGTGGCGCTCATCCCGCTGCCGTTCGTGTCGGTGGCGGTGAAGCTGTTCGGCTCGGCCATCCACCGGCGTTTCGAGGAGATCCAGACCCGCCTGGCCGACCTCAGCGCCGTCGTGCAGGAGTCGCTCGCCGGCGTGCGCGTCGTGCGCGCCTACGGGCAGGAGGCGTTCGAGACGGCGCGCTTCGCGGCGGCCAACCGCGAGTACATGCGGCGCAGCCTGCGCCTGGCGAGGCTCCAGGGGTTCTTCTACCCGAGCATCGGCCTGTTCCTGGGGCTCAGCAGCCTGCTGGTGCTGTGGCTGGGCAGCCGCGCGGTCGTGGCCGGCCGCATCTCGCTCGGCGACTTCGTGGCGTTCAACGCCTATCTCGTCATGCTCACGTGGCCCATGATCGCGTTCGGGTGGGTCACGAACCTCCTGCAGCGCGGGGCCGCGTCGTGGGGGCGGATGCTGGCGATTATGGACACGGCGCCGGCCATCACCGATCCGGTCGTGCCCGGCCCGATGACCGACGCGTCCGCCGTGCGCGGCGACCTGGCGATCGACGGCCTGTCGTTCGGGTACGGCGACACGCCGGTGCTGCGCGACGTCTCCGTGCGGGTGCGTCCCGGCGAGACGCTGGCGATTGTCGGCCCCACCGGGTCGGGCAAGTCCACGCTCCTTCACCTGCTGCTCAGGCTTCACGATCCGCCGCCGGGCACGGTGCGCCTCGACGGCGTGGACATCCGCGACATCCCGTTGCACGCCCTGCGGGGGGCCATCGCCTTCGTGTCGCAGGAGCCGTTCCTGTTCTCGGACACGATTGCCGAGAACGTGGCGTTCGGGTGGCGCGGCTCCGGGCCGGTTGCACCCCGCGAGGCCGTCGAAGCGGCCGCGGCCGTGGCGCGCCTGGATGTCGACGTGGCGGCATTCCCTGCCGGGTACGACACGCGGATCGGGGAGCGCGGCATCACGTTGTCCGGCGGCCAGAAACAGCGCGCGGCCCTGGCCCGGGCCGTGATCGCCGACGCCCCGATCCTCATCCTGGACGATGCGCTGTCGGCGGTGGACACGCACACGGAGGACGAGATCCTGTCACGGCTGCGAGACGTCTGCCGGCGGCGCACGTCGATTCTCGTGTCGCACCGCGTGTCCACGGTGAGGCACGCCGACCAGATCCTCGTGCTGCGCGACGGGGCCGTCGTCGAGCGGGGCCGCCATGACGACCTGATCGCGCGGGGCGGCGCCTACGCCGACCTGCACCGGCGGCAGATGCTGGAGGCGGAACTCGAACGGGAGTAGGGGCGTGGGACGTGGGGCATGGGACGATAGCCTGGCGATGAAGAACTGAGCATGCACGCGGTGGATGACGAGGTCCTCGGCAAGGCGTATGACGCCGTCCTGATGCGGCGGTTGCTGCGGTATCTGTGGCCGTACTGGCCCCACGCCCTCGGTGCGCTCGGGGCCATCCTGGCGCATGCCGCGTTCCGCCTGGTGCAGCCGTACCTCGTCAAGGTGGCCATCGACCGGCACATCGCCGCCGGCGACCTGCCCGGGCTCACCGGCGTGGCCGGCCTGTACCTGGGCGCGCTCGTCGGGTCCTTCGCGGCCGAGTATCTGGAGACGTGGCTGCTGCAGCTCACGGGCCAGCGCATCATGTTCGACCTGCGCACGGAGATCCACGGACACCTGCAGCGCCTGGACGTCGCGTTCTACGACCGCAACCCGGTGGGGCGGCTCATGACGCGGGTGACGAGCGACGTGGACGCCCTGAACGACCTGTTCACGTCCGGCGTGGTGTCGGTCTTCGGCGACATCTTCAGCCTGATCGGCATCATGACGGTGCTGCTCGCGATGGACTGGCGCCTGGCGCTGGTCACCTTCTCGGTGCTGCCGCTGATCGTGCTGCTGACGCAGTGGTTCCGGCGCAACGTGCGGGAGTCGTACCGGACGGTGCGGGGCCTGGTGGCCCGCATCAACGCCTTCCTGCAGGAGAACATCACCGGCATGGCGACCGTCCAGGTGTTCCGCCGGGAAGGGCGCCACTTCGGGCAGTTCGAGGCCATCAACGCGGCGCACCGCGACGCCAACGTCGCGTCGATCTTCTACTACGCGGTGTTCTATCCGTCGATCGAACTGATCGGCGCCCTGGCCACGGCGCTCATCATCTGGTGGGGCGGCGGCTGGGTGATCGGCGGCACGCTGACCGTGGGTGTGCTGGTGGCCTTCACGCAGTACGCGCAGCGGTTCTTCCGGCCCATCAGCGACCTGTCGGAGAAGTTCAACCTGCTGCAGTCGGCCATGGCCTCGTCGGAGCGGATCTTCGGGCTGCTCGACACGCCCGTGACCGTGCAGAGTGCCCCGGCCCCACGGCCGTGCGCCGGCCCCGGCCGCATCACGTTCGAGCACGTGTGGTTCGCCTACGCGGGCGACGACTTCGTCCTGCGTGACGTGTCGTTCGAGGTCCAGCCCGGCACGCGCGTGGCGATCGTCGGCGCCACGGGCGCGGGCAAGAGCACGATCATCAACCTCCTGATGCGGTTCTACGACGTCAGCCGCGGGCGCATCCTCCTCGATGGCGTCGACATCCGCGACCTCGACCTCCACGACCTGCGGCGGCGTTTCAGCCTGGTGCTCCAGGACGTGCACGTGTTCTCAGGGACCGTGGCCGGCAACATCCGCCTGGGCCGGAGCGATCTGGACGACGACCACGTCCGCGCGGCGCTCGATGCCGTCCATGCCGGCCCGTTCGTCGACCGCCTGCCCGGGGGGCTGGCGGCCCCCGTGGCCGAGCGCGGGGCCACGCTGTCCACGGGGCAGAAGCAGTTGTTGTCCTTCGCCCGGGCCCTCGCGTTCGATCCCGAGGTGCTGTTGCTGGACGAGGCGACGTCGAATGTCGATACCGAGACGGAGTTCCTGATTCGCGACGCGCTGCGCGTACTCATGGCGGGACGGACGACGGTGGCCATCGCGCACCGGCTCTCCACGATTCAGGACATGGACACCATCCTCGTCCTGCACAAGGGGCAGGTCCGCGAGGCGGGCTCCCACCAGGACCTGCTCGCGCGGCGGGGCATCTACCACCGGCTGTATCAGCTGCAGTACAGGGACCAGGAAGAGGCTAGAGGCTAGAGGCTAGAGGCTAGAGGCTAGAGGCTAGAGGCTAGAGGC
>CAYNDV010000118.1:0-15203 GCA_964396055.1 uncultured Vicinamibacterales bacterium | reverse complement strand
CTCTCGCGGGCGATGGCGCTGCACACCTCGTAGCCGAGGCGGGCCTTCAGCAGCGTGATGATGCCCAGCGAGTTCAGCACCATGTCCCGCGTGCGGTCGGCGTTGGCCGTGATGCCCTCCACGCAGTTCACCCGCAGGCTCTCCACGGCGTTCTCCATCGTCGCAATCGACGTGAACAGGGCGAAGGCGATGACGGGCTCCATCACGTTCAGCTGCAGCTGGCCGGCCGAGGCGGCCAGGGTCACCGTGAGGTCGAGGCCGATCACCAGGAAGCCGGTCTGGTTCACCACCTCGGGGATCACCGGGTTCACCTTGCCGGGCATGATCGACGACCCCGGCTGCTTCTGCGGCAGGTTGATTTCGTTGAACCCGCAACGCGGCCCCGACGCCAGCAGGCGGAGGTCGTTGCAGATCTTGGTGAGCTTGGCCGACGTGCGCTTGAGCTGGCCCGACACCTGCACGTACTCGCCGGTGTCCGACGTGGCCTCGACCAGGTCGTGCGCGAGGGTGAAGGGGATGCCCGTGATCTCGGCGAGGTACTGGGTGGCCCGCTGCGGGTAGCCGGGCGCCGCCGTCACGGACGTGCCGATGGCGGTGGCCCCCAGGTTGATCTCGCGCAGGTGCAGGCGCACGGCCTCGATGTGCTGCACCTCGTCGCCGATCGTGGTGCCCCAGCCGTGGAACTCCTGGCCCAGCGACATCGGCACGGCGTCCTGCAGGTGGGTGCGGCCCATCTTGAGGACGCGGTCGAACTCCGCGGCCTTGTCGAAGAAGGCCTGCTGCAGCCGGCGCAGGCTGCCCTGGAAGCGGCCCAGGCGCAGGATCAGCGCCAGGTGCAGGGCGGTGGGGTAGACGTCGTTGGTGGACTGGCCGAAGTTGACGTGGTCGTTGGGGTTGACGTGCTCGTACTCGCCCTTGCGGCGCCCGAGGTACTCGAGGGCGACGTTGGCGACGACCTCGTTGGCGTTCATGTTGGTCGACGTGCCCGCGCCGCCCTGGATGAAGTCGGTGACGAACTGATCGCGCAGCTCGCCCGCGATGATCCGGTCGCAGGCGTGGATGATGGCGTCGGCCACCACCGGATCCAGGGCGCCCAGGTCGCGGTTGGCCATCGCGGCTGCCTTCTTCACGTAGCCGAACGCGCGGACGAAATCCGGCTCGGCCGACATGGGGATGCCGGTGATCGTGAAGTTCTCCTTGCCGCGCAGCGTCTGCACGCCGTAATACGCGCCGTCGGGCAGTTGCCGGTCGCCGAGAAAGTCGCGTTCGGTCCTGGTCATGCCCGGTAGTACACGGGGCCGGCCGCCCCGGTGTCAAGGCGTGTCTACGACGGCGTGTCCGCGAGCCGTCGCGCCAGCTGCGGCAACGGGGTCGCCTCAATCTCCGGCGTGAGCGGGTAACGCTCGTCGCCGGGATACACGATGAAGCGACGCGCGGGGGAGAGGTCGGCGCACGCGTAATGGAAGCCCTTTTCCGGCCGCGGCGTGAGGCTCCTCTTAATCTCGACGGCCCACAACGCGCCACCCGGCAGGCGCAGCACGAGGTCGACTTCGGCGCCCGCGCTCGTGCGGTAGAAGCCGACGTCCGTGCCGGCCGGGGCGGCGGCGAGCAGCTGCTCGGCCACGAACCCCTCCCAGCTTCCGCCCACCACGGGGTGCGAGAGCAGGGTCTCCTTGTCAGCAATCCCCAGCAGGGCGTGGACGAGGCCGCTGTCGCGGACGTAGACCTTGGGCGACTTCACCAGGCGCTTGCCCACGTTCGCCTGCCACGACGGCAGCCGGCGCACGAGCAGCAGGTCGACGAGCAGGTCGATGTAGCCGCCCGCCGTCCGGACGTCGACGCCCAGGTTGCGGGCGAACTGTCCGACGTTCAGGATGCCCCCCTGATGATGGGCCAGCATCGTCCACATCCGGCGCAGCCGTTCGGCGGCGAGGCGGGGCCCGAACTGCCGGCCCGGGTGTAAGATCCCATGCCGATCACGCCCGCCTGCCGGCGCACCACGCGCCGCGCACCCGTCGGGGCGGTGGTTCAGGAGCCTGTCATGCCGTTCAAGTTGCCGTCATCCTCCTTTCGCGCGCCTGCGGGTCGGGTCCTCGCCGCGGCTCTGCTGTGCGCGGCCCTGGCGCCTGCCGGCCCGGCGCCCGTGCACGCCCAGGCCGCCGATCGCCCGTCGCTGATTCCGTGGCCGTCGTCGGTCACCCTGGCGGCCGGCGCGCGGTTCGCCGTCACGAAGGACACCGTCATCGAGATCACCCCGGGGCAGCCCGAGCTGCGGCGCGTGGCCGTCATGGTCGCCGACCTCGTCTGGCCGGCCCTCGAGGCGAAGCTCGCGATCCGCGACGCCGGTGCGACGCCGGCTCCCGGTGCCATCCGCCTGCTGGTGGAGCCCGGCAGCGCACGCCCGGATGAGGGCTACGACCTGACGGTGGCCGCCGATGGCGTTCGCATCGCCGCAAGAACGCCCGCCGGGGTGTTCTACGGCGTGCAGACGCTGCGCCAGCTGCTGCCGTGGGCCGTCGAGCTGCGCGGCCCGCGGCCGTTCGCCGTATCGGTGCCGGCCGTGCAGATCACCGACGCCCCGCGGTACGGCTGGCGGGGCGCGATGCTCGACGTGGCGCGCCACTTCTTCTCACCGGCCGAGGTGCGGCGGTACATCGACCTGCTGGCGATGTACAAGATCAACCACCTGCACCTGCACCTCACCGACGACCAGGGCTGGCGGATCGAAATCAAGAAGTGGCCGAAGCTGACGAGGATTGGCGGGTCCACCGAGGTGAAGGGCGGGCCCGGGGGCTTCTACACCCAGCGCGAGTACGCCGACCTGGTGGCCTACGCCCGCGACCGGTTCATGACGATCGTCCCCGAGATCGACATGCCGAGCCACTGCAACGCCGCCCTGGCGTCGTATCCCGAGCTGAACTGCGACGGCAAGGCGCCGGCGCTCTACACCGGCATCGAGGTGGGCTTCAGCAATTTCTGCTTCGACAAGCCGGTCACCTACAAGTTCCTCGACCAGGTGCTGAAGGAGCTGGCGGCCATCACGCCGGGCCCCTGGCTGCACGTCGGCGGCGACGAAGTGAAGAAGATGACGCCCGAGCAATACGCGGCGTTCATGGAGCGCGCCCAGGACCTGGTGCTGAAGCACGGCAAGGTGCCGATCGGCTGGGACGAGATGCTGCACTCGAAGCTCAGGCCCGGCGCCGTCGTGCAGTACTGGCGACCGAAGGAGACCACGCTGCCGCCCGCGGGCACGAAGCTCATCCTCTCGCCGGCCAACCGCCTCTACCTCGACATGAAGTACGACGCGGCCACGGTGCTCGGCCTGCGGTGGGCGGGGCTCGTGAACGTCGACACGCCGTACACCTGGGATCCCGCGACGTACCTGAACGTCGCCGAGGCGGACATCCTGGGCGTCGAGGCGCCGATCTGGTCCGAGACGGCGGCGACCATCGACGACCTGGAGTTCCTGCTGTTCCCGCGGCTGCCGGCGGTGGCCGAGGTGGCGTGGACGGCGCAGCCGGCGCGCGACTGGAACGAGTTCCGGACGCGCCTGGGCGCCCAGGCGCCGCGCTGGTCGGCCCTCGGCATCAACGCCTTCTGGTCGCCGACGATCGACTGGGCCCGCTGATCGCGACAGCCCCGCCGTGACGCGTCGTGTCGTGTCGTGCGGGGCTTCAGCCCCGCCGTCAGTCCCTCGTGGCGTCCGGCTTCAGCCGGACGTGTCAGCGCCCGCGCGCTCTCGCCGCGCCCGTTCCTGCCGATTACCTCCCGGGCGGATGCCCGGGGGGTGACGTGTATGCGGGTCCTGGTCGTTGACGACAGCATGACGATTCGCGCGATGCTGCGGCGCGCGCTGCTCGAGCTGCCGCCGGTCGAGGTGGCCGAGGCCGCCAACGGCATGGAGGCCCTCGCCGAGATCGCGAGGCACCGGTTCGACCTCGTCATCCTGGACGTGACGATGCCCGTCATGGACGGCATCGAGACGCTGGCCGCCATCCGGTCGTCGCCGGCCTACGCCGCGATGCCCGTCGTCGTGCTCACCAGCGTGAAGGGCGACACGGTGGTCCACCGCCTCGTCGAGATGGGCATCACCGACTACCTGTCGAAGCCGCTCAGCCCGGACCAGTTGACGACGCGCCTGACGCGCATCATGTCGCGGCTGCGCAAGCCGGCGGCGCCCATCCGGAAAGCCGCGGGAACATCCCACGGCCGGCGCCTGGTGATCGTCGAACAGGATCCGGACCGGCGCCACTACCTGGTCAACGTCCTGTCGACGCACTACCAGGCCGTGGAGGCCGACTCGGGGGCCATGGCGCTCCAGGTGTGCCTCGACGAATCCACGCCGCCCGTCGACGTCGTGCTGGTCGGCGAACAGACCGGCCTGCCGCCGCTGCCCATGTTCCTGGCCAAGCTCCGGACGCTCGAGCGCGCCCGGGACGCCCGCGTCATCGGCTACCGGTACCAGGCCGGCGGCGAGGCAGGCCGGACACGTGCGCTGGTCGACGACATGGTCGAGTGGAGCTACGTGCCCGAGGTGTTCCTGGCCGGCCTGCAGCGGGCCGTGAGCGGCACCGGCGCGTCGCTCATCGGCATGCCCGCCTTCCGCGCGAGCCTCGAGCGCGACATCGTGGCGGCCACCGAGCAGCTCTTCGGCCTCATGCTGAGTTCCGAGGTCGTGCTGGTCGAACCGGGATCGGCCGGGTTCCAGCCGTGGCCCGGCCGCGGCGTGCACGCGACGATCGATCTCGTGGCCGACGAGCACGTGTTCACGCTCGTCTTCCGCACCACCGACGACTCGGCGCGGGTCATCACGGCGCAGCTCGTCGGGGCGACGCCGGACGACGTCCATCAGGCCGACCAGCTGGCGACTGCGGCGGAGTTCGCGAACATCGTCGCCGGGCGCGTGCGCAACCGGCTGGTGGAAGCGGGCCTCGCGACGAAGCTGCAGCTGCCGCGCACCTGGGTCGGCGGCACGGCCGAGGGGTTCGAGGCGCGCGACGCGTCGGACCTCACGTTCCTGTCCGCGAAGCCCAAGGCGCACTTCGGGCTGCTGCTGGGCGTACGCGGGCCCGCGGCGGCGCCGGAGGCCTAGTCCTGGTCGTCCCGGAACGCCGTGTCGGTGCTCACCTGGAAACGCCGGAAGTTGGCGTAGGTAGCCGTGGCGCGGATCCGGCTCATGCCCTGCGCGTACGACTCGTCCATCCGGGCAGGCACCCACATGCCCAGCGCCTCGTCGGGCCGATAGTCCACGGTGATGTCGGTCTCGGCCGGGTACTTCAGCTTCATCGTCGACCGGGCCACGCGGCCCGTGTCGGGGTCGATGAGGTACTCCGTCGTCATCTCGGCATCCTTGCCGAGGCTGGTGCGGACAAACGTGGGCCGCGCCCACTCCGTGCCCCGCACCTCCCAGTAGCGCACGCCGTCGCGCACGCGCTCGGCCGTCTTCCTGTACTTGAAGCGCCACTGCGCCGACGGGTGCAGGAAGAACAGCGCCGTGGTCGGCAGGTTGAAGTTGCGCGTCATCTCGCCCACGTTGTACCGGGCGCTCTCGTCGGCCAGTCGGCGCGCCTGCGTCACCGCCGTGGCCGGCGACTCGACGAACAGCTTCAGCAGGCGGTCCTGGCGATCGTGCACGCGCGACTTGTTCACCTCGAAGACGTCGCGGAAGCCCATCCACTGCTGCGTGCCCGGGACGCGGACCACCAGGATGTCGGCCACCAGGCGGCGTTCGGTGACGATGTCGCGGGGACCGCCGCTGGCGGACTGCTCGGACCGTTCTTCGGCGACCACCGACGCGAACTGCTCGGCGAAGGCGGTGACGTACGCGCCCGCCCGCTCCATCACGGCCTCGAGGGCCGGCGGTGTGGCGGGCGGCGCGGCCGGCGGCGCCTGGGCCGAGGTGGCGGCCGGCAGCAGCCAGATCGCGGCCGTCCAGACGGAGACGACGAGTGCGGCGGGACGCCGAGGGGTCATGCGGTGCCTCCCGATCCAAGATTCTAGTTCGTCGCGGGCGCGTCGTCGTTCGCCCCGTGCACGCCGCGGGTTCGAATGAGCCTCGCTCCGCTCCTGCGCGCTTACCGACGGCTTACGGTTGTCCTCAGCGACCGCGCCGGTGGCCGGACCGCACCGGATCCGTCAGCCGTCGCCAGCCGCGAACGCGGGTTCGGGCCACGACTCCGTCTTCATGGATCGCTCTCCGGCGAATCGGACGGCCCGATCGGCCCGGCGCGGCCGATGACGGGCCGCTCGCCGTGCGGAGGTCCGGTCGAGGCGGTCCGCCGCCTCCGATCCATTCGCGTCCCATTCGATCCGCCCTCGCCCCGCCCGCCGGCGGGCGCGCCCGGCCTTCGCGGGGCGTGGCACGAATCTCGCCCTGCAGGTCTGCGGCACGCGCGCGCGCTGCGCGGGGCGGCGGAAGGCAGGTCCGCGCCGGGACACCGCGCAGCGCACGCGTGCCGATTGAGCCAGGAGGAGTGCATGAGAGAGCTGCGCGTCGTGAGCCTCGCGATCCTGCTCGTGATCGCGGGCGTTGCCCCCGGGTTCGCCCAGCAGACCGGCGACATCTCGGGGAAGATCAAGGACAACTCGGGCGGCGTGTTGCCCGGGGTGACGGTGACGCTGACGGGGCAGACCGATCAGCAGACCGCCGTGTCGTCGGAAACCGGGACCTTCGTGTTCCCGCGGCTCTCGGTCGGCGTCTACGCGCTCAAGTTCGAGCTGGCGGGGTTCAAGTCCGTCGTGATCGAGAACGTGCGCGTGTCGATCAACCGCACCGTCGAGATCGATCAGATGCTCGAGATCTCCACCGTCCAGGAGACCATCACGGTCAAGGGCGAGACGCCGGTGGTGGACACCTCCGAAACCGGCACCCAGGCCACCTTCAACCGCGAGATGCTGCAGAGCCTGCCGACGGCCCGCGACCCGTGGGTCATCCTCGAGCAGACGCCCGGCATCGCCATGGACCGCACCAACGTGGGCGGGTCCCAGTCGGGCCAGCAGTCGGGCTACATCTCGCGCGGCGCCTCCACCGGCAACAACAAGTGGACCGTGGACGGCGTGGACATCACCGACATGTCGGCCACGGGCTCGTCGCCGATCTACTACGACTTCGACATGCTCGAGGAGATGCAGGTGGTCACGGGCGGCGCCGACGCGTCGCAGCAGACCGGCGGCGTGGGCATCAACATGGTGACCCGCAGCGGCGGCGACACCTTCCGCGGCTCGGGCCGCTACTACCTCACGCACGAGAACTTCCAGGGCGACAACGTCACCGACGAGATGAAGCGGCAGCGGGCGGGCTCGGGCGCGCCCATCAAGCACATCTACGACTACGGCTTCGAGGTGGGCGGCCCCATCAAGCGGGGCAAGCTGTGGTACTGGGGCAGCTACGCCAAGCAGGACATCGCCGCGGGCATCGTCGGCTTCTACCTGCCCACCGCCGAGTGCCAGGCCATCAAGGCGGCGCTGCAGGCCGACCCGATGGCGCCCTACTCGACCGACGAGGTGCGGGCCTGCCTGGGCAGCGACGGCACCCTCCTCGACAATTACAACTGGAAGCTGAGCTGGGCCGTGGCCCGCAGCAACAAGTTCTCGTTCCAGAATACGTGGGCGGCCAAGACGAAGAACGCCCGCAACGCGTCGGACACCCGGCCCATCGAGACCACGTACCGCCAGGGCGCCGTGCCCGGCACCTTCGGGACGTACGGCTGGGACACGGGGCCTTCCCCGCTGTGGAAGGCCGGCGACCAGCACATCTTCAGCGACCGGCTGCTGCTCGACGTGCAGTGGTCGCACCTCGGCAACAACTTCATCCTCGACTTCCACGAGGACTCGCTGGCCACCGTCCAGCGCAAGCTGGAAGTGCCGACGGGCGTGTACGCCGCCTCCTTCGACCGGTCCGGCCCGTACATCCGGCCGACGGCAAGCCTCGACGCCACGCTGAGCTACTTCCTGCCGGCGACCATGGGCGGCGATCACGCGTGGAAACTGGGCGTCCGCTACCGGACGGCCAAGGAGCACTCCGAGAACCACGTGGGCGGCAACACCGAGGCGCGCTTCAGCAGCCCGGCCGGCTCGCCGCACACGGTGGGCTATGAAGCCACGCTCTACCGCGACTCCGTCACCGAGTACCAGCTGGGGACGATGGCCGCCTACCTGCAGGACACCTTCACGCGCGACCGGCTGACGTTGAAGCTCGGCGTGCGGTGGGACCGGCAGTGGAACGAGGCGCTGCCGACCAGCGTGCCGGCGCACCCGTTCGCGCCGCAGTGGCTGCCGGCCGTGTCGTTTGCCGGCGCCGACGGCGGCGTGGTGTGGAACGACGTGTCGCCGCGCGCGGGCCTGACCTACGACCTGCAGGGCGACGGCCGCACGGTGGCCAGCGCGTCGTGGGCCATCTACTACGGCCAGCGGACGCCCAGCCAGGCCGTGGCGCCGCTCAACCCGGTCACCGCGGCGAACATCCGCTTCCCCTGGGCCGACGCCAACGGCGACCGCATCGTCCAGGCCGGCGAGCTGGACTACACGCGCATCCTGTCGTTCGGCGGCAACTACAACCCCGACAACCCGGCGCAGCTGTCAACGGTCGGCACCATCGACCCGGACGTGAAGAACGACCGGACGCAGGAGTTCATCGTGGGCGTCGACCGCGAGCTCTTCGGCGGCTTCGGCGTCGGCGTGTCGTATATCTACCGGAAGTACGACCGCTTCCAGTGGAACGACACGCTGAACTTCGGCAGCCAGGACTACGTGGAGCGGTCCTACACGCCGCCCGCCAGCTCCTGCACGCAGACGGGGGCGCGGTGCGGGACGGTGACGTACTTCGAGCCGACGATCGCGATTCCGGCGGCGTACGTCTACGCCAACCGCGAGGGCTACGCCCGGGCGTTCAACGGGTTCGAGGTGACCGCCCGGAAGCGGTACGCGAACCGGTGGATGATGAGCGCCAGCTACGCGTACAACGACGCCGTGGACACCTTCGACTCGCCGGCCGGCTTCGACGGCGGCAGCGCGGATCAGTCGCGCAACCCGGATCGCGTCGATCCGACGACGGTGCGGTCGTGGACCGGCGGCCAGTACGCCATCGAGGCGGGCGGCAGCGGCATCGACAACGTGTTCGTCAACGCGAAGTGGATGGTGAAGCTCTCGGGCCTCTACACCATGCCGTGGGACATCAACCTCGGGGCGTTCTACAACGCGCGGCAGGGCTACCTGATGCCGCAGTACATCCTGTCGCCGTCGCGCGCCAACCGTGCGGGCACGGTGCGGATCTACCTCGATACGTTCGGCGATACGCGCCTGCCGAACTTCCAGACGCTCGACCTGAAGGTGGACAAGACGTTCCGGATGCGGCGCCTCACGCTCATCCCGAGCCTCGACATCTTCAACGCGCTCAACGCCAACACGATCCTGGCGCGGCGCCTGCAGCAGAACTCGTCGACGGCCAACGACATCTCGGGCATCGTGGCCCCGCGCATCATGCGCTTCGGCGTCCGGGCCACCTGGTAGGCCACCGAACGGCCGTACGGCCATTCGGCCGTACGGCCATTCGGCCGTTCGGCCGTTCGGCCGTTCGGCTGTCCGGCCGTCGGGCGCGTTATACTCCGCCCATGACGCACACCTCTCGACGCCCCGGCCGCTTCGGCCTGGTCGCGGTCTGCCTGGCGGCGGCCGCCGCCGCCGGGTGCGCGACCAACCCCGTCACCGGCAAGTCCCAGCTCGCCCTGATGAGCGAGGGCCAGGAGATCGCGCTGGGCCGCGAAGCCGACCGCGAGATCGTGGCCTCCTACGGGCTCTATCCGGACGAGGCGCTGCAGCAATACGTCCAGCAGCTCGGCGGCCGCCTGGCCGCCGCCACCGAACGGCCCAGCCTGCCGTGGACCTTCCGCGTGGTGGACGACGCGTCCGTGAACGCCTTCGCCCTGCCGGGCGGCTTCATCTACGTGACGCGCGGCATCCTCGCGCACCTGAACTCGGAGGCCGAACTGGTGTCGGTGCTGGGCCACGAGATCGGCCACGTCACCGCCCGCCACTCGGTGAGCCAGGTGAGCAAGCAGCAACTGGCGCAGGTCGGCCTGGTCGCCGGCATGATCCTCTCGCCCCAGGTGGCCCGGTTCGGCGGCCTCGCGCAGACCGGCCTCGGGTTGCTGTTCCTGAAGTACGGCCGCAACGACGAATCACAGGCCGACCAGCTCGGCCTCAAGTACATGCTGGCCGGCGGCTACGATCCCCGCGAAATGGCCGACGTGTTCCGGACGCTCGCCGCCGTGAGCGCGCAGGGCGGTGGCGGCCGGCTGCCGCAGTGGCTCTCGAGCCACCCGGACCCCGAGAACCGCGAGGCCTGGGCCACGCGCACGGTGGCCGAACTGAACCGTGACCTGTCGGGCCTGGCGGTGAACCGCACGCCGTACCTCACGCGCCTCGACGGCCTCACCTTCGGCGAGAACCCCCGCGAAGGCTTCTTCGAGGGCAGTCTCTTCCGCCATCCTGACCTGGCGTTCCGTCTCCGGTTCCCCGAGGGCTGGAAGGGGGCGAACGAGAAGCAGGCCGTCGGCGCGATCAGCCCGGAACAGGATGCGCTCGTCGTGCTGCAACTGGCATCGGCCCGCACGGCCCGCGACGCCGCATCGGCCTTCTTCGGCCGCGAGGGCGTGGGGCGCGGCGAGACGTGGCGGCGGGAGATCGGCGGGTTCCCCGCGGTGTCGTCCACCTTCCAGCTCGCGAGCGGCCAGGAGGTGCTCGAAGGCCTGATCGCGTGGGTCGAGTACGGCGGCCGCGTCTATCAGCTCGCGGGCTACGCCCCGCAGGCGCGGTGGCCGGCCCGGGCGCGCACCGTGGCCCAGTCGCTCGCGACCTTCGAGCGGGAAACCGACGCCGTGGTCCTCGCCGTGCAGCCCCGGCGCCTGTCGCTGGTCGAGTTGTCGCAGCCGGCGACGATGGCGGCGCTGCTGCGCGAGTACCCGTCGACGGTGTCGCCGGCCATCGTGGCGCTGGTCAACGGGTTCGGCGAGACAGCCACGCTGCCGGCCGGTGAGCGTTTCAAGCGCATCGTCGGGGGGCCGGAGGGGAAGAAGTAGCCAGTCAGAAGCAAGAAGCAAGAAGCAAGAAGGGATCACGCTGTCACGCTGTCACGCTGTCGCGCTGTCACGCTGGCACGGTGCCGGAAAACCGGCAAACAACCACAGGCCTGCGGTGCCGTGATCGGGACGGCTCAGTGAGTTGCGGAATTGGTCCGGGATTTGCTTTACACTGAGTCGATGGCCCGTTTCGCTGGTCTCGCCGCACGGTTCGCCCAGGTCCTGCTCCGGTTCGCCGGCGCCGGTCTCGTGGCCTTCCACGTGTGGCTGGTCATCGAGATGGCCGTTGACGGGCGCCTGGCAGATCCCATTGTGGGGTTCCGTTGGCTCGTCGCCGCGGGCCTCGCCGCGGGCCTCGTCGTCCTGCACCGCGCGGGCATCCCGCTCGTGCGCAGCCGGCAGGGCGCGGCCTTGTGGGTCCTGGTGATCCTGCTCCATGCCAGCGCCGCCGGCAGCGCGCCAGGCCAGATGCCCGGCGACACCGGCGACGTGGCGCTGCTGTTCGTCGTGCCGGCCGCCCCTGCGGCGGTGGCTGCGGTTCTCGGCGCGCTCGTCCTGTGCGGCCGCCGCCGGGAAGCGTTGCCCTCTCCGGCGTTGCGTGCGCTCTGGACAGTCGAGGGCCTCCGCGCCCGCGCGGCCCGCCCGTCCGCCTTCGACGGCCTCGTTCCCCGCGCCCCGCCTGCACCCGCGTCGTTGTCCTGCTGACGCGGCCAGCCCGCGCTATCCTTCATTCACCTACGCGCCCGGCCCTGAGGCCGGCGCCCGCTTCCCGCGTGCGGTCCGGACGGCCCGCTGCCGTCATCCCGATCCCGGCCGAGGAGTGCTGGACATGGATACCGCCGTTCGTCTGCTGACGACCGTGCTCCCGATGGCCTACCTGCTGGCGCTGGTGGGCTACGTCTTCGACTTCGTGGGCTTCCACCCGGCGGCCGGCCGCTGGGCGCGCCGGATGCTGGGCCTGACGCTGGTGGCGCACGGCGCGCAGCTCGTCACGCGGGGCGTCCTCTACGCCCACATGCCGCTTGCGTCGCGCCCCGAGGTGCTGGGCACCGTGGCGTTCGCGGTCGCCGTGGCGTACCTGCTCGTCGAACGGCGCTCGGGCGCGGGCCGCACGGGCCCGTTTGTCGTCGGCTTCGTCCTGCTGGCGCAGACGGTGTCGTCGGCCCTGGTGGAGCCGGTCACGACGTTTCCCGACGTGCTGCGCAGCCCCTTGTTCGCCGTCCACGCCGGATCCGCGGTGCTCGGTTACGCGGCGTTCGGCCTGTCGGCGGTCTACGGCGTGCTCTCGCTCGTGCTGCACCGCGCCCTCAAGCGCCGCCGGTTCGGGATCATCTTCGACCGGCTGCCGTCGCTCGACGCGCTCACGCGGATGAGCCTGATTGCCGCCACGGCCGGCGCGGGGTTCCTCGGCCTGGCCATCACGCTGGGCCTCGTCTGGGCCCGGATCGAGTTCCCCGGGTTCGCGGGCGACCCGAAGGTGATCATGACCGTCACGGTCTGGCTGATCTACGTCGGCATCCTGCTCGGGCACCGCGTCCTGCGCTGGAGCCGCCGGCGCGCCATCGGCCTCTCGCTGGTGGCGTTCGTGCTGCTGATGGCCGCGGCTCTGGCCACGGTGCTCGGCCTGCCGTCGTTCCATTCCTTCGCCTGAGGCCGTCATGGAGATCCTGCTGATTGGCGCGACTCACAAGACAGCCTCGGCCGACATCCGGGCGGCGATCGCGCGGGACGCCGACGGTGTGCGGCGCCTGCTCGCCCGCATCCACGACGGCGAACTCGTGCAGGAGGCGGCGGTCCTCTCCACCTGCAACCGCACCGAGATCTACGCGGTGGCCGACGACGGCCCGGCCGCGCGCGCGCGGCTGCTGGAACTGGTGGCCGAGGAGACCGGCGTCGTCCTCGAGCCGCTCCGGTGCGGGATGGCGCTCGGCACCGCCGAGGCGGCCAGGCACCTGCACCGCGTGGCCGCGGGCCTCGACTCGATGATGCTGGGCGAGGTGCAGATCATGGGGCAGGTGCGCGAGGCCCACGGCGCGGCCCGCGCGGCCGGCACCCTGGGGCCCGTGCTCGATCGCCTGTTCGGCAGCGCGCTGCACGCCGGGAAGCGGGCCCGCGCCGAGTCGGGGATTGCCGCCGGCGCCGTCTCGGTGGCGTCAGCCGCCGTGGCGCTGGCCGAGCGGGTGCTGGGCGATCTCGCGGGGCACGAGGTGCTCGTCGTCGGCGCCGGCGACACGGGCCGCCTGGTGGCCCGGCACTTCACCGAGCGGCGCGTGAGCCGCCTGATCGTGGCCAACCGCACCCTGGAACGCGCCGCCGAGGTGGCCTCGGATTGCGGCGGCACGGCCATCGGCCTCGAGGCGCTGCCAGGCGCCCTGCGGACGGCCGATGTCGTGATCACCGCCACCAGCGCGCCGGGCGTCGTCATCACCGCGCCGATGGTGCAGGCGGCGGCCGCCGCCCGGCCCGACCGGTCGCTGGTCCTGGTGGACATCGCGGTACCGCCGGACATCGACGCCGGGGCGGCCGACTACGATAACGTATTCCTGTACCCCCTGGACGCCCTGCAGGGCATGGTGGACCAGAACCTCGCGAAGCGGCAGCGTGAGGTGCCCCATGCCGAGTCGATCGTCCATGGCGAGTGCGAGCGGTTCCTGGCGTGGGCCCGCGGCCGGGGCGCGGTGCCTGTCGTGCGCGAGCTGCGCGAGCACTTCGAGCGCGTGCGGGCCGAGGAGGTGACGCGCAACCTGCGTCACTTCAGCGAAGCCGACCTGCCGCACGTGGAGCGCCTGACGCGGTCGCTCATCAACCGCCTGCTGCACGTGCCGACGGCGCGGCTGAAGGCCATCGACACCTCGTCGGCCGACGGGGCCACGAGCCTCGAGGCGGTCCGTACCGTCTTCGCGCTGCAGGACGACGGACGGTCCGACATCAAGGAGACGGAACATGGCTGCTGACTCCCGCACCCTGCGCCTCGGCACGCGCGGCAGCGCTTTGGCGCTCTGGCAGGCCGATGAAGTCACCCGGCGCCTGCGCCACGCGCACCCCGGCCTGGCGGTGGAGCGGGTCATCGTCCGGACGCTGGGCGACCGGGCCCAGGACGCGCAGCCGGCCGACCTCGGCGAGGTGGGCCTGTTCACGAAGGAACTGGAGCAGGCGTTGCTGCGTGGCGAGGTGGACATCGCGGTGCACAGCCTGAAGGACCTGCCGACGGCCGACACGGCCGGCCTGGTCCTGGCGGCGATCCTCGAGCGCGCGGACCCGCGCGACGCGCTCGTCGGGCCGCCCGGGGCGACGCTGGCGACGCTGCCGGCCGGCGCGCGCATCGGCACCTCGTCGCTGCGTCGGAGGGCCCAGGTGCTGGCGGCGCGGCCCGACCTCCAGGTGCTGGGCCTGCGTGGCAACGTGCCCACGCGCCTCGAGAAGCTCGCGCGCGGCGACTACGACGCGCTCATCATGGCGGTGGCCGGGCTGACGCGCCTCGGCCTGCACGGGCACATCACGCATTACCTCGAGCCCTCGGAACTGCTCTCGGCGCCCGGGCAGGGCGCGGTTGCCGTCCAGGTCCGCGCCGACGATGGGCCGGCGCGCGCGGTGACCTCCGCGCTCGACGATCTGCCGACGCGCATCGCGACGGCCACCGAACGGACCGTGCTGGCGCGCCTCGAAGCGGGGTGCCACGCGCCGGTCGGTGCCCTGGCCGTCCGCGACGGCGGCGACCTCGATCTCCGCGTGCTGGCCGCGCAGGTGGACGGCCGCATCGTCCTGCGGCGGCACGAGCGGGCGGCCGTGGCGACCGAGGCCGACGGACGCGCCTTCGGCTGGCGCGTGGCGGAGCAGTTGCTGGCCGACGGCGCCGCGACGCTGCTGGCGCGCCGCACGCCGCCGGAGGGCCGGTAATGGCTCGAGCGGGCCGCCCGCTCGTCGTCGTCACCCGGGCTGATGCGCCGGACGACGCCTTTGCCGGCGTCCTGGCGGCGCGCGGCGTCGTGGTGGAGTGGGTGCAGACGGTGGCCGTGGTGCCGCCGGCCGAGCCGTGGCTGCTCGACGCGGCCCTGGCGCGCCTGGCGGCGTTCGACTGGGTGGCGTTCACGAGCGCGCACGCCGTGGACGCGGCGGTGGGACACCCCC
>CAYNDV010000117.1:0-15313 GCA_964396055.1 uncultured Vicinamibacterales bacterium | reverse complement strand
GTCGCGGCCTACTACGCCGTGCTGTTCGCGTGCTCGATTGCCGGCCTGACGCCGGCACCGCTAATCGGGTACGGTGCGGGACCGGTGCTGGGATTCGGCCTGATGGCCGCCCTGTCGCCGTGGCTCGGGGCCTGACGGCCATTCGGCCAACAGCCCGGGCCGTTCGGCTCTCGGCTTTTGGCCGTTCGGCCAATGGCCTAACGGCCCAACGGCCTAACGGCCTGTCTATCGCCGCACCCGCACCGGAGGGGGCGGTTCTTCCGCGGGCGGGCGCCGTTCGCGGCCCAGGCCCTCGAACCACGACCAGTCCGCCCGCGCCACGGCCGGCGCCGACGCCAGGCTCTCGGCCCGCACCTTCACCGCCCGCAGCCACATCAGCCGGACAAAGGCACTGCCGGGCGCGATCACGCGCCAGTACCGCGCGAACGTGGCCCGCGAGACATAATCGGTGGCATCCACCCGCGTCTCGGTGCGCAGCATCGTCCAGCCGTCGGGCCGGGGCTCGATCCGGAAGCCAATCGTCGCCTTGGCGAATCCCGGCTGGGTGAGCGAGGTGAACGACTCGGGCCCCGAGCCCAGCGCCAGGCGGACGCCCGGCGGCGCGATCACCACCGTGCCCATCACGTACTCGGCGCCCGGCACGTCCGCCAGCGTGATGAACGACGTGCGCGTCGCCACCGCCACCAGCGGCACGCCGTCCGGCGGGTTCAGGATGCTCTCGGGGCCGACGTTGCCGCCGCGCCGCACCCAGGTCAGCTCGCGGTAGAACGGAATCTCGTCGGCGCTCAACGTCTTCAGCGCGGCGTACACCTGAAACGCGCCGGCGCGGATGGGAATCTCATTGCGTTCGACGAACTGGTAGGTCGGTGCGAAGTCGTCGAGGGCCGTTACACGCGCCGCCACCGTCGTCTGGCGGGCCGGCCACGACAACACCACGATCGCGGCCGCCAGTCCGGCGGCGGCCGCCACGAGGGCCACCCACCGGTTGCGCACGCCCAGGCTGCGCAGCGGGACCACGAGCGACACCAGGCCGATCCCGACCAGGCCGCACGCGAGGTAGAGCAGGAACGACTGCGCCATCAGCGGCGCCGGAACGACGCCAGCCGCGCCACCACGCGATCGACGATGGCGTCGGCCTGCGCCTGCGGGACGTTGAAGTTGTTCACGAGAATCGAGAACACCAGCGGCTCGCCGTCGGCCGTGGTGACAAACCCGCTGAGCGCACGGGCGTTGGCGATCGAGCCGGTCTTGGCCCGGGCGTTGTTCTCCGCCGGCGTGCCCTTCATCCGACCCGCGATGGTGCCGTCCACGCCCGCGATCGGCAGGGCGTCCAGGAACGGCCCGCGGTGTTTCGGGTCGTCGTACATCCGCGTCAGGACCCGCCGCAGAAGGTCCGCCGTGAGGTAGTTGTACCGCGACAGCCCCGACCCGTCGGCCTGCAGGTACTGCACGGGCTCGATGCCCCAGGCGCGCAACGTCTCGGCCACAGCCAGCCGACCCGCCGCGGCGGATCCGGGCTTCGACGCGCCGTCGGCCATCGTCCGCCCAGCCAGTTCGAGCATCGTGTCGGCGTAGAGGTTCTGGCTGACCTTCAGCAGCACCTTCAGGATGTCGGCCAGCGGCGGGGAGGTCCACGTGGCCAGCGTGCGCGCGGCGGCGGTGTCCGGCCGGGCCGGCAGCAGGTCCGCATCCACCGCTTCGCCGTCGATGCGGATGCCGCGTTCGGCGAGCCCAGCCTTGACGACGCCCGCCGTGAACTGGGTCGGGTTGTCCACCGAGATCGAGCGCGCCACGTCCGTGCGGCCGGCAGGCACCCGTCCCGTGACGGTCACCGTCGCACTGCCCGGCAGGCGCCGGTAGTCGATCTCGGTCTCCGAGTCCTTCGGTCCCGTCGTGACGGCACTGACGATCGTCAGGCCGTGGCCGGCGGGCCGGCCCTCCACCACGACGGGATCGCCGGGATTGGCGCCGGGCGTGAACGCCAACTGGACCAGGTTCTCGTTGAACGACAGGCCCGACGCCGGCGTGGCGTAGCCCGCCGCCAGGTAATCCCACGCCCATCCCTGTCCGAGGCCTTCGTCGTCCAGTACGCCGTCCTCGCCAATCAGGCGCCCCGCCACGCGGGTCACGCCGGCGGCCTTGAGCTGTGCCGCCCACGCGTCCAGCACCGCGGCGGCCTGGCCCGGCCGGCCGCCCAGCGAGGGATCGCCGCTGCCGACGATGACGAGGTCGCCGGCCAGCAGGCCGCTGCCGATGGGCGCCGACGAGACCAGTTTCGTCTCGAACACCGACGTCCAGCCCAGGCGCTCGGCGGCGACGGCCGTCGTCACCACCTTCATGTTGGACGCCGGCATCAGGAACGTGCCGGGGTTGAGCGCGAACAGGGTCTCGCGGGATTGCAGCGACCCGATCGACACGCCCCACACGGCGTTGCCGAACCCGGGGGCCCCGAACGCCGCCGTCAGGTCCGCGCGCAGGGCGGCGAGGCCGGGTTTCGGCGGCGGTGCGGCGCCCGGCGTGGCTGGCTGCGGCTGGCGCGCGCACGCCGGCGCCAGTGCCAACACCAGCAGGGCGGCCGTCAGTGGGCGGCGCACCTACTTCACCGCGTCGAGGGCGGCAATCGCCTCGTCGAATTTCGCGGCCTCGACCCGCGCGGCGCCGGGCTCGCCCGGCCGCACCGCAAAGACGTCCACCCCGACGCGGCCGAACACCACGCGCTCGGTCTTCTTCCCGTCATCCAGGGTCACAGTGACGGTGAGCGCCGGCGTGTCGGTGCCCGTGGCCGCCTTCGCGTCGGCCCAGGACGCCACCTGGAGTCCGGCGAGCGACGCCAGCAGGGCATCCATCTTCGGCCCCTCCACCGTCTTCGCCGGCGCGGCCAGCGCCCAGGTCTCCTTGCCGTCCTTGTCCTTCGACTTCTGGAAGACCAGCGTCACGCCGTCGCGCACGACCTCGAGTTTCCCGGCCATGAACGGGCGGAACTCGAAGACGTCCTTCGGCCGGTACTCGTCAGCCTTCTTCAGCAGGTCGTCCACGAGCGACTTCTCGATCGTGAAGACCATCGCCCGCGCGCCGTCGCGGGCGTAGTAGCCCGTCGCGTCCGGTGTGGCCGCGCCGATCGTCAGCGCGGCCTGCGCGCTGCCGGCGCCGAGGGTGACGGTCGTCGCCGGCTTGTCGAGGCCGTACTGCTTCAGGTCGGCGGCCGCGGGCTCCGCCGCCACGATCGACTTCATCTGGCCCGTCTGCAGCCGGCCGATGAGGCCGTCCACCGACGGCCCGTCGGCCCGCGCGGTCAGGGGCCGCGTGATGGACCAGGTGTCGCCGGCTTTCGCGAACGCCACGCCCTGTCCCGGCGACGCCACCTCCACGCGGTCCACCTTGTCCCGCTCGAAGGTCAGGATGGTCTTGTCGCGCAGGTCGAACGTCCGGCGATCGAACGTCGTCTCGAGGAACGACGAGATCAGGAACACCTTCTTGTCGCCCGGCAGCTTCGCGTACAGATCGCCACCGGTCGCCGTGAGGTCGCCGATGAGCAGCCGTGCGGGCTCCTTGTCGCCGGTGCGGCGGAACGCGAGTTCCACCCTCGGCGTCGCCAGGCCGTACTGCGCGAGGTCCGCGGCGTTCTCCTCGATGACGCGCTGGTTTTCGAGCGAGACGATGTTGGTGGTCAGCCCGGAGATCTCGCTCTCGTCGGCCCTGGCCTGCACGGGTTCCACCACCTGCCAGGCGCCGTTCACCTTGCGCACCGTGGTGCGGTCCCCGTGCGACGAGGCGATCGTGATTTCCTCGATGGCGTTGGCGTCGGCCGTGAAGACCTTCGGCTTCTGTTCCACCGGGGGCGTCGACCCGGGCCTGATCCCGTAGTAGATGTAGCCCAGCAGGCCGACGAGCACGACGAGCAGGATCAACGTCGAACGGAATCCGCGCATTACCGCCTCCGCCACCAGGTGTAGACGCCGAGGCCGAAGATCAGGCCCGGGATGATGAGGAGCGCGATCCAGCCCACCCGCGCGCTCTGGTCGGCCGTCAGCGTGAGCCGGCGGTCGCCGGCGTCCTTGGGACGGATGGCGATCAGGTTCTCCTGCTGCGTGAGCCAGCCCGCGATGTTCATGAACAGGTCGCGGTTGCCCTGGATGTTGATCGCGTAGTTGGCGGCGAAGTCGGAGTCGCCGACGACGGCCACCCGGGCCTCGGGCTTCTTCTGGTCCTTGGCGTCGCCGGCGGGCACCGGGGCCCCGGGGGCCGCGGCGGCCACGCTGGCGGCGATGGACACGGGCCCCTGGATGTCGCCCTTGCCCGCGTCGAAGGCCACTTCGCCGGTCTTCATCACGCTCGTGATGTCGGCCTCGGCCCAGCTGCGCTCGCCGGTCCTGATGAAGCTCTCGGCGGTGCGGCCGCTGGTGCCGCCGGCCACGGGCTCGACCGACCGCGCCAGCGGGTAAGCGGTGAGCACCGTGAAGCGCTCCGTGATGGGGTGCGCGGGATAATTGGCGGCCACGGGCACCGACGCGTCCGTGCCGATCAGGCGGCCGATGCCGCTGGCGTCGACGACGATGTTGCGGCCCACGGTCATGCCCCAGGCCGCGGCGAGGCCCTCGACGTTGGGCAGGGCCGGCGCGTCGGCCTGCTCGGGCGGATCGAGGAGGAGCAGCAGCTTGCCGCCCTTGTCGAGGTACGCGGTGATGGCATCCACTTCGGGCTGCAGCAGGTCCGTGCGCGGGCCGGCCACCACCACGGCGGCCGCGTCGGCGGGCACGGCCCCGGCCTGGGCGAGCACCAGGGACTCCACGGTGTAGTTCTCGCGCTCGAGGGCGGCCTTCACCGACCCGTACCCGCCGCGCTCGGTGCTGACGAGGTCGCGTTCGCCGTGGCCGGCCGTGAAGACGATCTTGCGCTGCGTGCCCGACACCGCCTTGATGATGGCGTTGGTCAGGTCCTGCTCGCCGTCGCCGGTGACGCGTTCGGTGCGGCCCTTGTACTCGAACACCACGGTGCCGTACGCCTGGACGGCGTACTGCCGCGCGAGGTTCGGCTTCTTGTCGGCGTCCACGTACTCCACCGACACCTGCTTCGAGAGGTACTCGTACTCGCGCAGGCGGTCCCTGAAGCGCTCGAGGTTGGCCGCCTGGTCGAACACCAGGACCTTCAGGGGCGCGTCGAGCTTCTGGAGGACGTTCTTGGTCTGGTCCGACAGCGTGAACTGGCTGCCCTCGGTGAGGTCCCAGCGCTTGTTCTGGCGCGCGCCGATGTAGTTGATGGCCACCAGGATGCCGAGCACCACGATGATGCTCACCGCGGTGAGGGTGCCCAGCCGCGTCTGCCGCCGGCGGAACGACGCGGCGATGTCCTGCCACTGGGACAGGACGTAGAGGAGGATGCCGACCAGGCCGCCCCAGGCCCCGTACTGCGCGTACGTGTTCCACTCGGGCCGCAGGAAGCGGATCGCCACCGCCGCGAAGACCAGGGCCGTGCCCAGCCAGCCGAGAATGCCGCCGAGAGTCTTGACGTTCATCCGCGCCACCGTTCGCTGTCGACCGACTTGGCGGTCAGGAACAGCCCGAAGGTCATGAAGGACAGGTAGTAGATCACGTGCTTGGTGTCGATGACGCCCTTCGCGAAGTCGTCGAAGTGCTGCGTGATGGACAGGTACGAGACGATGGGCTCCACCGCGGGGCCGGCAAAGGACCCGATCCAGTCGATGACCCACAGCAGCAGGAACACGCCGAAGGTCACCATGCCCGCGACGATCTGGTTGCGCGTCAGCGACGAGATCAGGAGGCCGACCGACACGAAACAGCCGCCGAGCAGCAGCAGCCCCAGGTACGCCGTGGCGATGGGCTTCCACTCGGGCGTCCCGAAGAAGAACAGGCCGCCCACGTAGATCAGCGTCACCCCCAGCATCGTGGCGTAGAGCGCCATCGCGCCGAGGAACTTGCCCAGGATGATCTGCAGGTCAGTCAGGGGCGAGGTGAGCAGCAGTTCGATCGTGCCCGACCGCTTCTCCTCCGCGTAGGTCCGCATCGTGATCATCGGCAGCACGAAGAGCAGCACCACCGTCGCGTTCAGCAGCAGGGGCCGGATCATCTGCTGGTTCACGTGCAGGGTGACGGGGCCCATGCCCATGGACATCTGCATGCCCTGCTGGACGAACCAGTTGAGGATGGCGACGTAGAAGTACCCGAACAGGAGGGAGAACAGGCCGATGACCACGTACGCGATCGGCGACGCGAAGTAGGCCCGGATCTCCTTGTGGGCGATGGCCAGGATGTTGCTCATACGGCGGCCTCCGTCGTCTCGGCCCGCTGGGCGGGCTCTTCGGTGGTCACCTGCAGGAAGATTTCCTCGAGGCTCATGCGCAGGGGCCGCAGTTCGAGCAGGCCCCAGCCGCCCGACACGACGGCCCGGGCCAGATCGCGGCGGATGTCCTGGCCGCGCACGCTCTCCACCTCGTACGCCGCCGCATCCCCGTGGCGCTCCGCCGCGTGGACCGCCGTGACGCCCGGCACCCGCGAGAGCGCGTCCGTGAGATCCGCGCCGCCCGCGTCCACCTGCACGTAGATCGTCTCGACGCCCTGCAGGCGGCGGGTCAGGTTGTCGGGCGTGTCGACCGCCACCACCCGGCCCTTGTTGATGATCACCACCCGCTGGCAGGTCTGCGCCACTTCGGGCAGGATGTGCGTGCTGAGCACGATCGTGTGGCTGCCCGCCAGTTCCTTGATGAGCTGGCGCGTTTCGATGATCTGCTTCGGGTCCAGGCCCGCGGTGGGCTCGTCGAGCACCAGGACGTCGGGGTTGTGCAGGATCGCCTGCGCGAGCCCCACCCGCTGGCGGTACCCCTTCGACAGCTTGCCGCAGTGGCGCTCGGCCATGTCGGCCACCCAGGTGCGCTTCATGACCGACTCGACCCGGGCCTTGCGCTCGCCCGACCCGATGCCCTTGATGCGGGCCACGAAGGTCAGGTACTCGCGCACCGTCATGTCAGGGTAGAGCGGCGGCGTCTCGGGCAGGTACCCGGTGCGGCGCTTCGCCTCGATCGGCTGATCGAAGACGTCGAAGCCCGCCACCATGGCCTTGCCCTCCGTGGCCGGCATGTACCCCGTGATGATCCGCATGGTCGTCGTCTTCCCGGCGCCGTTCGGGCCGAGGAAGCCGAGGATCTCCCCCCGCTCCACGCGGAACGAGACGTCGTCGACGGCGGTGACGCGACCGTAGTGTTTCGTGAGGTGCTGGACCTCGATCACTGGCGACTCCGTTGTTAGCAGGTTCAGGGCCGGGCCCGGCCGGACGGCGCGGGCGTCCCGGGATTACAGCTTCTGACGTGCGCCGGCGGCACCTGGCCTGAACGTTCTGGTGTTATGGGCGCCACATCGTTGAGGCGGTCAATCCCGGATCGTAACGAGACGGTCGAGACAGTGTCAACCCTCTGACGGGACGGCACCCGACCGGACAGTGTAGGATCGAACCAGAGGCTCTCCCATGCCAGCCGACCGTCCCGTCACCTGTCCCGTGTGCGAGGTGCACGCGGAGTCCACCTTCCGTGTCGAGGGGCTCGACTGCCACGAAGAGGTGGCGCTGCTCGACCGGCGGCTCGGCGGGATGCCCGGCCTCGAGCGCCTGCGCGCCGACGTGATGACCGGGCGCCTGACGGTCGCATACGACGCGGCCCGGGTGTCGGCGTCGGCGATTGCCGAGGCGGTGGCTGACACCGGCATGCGGGCCTGGCTCGAGCACGACGCACCGTCGCGGGTGGCCCCGGCGGGGGCGGCGGCGCGCCACACGCTGCTGGCGGTGTCTGGGGCGGCGGTCGGCCTCGGCCTCCTCCTGGAGGCCGTCGGCGCGCCCCTGGCCGCCACGCGCACCGTGTTCGGGGCGGCGGTGGCCGCCGGCGGCTGGTATTGGGGACGCCGCGCCTGGGTGTCCGCCCGGTTGTTCTCGCTCGACATCAACGTCCTGATGGTGCTGGCCGTGGCTGGCGCCCTGGTCATCGGCGAGTGGTCGGAGGCGGCCACGGTCACGTTCCTCTTTGCGCTCGCGCAGTGGCTCGAATCGCGCAGCATGGAGCGGGCGCGCCTGGCGATCCGGTCGCTCATGGACCTGGCGCCCGCCGAGGCCACGGTGCGGGAGGCCGGGGCCGACCGCCGCGTGCCCGTGGACGAGGTGGCAGTGGGCGACCTGCTCGTGGTGCGGCCGGGCGACAAGGTGCCGCTCGACGGCGTAGTGGCGGCCGGGTTCAGCGACGTGAACCAGGCGCCGATCACCGGCGAGTCGCTGCCCGCGCCCAAGGGCCCGGGCAGCGAGGTGTTCGCCGGCACGATCAACGGCCACGGCGCGATCGAAGTGCGCGTCACGCGCCTGCGCCGCGACAGCACCCTCGCGCGCATCATCAGTCTCGTCGAGCACGCCCAGGCCGAACGGGCGCCCTCGCAGACCTTCGTGGAGCGGTTCGCGCGCGTCTACACGCCGGCCGTCGTCGCCGTGGCCGCGCTGGTGGCGCTGGTGCCGCCGCTGGTCCTTGGCGAGCCGGCGGCCACGTGGGTCTACCGTGCCCTCGTGCTGCTCGTCATTTCGTGCCCCTGCGCGCTGGTGATCTCGACGCCGGTCGCCGTCGTGTCCGCCCTGGCCGGCGCCGCACGCAAAGGCGTGCTCATCAAGGGCGGCCGCCACCTCGAGGCGCTCGGCCGCGTGGCGTGCCTGGCCTTCGACAAGACGGGCACGCTCACCCACGGCACCCTGCACGTCAGCCGGGTGGTGCCGCTGCCGGGCGCGACCGCCCACGAGGTGCTGCGCGTGGCCGCCGCGCTCGAGGCCCGCTCCGCCCATCCCGTGGCGCGCGCCATCCTGCGCCGGGCCGACCGTGACGGCATCGTCACGCCGCCCGGCGCGCAGCACGAGGCACTGCCCGGCCTCGGCGCCGCCGCCGTCGTGGACGGACGGCCGGCCCTGCTCGGCAACCACCGCCTGTTCGAGCAACGGGGCCTCTGTTCAGCCGAGGTGGAGGCGGCGATCGCCGACCTGGCGTCGAACGGCGATTCCGTGGTCATCGTGGCGCTCGGCGGCCGCGCCCTCGGGGTCATCGCGGTCAGCGACACGCCGCGCGAGGTGGGGCGGGCCACGGTGGACCTCCTGCGCAACGCGGGACTGCGGCACGTGGTGATGCTGACGGGGGATCACGAGGGCAGCGCGCGACGCGTGGCGGCCGACCTCGGGATTACCGACGTCCGCGCCGACCTGCTGCCCGCGCAGAAGGTCGACGCCGTTCGCCAGCTCAAGGCGCACGGCCGCGTGGCCATGGTGGGCGATGGCGTCAACGACGCGCCGGCGCTGGCGGCGGCCGACGTGGGCATCGCCATGGGCGTGGCCGGCAGCGATGCGGCCCTCGAGACCGCCGACGTGGCGCTCATGGCCGACGACCTGCTCCGGATTCCCTACGCGATCCGGCTCGGCCGCGCCACCGTGCGCAACATCCAGGCGAATATCGCGTTGTCCCTCGGCCTGAAGGCGGTGTTCCTGGTGCTGGCGGCCCTGGGCCTGGCGACGCTCTGGATGGCCGTCGCCGCTGACATGGGCGCCTCGCTCCTCGTCATCGCCAACGGTCTCCGGTTGCTTCGGTACGACTAGTCCTCGCCGTGCTGGCGGCCGACGAAGTCGTCGATGGCGGTCTGGTCGGCGGGATCGATGCGCTCGAACTCGAGGCCCATGCCCACGCGCCGGTCGCTCCAGGCGACCCGGGCTTCGGCATCGACGTCCCGTTTCGCATTGGGCAGGCGGAACCGCACGCGGGCGCGCGCGGTCGGGTCCAGCGGGCTCATCGTCCGGATCGCGACGCCGCCCTTGCCCAGGTTCAGCGTCACCGCCGCGGCGATGGTGTTGGAGTAGCGGTACGCGACGGGGATGCCGAGCACCACCCGGTCGCTGCCCCGGCGGTTGAAGTTGTCCGGGAAGAGGTGCGGGGCGAGCGCCGGCAGGACCTGGGCTTCGGGGCTGAACTCGTTCACGTAGCCGGCGATGCCCAGCTCGGCCAGTTCGCGGACCTCGCGGGCGCCCCCGATGGTGCCGCTGAAGACCAGGACGGGAATCCGCCCGTTGTCGAGGCGGCGGATGGCGCGGATGAGGTCGAGGCCGCCCGCGTGCGGCAGGCCGAGGTCGACCAGGATGAGGTCGAGATCGGCGAGATCGGCGCGGACGCGCGCCAGCAGCTCGGCGGCGCTGCGGACGGCGTGGGCCTGATGACCGGCCCCTTCGAGCGCCGCGACGAACCGATCCCGGACCGCCGGCGTGTCTCCAGCGATCAAAACGATCTTGTGCGCGGAACCCGGAGCGGTCATTCTTGGGAAGGTATCGGCAGCCGCGTGCAGGGCAATTAGGGTCGGGGCTATAATCCTGGCGCCGTTCGCGCCGCACGCGTGCCGATCGGTTTCCCGTCGAGGAGGGGGTATGGCTACGTGTCCTGAGTGCGATTTCGAGATCGACATCGACGAGTACGACGTCGACAAGGGCGACACGCTCGAGTGCGACAACTGCGGCGAACGGCTCGAAGTCGTCAGTCTGCATCCCATCGAGTTCGAAGCCGTCGCCGACGACGATGACGACGACGACGACTTCGAAGACGACGAAGGCGAGGACGAGGACGAAGACGAGGACGAGGACGACGACCAGTGAACGAGGGCCCCGTCCCCGCCGTCGATGAGGCACTCCTGGCCGGGAAGGAGCAGCGGCTCCGCGCTGCCCTGGCGCAGTGGGGATCCGTGCTGGTCGCCTTCAGCGGCGGGGTGGACAGCGCCTACCTCGGCTGGGTGGCCGCCGACGTCCTGGGGGACCGGGCGTGGTGCGTCACGGCTGACAGCGCCAGCTACCCGGCCCACCACCGCCACCTGGCCGTCACGGTCGCGGAGCGGTTCGGGCTGCGCCACGAGTTCATCGTGACGGCCGAGATGGACAACCCGGCGTACCGCGCCAACGCCCCCGACCGCTGTTATCACTGCAAGCACGAGCTGTTCGGCCGGCTCACGGCCCTCGCCCGGGAGCGCGGGATCGTGGCGGTCCTCGACGGCGCCAACGCAGACGACCGCGGCGACTACCGGCCCGGCCGGGCGGCGGCGCGCGAGTTCGGCGTGCGCAGCCCCCTCGATGACGCCGGCCTGAGCAAGGCGGAGATCCGCGAGCTCTCGCGACGGGCCGGGCTGCCCACGTGGGATGAGCCCGCGTCCGCCTGTCTGTCGTCCCGCATTCCGTACCATTCCGAGGTCAGCCCCGAGAAACTCGCCGCCATCGAGGCGGCCGAGTCGGTTCTCCAGCGCCTCGGGTTCCGGCTCTGCCGCGTGCGGCACCACGACGATCTCGCCCGGATCGAACTGCGGCCAGACGAGGCGGCCCGCGCCCTGCAGGACCCGATCCGGGACACGATCACCCGCGAGTTCAAGGCCCTCGGCTACCGCTACGTCACGCTCGACGTGCAGGGGTACCGGACGGGCAGCCTGAACGAGGGCGTCGTGCTGCGCGCCGTCTAGAAGAGTCCCATGACCGTCCCTGCCGGCCGTCGTCCGATCGATCGTGCCTGGTGGCTGGCCCTCGCGCTGGCCGTGGTGTTCCTGGCGGCGCACCTGCCGTTCCTGGCCTCCACCCTCGAGGATGTCGACTCGATCAACTTCGCGCTCGGCGTCCGCGACTTCGATCCGGGCCGCCACCGGCCGCACCCGCCCGGGTACCCGATCTACATCGGGTTCGCGAAGGCGGCGCGGCTCGTCCTGAGCGAGCCACACGCGCTGGCGGTCTGGGGCGCGTTGTTCGGCGCGCTGGCCGCCTTCCCGCTGCTGCGCCTCTTCCAGGCCCTTGACGCGCTGGCCCCGGCGCCGGCCGGCGCCGGCGCGCCGCGCGGGGACTGGGCGTCGCCCGCGTGGCTCGCCACACTGGTGACGGTGGCCTCGCCGCTCTACTGGATGACGGCAGTGCGGCCCATGAGCGACACCATGGGTCTCGCCGTCGTGCTGGCCGCCCAGGCCCTGCTGGCCACGGCGCTGGTGCGGCAGGTCCGCGACGTGCCCGACAGCCGCGGCGGGTACGACCCGGCGGCGGCGGCGCGATCCGGCCGCATCATTCTCCTGGGCGCCCTCGTGGCGGCGCTGGCGATCGGGGTGCGTTCGCAGGCCGTCTGGCTCACCGTGCCGGTGCTGATCCTGGTGCTGGTGGCCCGCACCGGCCGCGGCGCCGCCGGGGCCCTGATCGGCGCCACCGTGTGGTTCGGCGCCGGGACGCTCGCGTGGCTGGTGCCGCTGGCCGTCGCCAGCGGCGGCCCGTCGGCGTACCTCGCGGCCCTGTCGTCGCAGGCCAACGAAGACTGGACCGGTGTGGATCTGCTCGTCACCAACCCGACGGCGCGTCGCCTGGCGTTCGGGCTCTACGACTCGTTCATCCCGCACTGGGCTGGCCTTGGCTGGATCGTGCTGGCACTGGCGGTGGCCGGCGCCCTCGCCCTGCTCTGGACCAACCGCCGGGCCGTGCTGTTCCTGGCCGTCGCGTTTGGACCGTACGCCGTGTTTCACCTCCTGTTCCAGGAGTCGGTGACCACGCGTTATGCGCTCCCGCTGGTGCCGCCGACGGTGTACCTGGCCGTGCGGGGCCTCGCCCTGCTCGGGCGCCTGCCCGCGGCCGCGGCCGCGTACGCCTGCGCGGTGGTGGCGCTGGTCCAGGTGGTGCCCGTGACGGCGGCGTACTCGGCGGCCGGCAGTCCCGTGTCCCACGCGATTGCCGAGGCCTCGGCGGCGGCGGATCGGGCCGGGGCGGCGTACCTCGGCCGCCACTTCATGTTCGCGCGCCCGCTCGAGACGGAACTGACGTCACGCGCCGTCACCGTGCTGCACGCGCCGCCGAAACTCGCGTGGCGGGAGATGGCCGAACACATCACCGAGGATGGCCGCACGCCCGTCTGGTTCTTCCGCAACCCGCGCGCGACGGACCTGGCCCTGCTCGACCCGTCCTCGCAGGTCCTCCGGCGCGCCTACCGGTGGCCCTTCCCGACGCGGACCTACCTCGGCGGCGTCAGGCCCGACGGCGTGGACTGGATCGACATCTCCAACCCCGGGTGGGTGGCCTTCGAAGGATGGCACCTCACCCCCGAGACGGCGGGTCTGGCCGTGTCGACCGGAGCCGGACTCGGCGCCGGCCCGATCCGGGCCGCCATCCGGAGCCGGACCGGGGCCGCCCGCGCCCTGATTGGCGGCCGCCACCTCGGACGCGCCGGCGACCCGGACATCGTGTTCCGCCTGGCCGTGGACGGCCGCGTCGTGGAGACGTGGACGGCGACGGCGGCCGCGCCCTTCTTCCTGCGCTTCGTCGACCTGCCCGGCGGGTCGCTGGCCGGGCCGGCGCGCTGGGTGCCGCTCACGATCGAGGCGCGCCGGGCCGACACGGGCGCGTTCTCCCCGTCGGCGGCGATCGAGCAGTTCGACGTGCAGGATGCCGGGCGTCTGATGGTGGGGTACGACGCAGGCTGGCACGAACAGGAACTGCAGCCCGCCACGGGCACCACCTGGCGGTGGACCAGCGAACGCGCGGTGTTGCGCATCCTGCCCGCCGATCGCGATGTGGTGCTCGATGTGGCCGGAGAGGTGCCGGTCCGGCAGTTCCCACAGCCGACCACGGCCACGATCCGGGCCGGTTTACAGGTGCTGCACGAACAGCAGATCCGCGGGGAGTTCCACTGGACCCTCCGGGTGCCCGGCTCGGCCCTGGCGGCATCGGGCGGCCTCGTCACCATCGACGCGAACCAGACGTTCCGCCCCTCCGATCGCGGCGAGAACGCCGATCGGCGCGCTCTCGGCCTGCGCGTCTACTCGGTGCGCGTCACGCCGGCTTCGTAGCGCGGCACAGCAGCGAGCTGCCCACGGGCAGCGTCACCAGGCGCTGCACCCCAGCCTCCACGGCCAGCAACGCGGACAGCGCAGCGTTCACCGGTGCGGGTGGCACGGCGATTTCGGCCGTGGCCTGCTCGGGTTCGGCGAACCCGGTGGCGCGGTGCACGAGGCGCACCGCGAGCATCGCGGGGAACAGCGTCGCGTTGGTGTAGCCGAGGCGCTCCACCCGGAACCCCGCACCTTCCAGCAGCGCCCGCAGACCGGGGCGATCGTACCGGCGCCGCTCGGCGGACAGCACCGAGTGGTTGCCGCGCAGGATGGGCATGGCCGCCACGTTGACGATGAGGGTACCGCCCGGTTTCAGGACGCGCCACATCTCGCGCACGGCGGCCTGTTCGACGGGCGTGTCGAGGCAGTACAACACGTCGAAGGACGTGACGATGTCGAATGCGGCGTCGGGAAAGGGCACCGCGTCCACCGACGCGCGGGCGACGCGCGTCACCTGGCGGGCGCGGGCGACGCGCAGGCCGGTCCACGTGAGATCGAAGCCCCACGCGTCACCGAACTCGGCCAGCAGCGCGAGGTTGGCGCCCGTGCCGCAGCCGCAATCGAGGAGGCGCAGGCCCGTCCGCCCGCGTGCCGCGTCCCGGATGAGCGGGCGCACGAACCGGCGGAATCCCCGGAACCAGAAATGGTCGCGTTCGGCGCGTGCCGTCGCTTCGAGCAGCAGATCCACGGGACCATTGTACGTGGTCCGATTCGCGTTGACACCCCCGGCGCCAGCCGATACAGTCCCCGGTAGAAGGGTTGCGCGCGAGTTCTCCGCCTCGTCGCGTTCGGTTGTCAGCCATTTTTTTCCGGGAGAGCGCAACACGATGAAACGCTGGACTCGATTCCTCCTGCTCGTGACGTTGTGCGCGGCGCTCGGCGCCGCCATGGCGTGCGCCAAGAAGGCGCCGCCGACGGCCCCGCCGCCGCCACCACCGGCCCCGACGGCCCCGCCGCCGCCACCACCACCGCCGCCGCCGCCGCCACCACCGCCGGCTCCGGCGCCGAAACCGTTGACCGAAGACGAGATCTTTGCGAACAAGACGCTCGACGCGATCAACGCCGAGAAGCCGCTGCAGGACGTGCAGTACGACTACGACAAGGCGGATCTCAGCGAGGCCGCCCGGTCAGCGCTGCAGAAGAACGCCGACTGGCTGAAGCGCTGGGCCTCCACGCGGATCACGATCGAGGGGCACTGCGACTCCCGCGGGACCAACGAGTACAACCTGGCCCTCGGCGAACGCCGCGCCGCCGCCGCGCGCGACTACCTGGTGTCGCTGGGTATCCCCGCCACCCGGATCATGACGGTCAGCAAGGGGGAAGAATCGCCCTTCTGTACCGAGGAAGTGGAGTCGTGCTGGGTGCAGAACCGACGCGGACACTTCATCGTGACGGGGAAGTGAGGCGGACAGAAG
>CAYNDV010000116.1:0-15373 GCA_964396055.1 uncultured Vicinamibacterales bacterium | reverse complement strand
GGCGACGCCGGCGACACGGCGGGCAGCGTCGCCGCGTACGACGCGCTGCTGGCCGGGCTGGCGGGCGCCGATGCCGACGCGCCGCTGCTTCTGGCGGGCCGCCGCGAGCGGGCTGCCCTGGCCGCCGGCCCCGAGGCGCAATCCAGCCGATCCCGAGGCCCCCGGTAGCCCAATCACAGGGGCGGCGTAAGGACTTTGCGCCGCCCGTCCCCTACCTTCGATCCAGGCTCGACCCGCGCCTCCGGCGCCGGGGCGGGCCGCCGCTGGCGCCCCCCGACGCAGATGGCCGGCGTTCACGGTCTGCCACCACGAGCGTGATGCGCTCAGGATCAGGAGGAAGGGGCATGCGAAGGAGTGTGATGGGTGCGGTGCTGGCGGCGCTGCTGCTGGCGCTGCCCGCCGCGGCGCAGGAAACCCGCGGCACGATCGAAGGCGTCATCCGTGACTCGCAGGGCGGCGTGCTGCCCGGCGCCACGGTGGAGGCGAGGAGCGCGACGGGGACCCTCGTGGCGGTCACCGACGCGCGCGGCGTGTACCGGTTCCCGGCGCTCGAGCCGGGGGTGTACGAGATCTCGGCGTCGCTCGAGGGCTTCGCGCCGGCGAAGAACCCGTCGATCAGGCTGGCGGTGGGCGTGCTGCTGAAGATCGACCTGCAGCTCGGCGTCGGCGGGGTCACCGAAACCGTCGAGGTGTCGGCCACGGCCGCCACGATCGACGTCAAGCAGACGACGGCGGCGACCAACCTGAACGCGGACCAGATCGACAAGCTGCCAAAGGGCCGCGACTTCCAGTCGGTGGTCACCCTCGCGCCGGGCGCCAACCAGGAGAGCCGCAGCGGCGGCCTCTCGGTGGACGGCGCGTCGGCGGCCGAGAACAAGTACTACGTGGACGGCGTGGACACCACGAACCTGCGGACGGGCGTGTCGGCGACGCCCGTGCTGACCGACTTCATCCAGGAAGTCCAGGTGAAGTCGTCGGGGTACGCGGCGGAATTCGGCGGCGCCATGGGCGGCGTCGTCAGCGTGATCTCGAAGAGCGGCAGCAACATTTTCCACGGCGAGGGCGGCGCCTACTTCAGCTCGAACGCCATGAACGGCGACCTCGCGCTGAACAAGACGGCGCAGCGCAACCGCAACAACAGCATCAATGAGGTGCGGTCGCTGCGCCTGGCGCTGTCGGGCGCCAACGTGGCCGAGACGGTGGAGTACCCGCACGACGACTACACGCGGTGGGATCCCCACGTGCAGATCGGCGGGCCCATCCTGCGCGAGAAGCTGTGGTTCTGGGCCGGGTACACGTCGGTGCTCGAGGACACCACCCGGACCGTCACCTTCAACAGCAACCAGCAGACCGGCACGTTCAACTCGTCCGAGTCGGCGGAGAACGTCGTCGGCAACGTGACGTGGCAGATGACGCCGTCGATGCGCTTCAAGCTGGCGGGCCAGACCCAGCCCTACACCCAGTCGGGCCGGCTGCCCGCGATCGACGGGGCCGGCAACCCGGCGACGAGGTTCGCGGAACTGGGCGTGGAGGAGCAGAACTTCACCACCACCGGATCGTTCGACTGGGTGGCGAACAACCGCCTGTTCTTCAACGCCAAACTGAACTACCTGCAGTACGACACGAAGGACGTGGGCATCCCGAACGAGATCTGGTACAACTTCAACGGCTCCAACGCCGTCTACGAGACGCGGGCAGACATGGTCCGGGCCCACGGCTTCAACAGCGTGCCCACCAACCAGGCGCGGACGAAGGACAAGTTCTGGCGCTACGGCGCCACGGCCGACGCGACGACGTACCTCACCGGGTGGGGCCAGCACACCGTGAAGGGCGGCCTGCAGTTCGAGCGCATCGGCAACGACGTGTACGACTTCGAACAGAAGCCCCACGTGTACCTGCGGTGGAACCAGACCTACACCGCCCTCGACGGCAGCCGCTCCCGCGGGCAGTACGGCTACTGGTACTGGCGCGAGTTCGGCACCCGGGGCTACGTGACGGTGGACAACCTCGGCCTGTTCGTCCAGGACGCCTGGACCGTCAACAGCCGGCTGACGCTGAACCTCGGCCTGCGCACCGAGCAGGAGACCGTCCCGTCCTACCGGCCGGGCCTGAACGGCATCGACTTCAGCTTCGGCGACAAGCTGGCGCCGCGCGCGGGCTTCGCCTGGGACATGAAGGGTGACGGCCGGTGGAAGCTCTACGGATCGTGGGGCGTCTTCTACGACGTCATGAAACTCGAACTGCCGCGCGGCGCCTTCGGCGGCGACGTGTACGTGTCGCGGTACTACACCCTCGACACGCTCGACTGGAACACCCTGATGGTGAACAACAACCAGCCGGGCCAGTTCATCGAACAGGTCGACTTCCGCCTCGTCTCGAACGACCCGAACTGCGCCGAGTGCGGCGCTATCGACCCGGAGCTCAAGCCGTTCCGCCAGCAGGAACTGGTGTTCGGCGTCGAGCACGAACTCACGCCGCGCATGACCGTGTCGGCCCGCTACGTGCACAAGCAGGTGGACCGGGCCATCGAGGACGTCGGCGTTCCGACGCCGGGCCTGGGCGAGGTCTTCTGGATCGCCAACCCGGGCGAAGGCGCCGCCACCTTCATCGAGGCGGCGGAGTGCCCCACCTGCCCGGCGCTGCCGAAGGTGAAACGCGACTACGACGCCCTCGAACTGCGGCTCGCGCGCCGCTTCGCGAACAACTGGATGTTCAACGCCAGCTACACCCTGAGCCGGCTCTACGGGAACTACCCGGGCCTGGCCAGCTCGGATGAGATCGCCCGCATCGCGCCGAACGTCACGCGCCTGTTCGACGGCCTGGTCATGGCGTTTGACGAAACCGGCAAGGAACTCTACGGCCGGCTGAACACGGATCGGCCGCACCAGTTGAAGATTGCCGGCGCCTACCAGTTGCCCACCAGGACGCTGGTGGCCGGCGTGTGGCGCGCCGCCAGCGGGATCCCGATCTCGCGGGCGACCGACATGGTGAGCACCACGCCGGTCTTCTACCAGGGCCGGATGAGCGACGGCCGCACGCCAGCCCTCACGCAGCTGGACCTCAACATCAGCCAGGACATCCCGCTGGGGAAGAAGATGCGCGGGCAGGTGGCCCTGAACGTGCTGAACGTCTTCGACCAGAAGGAGATTACCGACTACTTCCGGACCACCACGCGACAGACGGTGCCGGTGCCGCTCGAGACGTTTTTCGCGGGCTTCGACGCCGAGGCACGCATCGATGCGCTCAACATCCTGCGCGACCCGCGGGCGCTGCAGCCCAGCTCCTGGCAGGTGGCGCGTGACGTCCGCCTGAGCTTCAAGCTGATCTTCTAGGCCGTTGGGCCGTTGGGCCGTTCGGCCATTCGGCGACTGTAGCGCAGGGCTTCAGCCCTGCCCGACACCGTAGCGCAGAAGACGTCGCAGCCCGGGGACCCCCGCGCCTCGCTTGCCTCGACGGCGCGGTCCTCACGGTTCCCGGGCTGCGCGCCCCTCCGGGAAGGGCCTCAGTAGCGGAACTCCACCGTCACGGCCGGCGTCGGGTTCCACGCGCCCGTCCAGATCACCTGGTGCAGCGTGCCCTCGTAGAACCCGCCGAACCACCACGTCAACTGCGTGCTCAGGCGCCGCTTGGCGGCCGTCGACGCCTCCAGGCGGTGCCGCGTCCAGCGGTACGACCCGGGTGGGATGACGACGCCAGGCGCCACCGGGAACGGCGCCGCCAGGACGTTCTGCTTCACCCGCGCCACGCCCATCGTCGTGTCGGTGCCCAGGGCGTCCACGTCGGCGGTCCGCACCACCTGCGCGCCCAGGTTCGAACTGCCCGCGCGACGGCCTACTTCATCACGGCGAGATACGCGCGGATGCTGTCCTTGTCCGTCTCGGCCTGCGAGCCCTTGATGACCGTCAAGGCCTTGGTGAGCGCCGCGCGCACCGCCGCGCCCGCGAGCCCGTCGTCGGATCCCGGCGAGGTGGGCAGCGCGATGCGCATCGCGGCGCCTGCGGCCTCGCTGCCCACGTCCGGGTCGTCCAGCATCGGCGCCACCAGCGCGAAGCTCTCCATCGTCTTGATGCGCTCGAAGGCGCGCAGCAGAATGCGGCGGTCGCCCACGGTGGAGGACTTGTCGAGCGCCTTCTTCAGCGCCGCCAGCTTCTGTTCGGGCGCCAGCTGCGACGAGGAGACCTGGCGCACGTAGGACTGGAACGCCGTGTTGCGGTAGGCGGCGTCGCCGCTGGCGAAGATGGCGAACAACCTGTCGGCGGCCTCGGTGCCCGGCCACCGGGTGAGGGCGCGGAACGCGGCCGCGCGGCGATCGTCGGCCGGCGACTCGAACTCCGTGACGGCGGCGGCCAGCGCCTGCGGCCCGCCCACCTGCGGCAGCACTTCCACCAGGCGATCGGGCTTCGCCGCGGTCTTCAGGGCCTGCACGATCGGCGCGGCCCGGCCCGTTTCGGGCGTGATCTGCAGGGCTGCGGCGACGATGGCGCGCTGCAGCGGCGCCACGCCGTCGGCGGCGGCGCCGTCGAGCAGCGTGACGAGCGCGGGCAGGTCGCCGGGCGAGGCTACGCCCGCGAGGGCGCCGATGGCGGCGGCCCGGATCTCGGGCGCCGCGTCGGTGACGAAGGCGAAGATCCGGGGCGCGAACCGCTTGCCGCCCCGCGCGCCGATGACGCCGATGGCGGCGGCCTTCGCCGGCGGCGCCAGCGTGTCCAGCATGGCTGCCAGCGGATCGAGGCTCTGTTCGTCCACGGTCCACAGCAGGATGCCGGCGGCGCGCGTCGCGATATCAGCGTTGGGCGACTTCAGCAGCGGCACCAGGTCGGCCACGGCCTTCGTCCGCTCCACGTGGGCCAGCGCCTCGGCGGCGGCGATGACCACGTCGGGCTCGGCGGCGGCCAGCGACGCCCGGAAGAACGGGACGGCCTGCCGGTCGGCCCTGCGGCCCAGCATCGCGATGATGTCGGCCTTGACCGGCGCATCGGCCTTCTGGGCACGCGCGATCCAGGCGCGCGCCGGGAACGGCCCGCTGGCGCCCTCGGCCGCCCGCAGGGCGGCGTTGCGGTACGCACTGTCGGCGTCGCCGGCAGCCGCCAGCAGATCGGGCAGCGCGGCCGGCCCGCGGACGGCGGCGAGGATGGCCAGCGCCGCCGCCTTCGTCGGCAGCAGGTCCGGTGTGCCGGTGTGCTGCATGACGAAGCGGCACGCGCGCTCGGCCACCGCGGCGTGGCCGGCCTTGCCGAGGTGACGCGCGTACGCCAGCAGGGCCCCGACGGCGTCGGTGGGCTCGTACTTGAACCCGGCCGCCTGTGCGGCGCCGGTCATGGCGGCATAGGCCGCCGGGCTGGCCAGGTGCGCCAGGGCCGCGAGCGACACCTTGCGCAGCACCGGATCGGCGTCGGCGGCAAACGGCAGGATGGCCTTGTCGCTGCCCGCGGCGCCGAGTTCCCCCAGGGCCTTGACGATGGTGACGCGGCCCGGGGCAGCGGCCTTCGGCAACGCGGCCGCGAGGGCGGCAGCGGCGGCCTTGCCCCGGATGGCGAGCATCAGCTGCGCGGCCGGCTCCACCATGGCCGGCTCGGCCAGCAGCGGTGCGGCGGCGTTCACGGCGGCGTCGCGGCCGACGATCCGGAGCTGGGCCAGCAGGAAGGTCCGCACCTCGACGTCGGTGGCCCCGCCGAGGGCCGCGACAAGGCCGCGCTCGGCCAGCGCGCGCCGCGCCTCGTTGCCGCTCTGCGCGGCGTAGACCGCCATGGCGTTGATGGCCCAGCGCACGGCCACGTCGTCGCCCGTGCCCTGGGGCACGAGTCGGCGCGTGTACTCGGCCAGGCCCGGCTCACCGAGGGTCAGCATGGCCGCCGCGAGACGGTCGCGTTCCTGCGGAGTGCCGGCCGGGAACTGGTAGAGCACCGTGTCGGCGGCGGCCGCCAGAGCCTTCGCGTCCTGGGCGAACGCCGGCGCTGACGGCGCGAGCGTGAAGATCGACAGCGCCGCGGCCAGCGCCAGCAGCGTGCATCGGCATCGTGTAGTGGTCATAACCCAGCCCATGGCCCCTTGCCTCTTGTCCGTGGCCCCTAGCCTCTAGCCTCTAGCCTCTAGCCTCTAGAACCCCCACGGCGCGCGCATCGGCTGATCGATCAGCCGGTTGGCCGCCTCGTCATCCTTGAAGCGCTGCGCCTCGGGATCGAAGTGCAGCGTGCGCCCGAGCCGGACGGCGATGACGCCGAGGTTGACGAGCGTGCAGGAGCGGTGGGCATTCATTTCGTTGAGGGCGAACTTGCGGCGCGAGCGGACCGCGTCCGAGAAGGTGCCGATCTGCGGCTCCGGATCGGGAATGGAGGCGAGCATCTCCTGCAGGCGCGGCACGTCGGAGCGGAACCCGCGGAAGATCCTGCCCTTCGGGCCGGCGATGTAGGCGGCCTCGGTGTCCTTGTTCTCGCCGTCGAGGATGATCCGGCAGCCGTCGGCGTAGGTGAACTCGATGCGGCGCCACGAGCCGGCGGCGTCGTAGTGCTGCTGCGGCGCGTCCACGTCCACCCGGATCGGGCTCGTGTGGTCCTTGCCCAGGAAGTACTGCACCGGGTCGAGGTAGTGCTGGCCCATGTCGCCCAGGCCGCCGCCGTCGTAATCCCAGTAGCCGCGGAAGTTCTGGTGCACGCGGTGCGGATGGTACGGCTTGTAGGGCGCCGGCCCGAGCCACATGTCGTAGTCGAGCTCGGCGGGCACGGTCTCGGGCTTCAGGTCGGTGCGTCCGCTCCAGTAGAACTTCCAGTCGTAGCCCGTGATGCCGCTCACGGTGACCGTGAGGGGCCACCCCAGCACGCCGCTCTGCACGACCTTCTTGAGGGGCTTCACGTCGGTGCCGAGGCCGTAGAACGGGTCCTTGAACCGGAACCACGTGTTCACGCGGAACATGCGGCCGTACCGATTCACTTCCTCGATGACCTTGAGGCCCTCGCCGATGGTGCGGCTCATGGGCTTCTCGCACCAGATGTCCTTGCCGGCGCGCGCGGCTTCCACCGACATCAGCGCGTGCCAGTGCGGCGGCGTGGCGATGTGGACCACGTCCACGTCGGGCCGCTGCAGCACCTCGCGGTAGTCGCGGTAGCCCTGGACGTCCTTGCCGGCGAACGCCGCCACCTCGTTGAGGTGGTTGCGGTCGACGTCGCAGATGGCCACGAGCCGTGTGCCTTCGTAGTTGACGTGGCCGCGGCCCATGCCGCCGACGCCGATGATCGCCTTGGTGAGCTGGTCGGACGGGGCCGTGAAGCCCGTGCCGCCCAGGACGTGGCGCGGCACGATCATGAAGCCGGCGGTGGCGGCCGCCGCGCGCGTGAGGAACTGCCGTCGATTGGTGGTGTGCATCGCCGTCCTCGAGTGGAAACCCACAGGGGGGAACCTCCGTATCTTACAACGTTGTCTCGTGTCCCCCGGGGAGTTGTTGCGTCATGTCCGTTCGCCCGTTGTCCGTCCGTGCCGTGTGCGTCCTCGTCGGTTCTTTGGCGGCTGCGGCCGCCGTCCTCCTCGTGCCGGCGGCCGCCTTCGCCCAGTCCGCGCCGCCCGAGTCGCCCTGGAGTTCCCGCACCCGGATCCAGTTGAGCGGCACCTCCGCGTCCTCGGATCCCGAGGGCTACCACGTCTACAGCGGCATCCCCATCGAACTCAGCGTCCGACGCGACGTCGGCCGTCGGTTCTCGTGGGAGCTGTCGGGCGCCCTCGAGTCGCGCGAGATCGACTTCGACGGGGCCATGATTGCCGCCGGTGGGATCAACCTGGGTTCGGTTCAGACCCTGCCCCTCAACGTGATGCTGCTCGTGCGCCCCTGGGGCGGCGGCCGGGTGAAGCCCTACCTCGGCGCCGGCCTCAACGCGACGTTCCTTTACGAGAAGAGCGGGATGCTGGACTCGACCGACCTGACGCCGGGCATCGGGCTCGCGGTGCAGGGCGGGCTCGACATCGCCGTCGGGCGCCGGGGGCTCGTCAATCTCGACCTGCGGTGGAACCAGCTCGAAACTGACCTCGAGGGGGAAGACGGCACCCGCATCGCGCGGCTGACAATCCACCCGCTGACCGTGGGCGTCGGCCTCGGCTTCCGGTTCTAAACACCCTTCGTGGCGTCCGGCTTCCCTCGACTTCGCTCGGGACAGGTCAGCCGGACGTGTGCTTCCGAATCAAATTGTAAGGACTCCCGGCCGCGTCCCGCGTCTAATACCAGCAGACCGCCGGCAGGCCGCCGGCGCCCCCGGAGCCACGCGAGGACTACCATGCTGAGGATCCACCGGATACTCCCGGCGGCGTGCGCGCTCGTTTGCGTCGCGGCAGCCGCCCCAGCCCAGGTCGGTCCCCCCGTCACGCCCGACCTGGCCGCCCTGGCCGCCGGGAAAGGCGCGCAGGTGCACAACCGGACGCTGACGGCCGCGGCCGAGGACGGCCGGACCGTTGCGCGCCTCAACGCCCGGCCCGGCGACGGCGGCGTCCTGGTGGACGGGCTCCTGCTGGGCGACGGCGTGATCGAGGTGGACCTGAAGGGCAGGGACGTGGCCCAGCAGAGCTTCCTCGGCGTGGTCTTCCACGCCGTGGACTGGACCACGTTCGACGCGGTGTACTTCCGGCCGTTCAACTTCCGGGCCGCGACCCCTGAGCAACGGTCGCACGCCGTGCAGTACGTCTCGCATCCCGTGTACACCTGGCAGCGCCTGCGGGCGGAGCGAACCGGTCAGTTCGAACGTGCCCTCGACCCGGCGCCCGACCCCAACGGCTGGTTCCACGCGCGCATCGTGCTCGCCGGCGGCCGCGTGGAGGTGTTCGTGAACGGCGCCGCCACACCCAGCCTCTCGGTCGAGGATCTGGGCGCGGCGAAAAGCGGCGGCGTGGGCCTGTTCGTCGGCAACGCGTCGGACGGGGCATTTGCCAACCTGCGCGTCACCCCCACGGCTCCGGCGCCGCCGCCGCCGCCGAGCACGCAGACGATCAACCAGGCCGCAGCCACCGGCAACCTCGCGCGTCTGCGCCAGCTCATCGACGCGGATCCGGCCGCCGTGAACTTCCGGGCGCCGAACGGGCCCACGCCGATGCACGCCGCGGCGATGTACGGCCAGCAGGCCGCCGCCGAGCTGCTGCTGAGCCGCGGGGCCGACCCGAACGCCGTGACGCGGCACGGCGGCACGCCGATGGACCTGGCCTTCGAGTACGACCAGCCGGCGATGGTGGCGTGGCTGCAGGCGCGCGGCGCCCGGTTCACGCCGCTCACCTTCGACGTCCGGGCGATCACGCCGGCCCTGCGCCGGGTGACGTTCCCCTGGGGCATGATGAACAACGTCGTGGCCTGTGCCACGAGCGAAGGCGCAGTGGTGGTCGACACCGGGTTTTCCACGCGTGCCGTCGACGCCCTGCGCGCGGCGGTCACCGGCGGGGCGACGGGCGGCATCCGCTGGGTCGTGAGCACGCACGGCCACGGCGACCACGTGACGGGCAACGCGCTCGCGCCCTCGCCGGCCGCCGTGATCACGGCCGCCACGCTGGCGGCGGGCACGGCGCCGCCGCCGTTCACGCGCGGCACCGAGCCCCTGAAGGGGCGGACCGGCCGCACGCTGCCCGCGCCCTACACCCTGCGTGTCGGCGACAAGGAAGTCCGGATCATCCACCGGCCCGGCCTGCACTCCGATGCCGACCTGATGGTGTGGTTCCCGGCCGAGAAGGTGGTGGCCATGGGCGACCTGCTCCTGTCGGAGTGCGTCCCCGCCGTGCCAGTCCTCGCGCCTTACCTGGCGTTTCTCGACGATGTGCTCGACGTGTTCCCGGCCGACACCACCTTCGTGAGCGGGCACGGGAAGGATCTCGACGCCGCCGGCGTGCGGGCGTACCGCGACACGCTCGCGGCCATGATCGAGATCGTGAAGCAGGCTGCGGCCTCGGGGCAGACGGCCGAGCAGATCGCCAAGGCCGACGTGTTGAAGCCCTACAAGGCGCAACTGAGCCTGCTCGAGTTCCTGCCCGTGGACGCGCTGATTCCCCGAGTGCTGGACGGGCTCAAACAGGGCCCGCGCAAGTAGGCGGGCGGATCCCCCGGATCAGGCAAAGTGCCGGCGGACCTCAGGCAGGAACCGCGCCAGCTTCGCCTTCGGATCGCCCGGTCCCAGCGTCTCAATCGGCAGGAACCCGCGGTAGCCGGCCCGGTCGACGAGGGCCCTGATCCGGCCGATGTCGGTCGGCACCTCCTTCGCGCCGTACCAGACGTTCTCCTTCAGCTGCCACGTCACCGCGTAGGGCAGCAGCCGCTCGATCTCCTCGTACGGGTCGTTCGTCCGCAGGCTGCCGACGTCGAGGATCACGCCGAACCACTCGGCGTTCACGGCCTCGACGATGCGGATGGTCTCGGCGGCCGTCTTCACGAAGTCGTGGTGGTTCTGCAGGCCGACGATGACGCCGTGGCGGCGACCGTGCTCGACGCAGGCCTGGATGTCGGGCACCATCCACTCGAGGGTGCGCTCGAAGGTGCCGCCGTCGGGCACCTTCAGGCCCGAGAAGATCCGCACGACGGTGGCGCCGAGTTTCGCGGCGGCCTCGATCCAGTCCTTCACCATCTGCACGTCGCGGGCGCGCGCCGCCGCGTCGGCCACCGCGAAGTCGTTGCGCACCCCGGTGCCGGTGATCGTGACGCCGTTGACGAAGGCGCGCCGCTTCAACCGGTACAGGTACGCGTCGTCCGGCACCTTCGGGTAGCCGGGGAAGTAGTACCCGGTGGCGTCGAGGCCGTCGAGGCCCTGGACGGCGCAGTAGTCGATGACGTCGTCGAGCGTCATCGTGCCGGCGCGCAGGGGCTCGTTGAAGGTGTAGGCGTTGAGGCCGATGCGGACCCTGGTGCCGCTCGTGCGCGACACGCGGCCCTGTGCGGCCTCGAGGCCGGCTGACGGGGTGGCGGTGGCCGCACACGCGGCGGCGGTCAGGGCGGCGGTCACGAAATCGCGTCGGGGCAGCGGTGTGGGCATGGACGACTCCTCACGTGGACGGCGTCATCATACCGCCTGGCCGCCGTGCGGGCCCGCCGCCGGCGCCGCGAGCCGGCGCCGCGAGGCGGGTGATTGACCGACCTGCCGCCTGATGTTAGCGTTGCGGCAGCCTCGGACCCGCCTGGAGGTTGCCGATGAGACTCGTCGTTGTCGCGTTCCTGTGCGCGTCAGCCGTGGCTGCCGTTCCCGCCGGCGCGTCGGCCGCCTCGTTCACCGGACTGGTGAAGACCACCGAAGGCGGTCCCGTCATTGTTCGTGCCGGGCAGTCCATCCCGGCCGTGAAGGGTTTCCGTGTCGAACAGGGGGACGTCGTGAAGACGGGTCCCGACGGCGCCATCGGCATCGTCTTTTCCGACGACACGATCGTGTCGCTCGGCCCGGAGACGGAGGTGGCCGTGGACGACTACCTGTTCGATCCGCTCGGGCAGAAACTCTCGTTTGTCGCGCGCATCCTCCGCGGGACGATGAGTTTCATCTCCGGGCAGATTGCCAAGCTGTCGCCGTCGTCCGTGCGGCTGGTGGCCCCGACGGCGACGGTGGCCCTGCGTGGGACTCATGTGCTGATCAGCGTGCCGTAGGGACGGTTCCCAGGGGGAGGCGGCCGATGGGTGTCATGAGGACAATCCTGGCAGGTCTGGTCCTGGTGGCGGGCGTGGCGGTCGGCCTGACGACGGCCGCCTGCGCGCCGAAGCCGGTGCAGGTGGCCGCGCCGCCGCCGGTGCTGATCGGGCTCGCGGCGTCGCCCGACGGCTCGGCGGGCGGCATCACCGTGTCGAACGACGCAGGGTCGGTCGACATCGACACCGCCAGCCACTTCACGGCGGTGGGCGGTGCGACGACCGCGCCCGCGCCGCCGGCGCCGATGGCCGACGCGGACATCACCCGGGTCTTCGGCCGTGCGCTGGCGGTGCGGCCGCTGGCGCCGGTGCACTTCGTCCTGCACTTCGCGTCCGACGCGACGGACCTGACGCCCGAGTCGGCGGGACGGCTGGACGAGATTGTGGCCGCCATCCGCGACCGGGTGTCCGAAGTGGTGTCGGTGGTGGGCCATTCCGACACGTCGGGCAACGCGGCGTACAACGTCGCGCTGTCGACACGCCGGGCCGAGGCCGTGAGGGACCTGCTCGTTGCCCGGGGCGTCGCCGTGGCGTCCATCCAGGTCACCTCTCACGGTGAGACCAACCCGCTGGTGCCGACCGGTGACAACGTCAAGGAAGAACGGAACCGCCGTGTCGAGGTGGTGGTCCGGTAGGCGTCCGGCTGTCTCCGCCACCGCGCTTGCGGTCGTGTTGAGCCTGGTGCTGGCTGCCGGGTGGACCCTGGTGTACCTGGGCCGGCCCTTCCTGCTCGACACGTTCGAACTCCGTCTCACCGACTGGCTCGCGGCCGCGCCAGCCGCCGATGGCCCGTCCCGCGCCGTGGTGGTGGTGGACATCGACGAGGCGTCACTCGCCGCGCGCGGCCAGTGGCCGTGGCCGCGGTACCGCCTGGCGCGGCTGCTGGAGGCCGTTGCGCAGGGCGGCGCGCGCAGCATCGCGCTGGACGTCGTGCTGGCCGAACCGGACCGGACCTCTCTGGCCGCCGTGCGCGACGCGATGGCGCGCGAGTTCGGCCTCGAAATCGACCTGCCGACCGACCAACGCGCGGTGCAGGACAACGACCGCGTCCTGGCCCAGGCGCTGTCGCGCGGCCCGTTCGTCGTGGCCCAGCACCTGTTGTTCGACGGGCCCGCGGGCCGGGATCCCGCCTGCGCGCTCCCACCCCTCCCGGCGGTGCTCCGGCTGCCGGCCGGCGGCGCGCCGCTGCGGCTGGCAGACGCCGCGGGCGCCATCTGCACGCTTCCGGTTCTTGCCGCCGCCGCCGGAACCTCGGGCTTCGTGAACGGGCATGTCGACGCCGATGGCCGGCTCCGGCGTCTGCCGCTCATCGTCCGGTACAGCGGCGGCCTGCTCCCGAGCCTGTCGCTGGCGGCGGTGATGCGGGCGGAGGGCGCGCGCGCGGTCCGCCTTGATGCGGCCGCCGGCGCGCAGCCGCACCTGATCGTGGGCGACACCTCCATCCCGCTGGACCTCGAGGGGCGTCTCCGCATCCGGTTCCGCGAGGGCGAGCCCGGTGTGCCGCGCGTGTCGGCGGACGACGTGCTGGCCGGCCGGGTGTCGGGCGAACCGTTCCGCGGGCGGATCGTGTTTGTCGGGGTGAGCGCCACCGGCGTGGCACCGACGTACCGGACACCGGCCGGCGCCGCGCGGCCGGCCGCCGAGATTCACGCGCAGCTGGCGGAGACGATCCTGGCGCGCGACTGGGTCCGCCGCCCCGACGCCCTGGTCGGGGCCGAGCTCGCGACCGCGCTGGCGCTGGCCCTTGTCGCGGGCTTCGCCGTCACCAACCTCCCTGCCACCGTCATCCTGCTGGGCTGCGGCCTGGCGCTCGCAGCCTTGTGGGGCGGCAGCATGGCGCTGGTGCGCGGCGCCGGCCTGCTGGCGTCGCCGGTGCTGCCGGCGGGCGTGGTCGTCATCAACGGCGGCGCGCTGCTCGCGGTCGCCGCCTGGATGCGGCAGCGGGACGCGCGGCGGCGCACGTCCGACGCCCTCGTGCTGATGCGGCGCAGCGAGCAGGAGCTCAGTTCCATCCTCGAGACAATCCCGGACATCGTCTTCCGGCTGGACGCAGCCGGCCGGATCACGTTCATCAGCCCGGCCGTGTCGAAGTACCGGGTGGCGCCCGAGCGCCTGATCGGCCGGCCGATCCTGGACCTCGTGGCCCCGGACGACCGGCCGGCCGCCACGTATCGCGTCAACGAACGCCGCCGGATGCCGAGGGCCACGCGCGATCTCGAGGTGCGGCTGCTCCTGCCCGGCGGCGCCGGCGACGACGGCGGGCCCCGGTATTTCAGCGTGTCCGCCGAGGGCATCTACACGGGGACCGGGCCGGGCCCCGCGTCCTTCGCCGGCACCCAGGGCATCGCGCGCGACGTGGACGAGCGGCGGCGGCTCGAGGCGCAGCTGGTCCGCGCGCGGCAGATGGAGGCGATGGGCACGCTGGCGGCCGGCGTGGCGCACGACCTGAACAACATCCTCGGCGCGCTGGTCGGGTACCCGGAACTGCTGCTGCTGGATCTGCCGCCCGACAGCCCGATGCGGGAGAACCTCGAGAGCATCCAGCGGTCGGGCCAGCGGGCGGCGGCCATCGTGCAGGACATGCTGACCATCGCCCGCCGCGGCGTGCGCACCCACGAGGTCGTCAACCTCAACCGCGTCATCACGGCGTACCTGGCGTCGCCGGAGTGCCAGAAGCTGCAGGAACTCCACCCCCGCGTGCGGTGCGAATCCGACCTGGCGCCGGCCCTGATGAACACGCTCGGCTCAGAGGTCCACCTGTCCAAGGCGTTGATGAACATGGTGACCAACGCCGCCGAGGCGATGCCGGCCGGCGGCCGCATCTGCCTGGCCACCGCGAACCGCTATCTCGACGAGGACCGGCCGGGCTTCGAGCGGGTCCCCGAGGGCGAGTACGTGCAGGTGAGCATCGTCGACGATGGCGTCGGTATCGCGGCCGAACACCTGCCGCGGATCTTCGAGCCGTTCTACAGCAAGAAGAAGCTCGGCCGCAGCGGGTCGGGGCTCGGGATGGCCGTGGTCTGGAGCACCGTCAAGGACCACGGCGGGTACCTCGACGTGCAGAGCCGCGAAGGGGAGGGCACGCGGTTCGACCTGTACTTCCCGGTCACGCGGCGCGAACCCGACGGTGCCGGCAAGGACGTGGTGCTGCAGGACTACGTCGGCACCGAGCGCGTCCTCGTCGTCGACGACGTGCCCGAGCAGTTGACGATCGCCGTGCGGATGCTGGGCAAGCTGGGCTACGACGTCGCCACCGCGTCGAGCGGAGAGCAGGCCGTCGCGTTCCTGCGGGAGCGGACGGTGGACCTGGTGGTGCTCGACATGGTGATGCCGGCGGGCATGGACGGCCTCGAGACGTTCCGGCGCATCCGCGCGATCCGGCCGGCGCAGGCCGTGATCATCGCCAGCGGCTACTCCGAGTCCGAGCGCGTCGCGGCCGCGCAGGCCGAAGGCGCCGGCCAGTACGTCCGCAAGCCGTTCACGCTCGAGACCATCGGCCTGGCGGTGCGGCGCGCGATCGACCGCGGCGACGCCTGACCGGCCGGCGCCGGCCAGGGCTCGAGACCGGCGGGCGGAGCTACCGCGCCGCGTCGGGGTTGACGAGGTTGTCGAACGAGAAGAGGGCGTCCCACTCCGGCCCGGTGAGCAGGCGGCGCTCCTCGACGACGATCGCCCGCAGGGGCCGACCCGACTCGAAACTCTCGCGGGCGATGGCGCTGCACACCTCGTAGCCGAGGCGGGCCTTCAGCAGCG
>CAYNDV010000115.1:2562-15416 GCA_964396055.1 uncultured Vicinamibacterales bacterium | reverse complement strand
CGAAGCAGGCCGCCTCAGAGAGCCGGAACCCGACGAGCGGGCGGAGGGTTCCCGGCCTGCGGAGTCCGGCTCGGGAGCGGCCGTGCCGGTCCGAGCGTGCCCGGCGGGTCCACGGCAGGGCCAAAGCCCTGCACGACGGGAGTCCGGCTCGGGAGCGGCCGTGCCGGCCCTTGACACTCCCAACTGTCCTAGTATAGATAGTACACACAAACCCGTGCTGCCCTTCACCGTCTCGCTCCGCCCCGGGCTGTCGGTCCACGAGCAGGTCGTCTTCGCCGTGAAGAAGGCCATCGTGTCGGGGCGGATGCGGCCCGGCGACGAGTTCCCGTCCGTGCGCGTCCTCAGCCGCGAGCTGCGCATCAACCCGAACACGGCTCACAAGGTGGTCGGCACCCTCATCGGCGACGGCCTCCTCGAGGTGCGCCCGGGCATCGGCACCTTCGTGGCCTCGCGCCAGCCGGCCGACGCCCGCGACCGGCGGGCACTGCTGCGGGAAGACGTCGAACGCCTCGTCGTCGAGGCCCGTCACCTCGACCTCGACGTCCAGGATGTCGTCGACGCCGTCGTCGAGCACTGGGCCCGGCTCGACCGGGGCACGCGGTAACGCGGAGGCGCCATGTCGTTCGCCATCGAAATCGAGCACCTGTCGCGATCGTTCGGACGCACCGAGGCCGTGCACGACCTCACGATGCAGGTGCCGGCCCGAAGCGTGTTCGCGCTGGTGGGGCCCAACGGGGCTGGCAAGACCACGACCATCAAGGTGCTGATGAACCTGCTCGAGCCCACCCGCGGCTCGGCCCGCGTGCTCGGCGTGGACACCCGGCGCATGAACCCGGCCCTCCTGGCCCGCATCGGCTACGTGTCCGAGAACCAGGAACTGCCCGACTGGCTGACCGTGCAGGGACTGATGGACTACTGCGCGCCCTTCTATCCCACCTGGGACGCGGCGTACGCGCGGGACCTCGCGAAGCAGCTCGACCTCGGCCTCGACCGCAGGCTGAAGGCGTGCTCGCGCGGGATGCGGATGAAGGCCGCCCTGCTCGTGTCGCTCGCCTACCGCCCGGAGCTGCTGGTGATGGACGAGCCGTTTGCCGGCCTGGACGCGCTGGTGCGCGAGGAATTCGCCCAGGGCATCCTCGAGGTCGCCGGCGGCGAGCGGCCGTGGACGGTCTTCGTCTCGTCCCACGACATCGACGAGGTGGAACGGCTGGCCGACTGGATCGGCATCATCAACCACGGCCGCCTCGAACTGGCCGAACCGGTCCCGTCGATGCTGGCGCGGTTCCGGCAGGTCGAAGTCGCCTGCGGTCGCGACGTCGTGCTGCCGGCCTCGCTGCCGCCCGCCTGGCTGCTGCCCGTGACGGCGGGCCCCGTCGTGCGGTTCGTGGACAGCGCCTTCTCGGACGAGGACACCCCGGCACTCGTGCGCGCCACGCTGCCCGAGGCCCGCGACATCCAGGTGACGCCGCTGCCGCTGCGGCAGATCTTCATCGCGCTGGCCCGGGTCTACCGGGTGACCGAATAGGGGCCCCGGCATGCGACTGGTGTGGCACCTCGCCCGGCACGATCTCACGTCGCTGCGCCCGTTCGCGTGGGCGTGGGCCGGCGTGCTGCTCGTGCAGACGCTGGTGCTCTGGATGGGGCCGCCGGTTCCGGACGGGCTGGCCGGGCCGCCGATGAGCCTCGATATCGCGGCCTGGGTCATGCGCCTCGCGCTCACCGTCGTGTTCGTGTCGGCCCTCGTCCTGCGGCACCCGGTGGCGGGCACGACGGCCTTCTGGCTCACGCGGCCGATCCAGCGGGCGGATCTGTTCGCCGCCGTCCTCCTGTCGCTGGGCGTGGTCACAGTGTACGTGCCTTTCGTCTGGAGCCTGGGCACCTTCGGGTTGCTCGGGTTCGGGATTCCGCACGCGGCCGCCGGCGCGGCCCGGATCGCCGCCGAACAACTGGTGTTCGCGATGATGGCGCTGCTGCTGGCCGCGCTCACGCGGAACCTCGCGCAGAGCGTCGTGGCAGCCCTCGCCATCGCCGCGGCGTACGGGCTGGGACGTGGGGCGATGGCCATGGTCCCCTATCAGCCGCCGCCGTTCGGCCTGGTGATGCGCCAGGGCGACTGGACGATGACGTTCTCGATGGTGGCTGCGGCTGTCCTGGCGCTCGTGCTGGCGGCCCACCAGTACCTGACCTTGCGGACCCGGCGCTCCGCCCTCCTGGTCGCGGGCGTCATTGTCGTTTCCCTCGTCAACTCACGGTTCCCGGTCATTCGTCAGGCAGCCGGCCGCGACGTCCCTGCGGCGCCCGTCTCGCTCGAGACGCCGCCGGTCGTGTTCGACCGGGTGACCGTCCGCACCGGCACGGTGACGCGCATGGCGCGAGGCACGACAACGGTCCACGTCAGCCAGAGCGCGCGGTTCGACGGCGACGGCCCCGCCGGGGCGCTCATCCTCCGGCCCATGGCCGTGCAGTCGCGCCTGCGCTTCGCGGACGGCACTGTCGCAAACTGGGACTCGACTCAGTCCACGCCCTGGGTGGACTCTTCGCCGGAATCGGGCGCGGCCGAGCAGCCCTGGGCGAGCATGGCCAGGGCCCTGGACACACCCGACCTCGTGCCGCCGCGCGACGCGCCCGGCGAACGGTTCCGGACGACGTTCTTCGAAGTCACGCCGGAGGTGTACACGGCCCGGCAGTCGCTGCCGGCCACGCTGCTGATGAACGTCACGTTCGAGGCGTACCGGTACGAGACATTCGCGCGGGTTCCGCTCGCGCCCGGAGACCGGGCCTCAGCCCCCGGCTACCTCATTGAGGTCGAGGGCACGGCGCCAATCGACGACGGCGTGGTGGTTCAGGTGCGCGAGGTGCGTGTCCCGGACCCCGGAAGCCCGGCCCCCACCTACTACGCGCTCGTGAACCGCGAGCGGCGACAGGCGGTGGTCACGGCACGGTTCTCGACCGAGCGGTTCCGGAGCGCGCTGGGCGATCCCAGGGCGCCTGTCGTGGCCCGTCACGCCCTGCGGTTCGAGCCCGCGCGGACGGGCCTGATCGACAGCGGCTGGCTGGCCGGAGCCGAACTGGTGGTGCTGCAGCCCCGGTCGCTGGGGCGCGTGATTCGCGGCGTACGCGAGGCGGACTACGTCCTCGCGCCGCCACAGGAACGGTGAGACGTCCGGCTGAAGCCGGACGCCACGAAAGACGCCGGACGCCACGAAGAACCATGAGACTCCTCGCGCACCTCGTGTGGCACGACCTGCGGTCGCAGCGCCTCGCGCTGCTGGCCTTCGGGGCGTTCCTCGTCGTCGACGCCGTCTCGATGCCGGGCGACCTGCCCGTCGACGTGCGCCGCTTCGGCGAGGCGCTCCTGCTGCTGCGAGCCCTCCTCGTGGCGCTGGTCACCGGCCTCGTCATCCAGCAGGACGCCTTGACGGGCACGACGGCGTTCTGGCGGACGCGCCCGATCGGGCGGGCCATGCTGCTCACGTCCAAGATGACCACGCTCGCGCTCGTGCTCCTGGCCGCGCCGGGACTCGTCACCTGGTTCGTCTGGCTGCGCCTGGGCGTGTCCGGCGCCGATGCCATGACCGTGGTGCTGGGAGTCGTGGTCGAGAACGCCACGCTGGTGCTGCTGACCGCCCTGGCGGCGTCCGTCACGCCGTCGCTGACCCACCTCGTCATCGCCGGCGTGGCGGGCGGCACGATGGTGATGCTGATCAACACGGTGCTGTTGCCCGCGTTGACCCAGACGTGGCCGTTCGTGGGGCAGTCGCTGGGCGGCTATCGGCCCGCCGTCTACCTGTCGATCCTGTTTGCGATCGGCGCGCCGACCGTGGCGTACCAGTACCTCCGGTTGCGGGAGTGGCACACCGCCCTGCTGGCGGGCCTCGCCATCGTCGCGGCCACCGTGGTCACGCGGATGTGGCCGGTATCGCCGACGCCGATGCCCGCCGTTGACCCATCCGTCCTCGATCCCGCGCGCATGACGGTGGCGCTCGTCCCGGGATCGGTTCAGCGGACGGACGGCTCGGCGCTGGTCCGGGGGCGGCCCGAGCAACAGGCGTACGTGAGGGCCACGGTGACCGCCGAAGGCCACCCGCCCGACGTGATGGTGTGGGCCGACCACACCCGTACCCGGCTGCTGCTGCGCGACCGCACGGAGGTCTGGGAAGGCGAGGCCCTGCAACCGGTTCTCCCGCCTGGAGCCCTCACGGGACCGGACATCTACCGGAACGCGACCAACGCCGTCCTGGGCTCTGCGCGGCTGCCCGAGCTCGCGACGCGCCAGACCCAGCCGCCGCGGGCCCAGCTGGCGGGCTTGTCGGCCGCGGTTCTGGACCGTTATGCGGGGCAGCGGGCGCTCCTCACGGCAGATCTGACGCTGGTGGCCGTGCGCCTCCGGCCCACGCAAGCCGTCCGGCTCGAGCCCGGGGCCCGGCTGACGGTCAAAGGCGGCGCCGCCACGGTGTCATCCGCGCAGCTCAGGCAGGGGACCCTGGTGGTGCGCCTCCGTGTGGCGAGCGTCTGGCCGTCCGAGGCTCGGCCTTTCGAGACAGCCCCGTTCGTGCGCGTGGTACTCCGTCACCCCGGCCGCCACGAGGCCGTGCAGGCCAGCCGCTGCCGCGTGTTGTTTCCACGGTTCGTCTCGATGCTGGGAGGCATCAGGGCGGACGTGAGCCTGCACGAGTGCTCATTCGGGGCCCCGGCGTCGACGCAGTCCAGCAGCGGCCTGGACGCCGCCTGGCTCGCGGGCGCGGAATGGCTGTCGGTGGAAACCGAACGCCTCGGCACGTTCACGAAAAAGGTCCAGACCGAGTTCCTCGTCACGCGCTGACCCGGCCGCCTTGGACGCCCGGGCCGGCACGGCCCTTCGACCTTGCTCAGGGTCGCCCCGAGCATTGTCGAGGGCCGAGTTCCAGACAGCGCGACAGCGTGATCCCTTCTTGCTTCTTGCTTCTTGCTTCTTGCTTCTTGCTTCTTGCTTCTTGATTCTGTCTTCTGTCTCTTCCCTAGCCTCTAGCCTCCAGCCTCTAGCCTCTGTAATGTATATCCGTGCGCGAGATCGTGATGACCCGGCACGGGACGCCGGACGTGCTCGAGGAGATGCAGCGGCCGGCACCCGACCCCGGGCCGGGTGAGGTCCGGATCAGGGTGAAGGCCGCCGGCGTGAATTTCGCCGACGTGCTGGCCCGTCTGGGTCTCTATCCGGACGCCCCGAAAACCCCGTGCGTGCCGGGATACGAGGTCTCGGGGTACGTGGACGCGCTCGGCCCCGGCCCCACGCGTCACGAGGTGGGCCGTCACGTGGTGGCCCTGACCCGCGGCGGCGGGTACGCCGACGCCGTCGTCGTCCCCGGCGACTTCGTCTTCAGCGCGCCGGCGAACCTCAGCCACAACGAAGCCGCCACGATCCCGATGAGCTATCTCGCGGCGGCCATCGCGCTCTATCGCATGGCCAACCTCAAGGCCGGCGAGACCGTCCTGATCCACAACGCGGGCGGCGGGTTCGGCGTGGCCGCGCTCCAACTGGCGCGCCTGCGCCGCGCCACCGTCATCGGCACCTCGTCGCCCGGCAAGCACAACGCGTTGCGCAGCCTCGGCGTCGATCATCTGCTCGACTACCGGTCCGGCGACGTCGAAGCTGCGGTGATGGGACTGACGCGCGGCCGGGGCGTGGACGTGGTGCTCGATCCGATTGGCGGCGAGAGCCTCGGCCACAGCTACCGCATGCTGGCCCCGCTGGGCCGCCTCGTGGCTTACGGCCTCCAGGAGGCGGTCGGCGGCGAGCACCGCAACGTGGTGCGGGCGTTGACGGCCCTGTGGAACACGCCGCGCTTCGACCCGATGAAGATGATCAGCCACAACCGCGGCGTGTTCGGTCTCGACCTCAACCATCTCTGGACCGAGCGCCGGTTCCTGCACGCGACGATGGAGGCGCTGCTGACCGACTTCGGGGCCGGCCGCCTCAAGGCGGTGGTCGCCAAGGCCTTTCCGCTCGGCCGCGCGGCCGACGCGCACCACTACCTCCAGGACCGCGCCAACGTGGGCAAGGTGGTACTCACCTGCTAGGGGCGTGGGGTCTCGTGGCGTCCGGCTTCAGCCGGACGTCAAGGCACGAGGGCACAGAGCATGGGACACGGTCGACGCTGTGCGCGGGGGCTGCTCATCGGGGCGGCGTTTGTGGCCGCTGTCGCGCTGGCGGCGCAGCAGGACGCGGCGCAGGACGCGCCGGTGCCGACCGTGATCACCGGCGCGCGCATCCTGGATCCCGCCGCCGGCCGCTATCTGCCCGCGGCGGTGCTCGTCATCGACAAGGGGAAGATCGTCAGCCTGGCCGCCGCCGAGCCTGCGGGCCTGACCGGCGATGTCGAGCGGATCGACGCCGCGGGCTTGACGCTGGTGCCGGGCCTGGTGGACGCGCACGCGGGCGCGGCGCCCACCGCGGATCTCGACGCGGACTACTTCGCGCGCCTGGCCCTGGCGCATGGCGTGACGGCCGTGCGCGCCCTCAACCTGCGGACCACGTGGGCCACGTCCCAGCGGCGTCGCGTCGCCCAGGGGCTGACGCTGGGGCCGCGGCTCTTTGTCGGCGGGCGCGGGATCGACCAGGGCGCGCGACCGGACCTGTGGCTGCTCGACGCACCCGACGCGGCGGCGGCCGCCGCGGAAGCGGCCCGGCAGGTGGCCGCATCCGTGGACTGGATCGCCGGGTACGACCACCTCACACCGGACATCTACGCAGCGCTCGTCGCGGCTGCGCGCGGCACCGCGTCGCGCGTCACAGGCGCGCCAGGGGCGTCGTCGATGCGCGACCTCGCCGTGGCAGGCGTCCATGCCATCGACGGCCTCGAGTGGCCGCTGACGCCGCGGAAGAACGGGGACGCGGCGGCCGCCGATCGCGTGTGGATCGAGACGCCCGCCAGGGATCTCCAGGCCTTCGCCACGGCGCTCGTGGCCTCGAAGGTCACGCTGGTGCCGATGCTCGCCACGAGGATGCCGGACGCGTTCCCGGCGGAGGTCGCGAAGGACCCGTCGCTCGCGCTGCTGCCCGCCGCCCGCCGCGACGCCCTGCTGGCGCGCACGAAGGCCATCGGCAAGGCCGATGCCGATCGTGCGTCCCGCGCGTGGAAGGCCCGCGCCACGTTCCTCGCCCGGTTCGTGAAGGCCGGCGGCCGCGTCGTCGCCGGGACGGGGGCGTCGGCCGTCTTTCCCGTGCCTGGCGCCGGTGTGCACACGGAACTGGCAGCGCTGGTCCGCGCCGGGCTCACACCGGCCGAGGCCATCAGGGCGGCCACGTCAGACGCGGCGGCGCTGCTGGGCGCCGAGGCGTCTCTGGGCCAGATGGCCGCCGGCCGCGAGGCCGACTTCTTCATCGTCACGGGCGATCCGCTGGCGGATGTCGCCAGCCTCGCGGCCATCACCCACGTCGTCCGACGGGGTGTCGTCCATGACCCGAAAGCGCTCATTCGAGCGGTGACACCCAGGTAGCGCGGGGCCGTGACGCGTCCGGCTGAAGCCGGACGCCACGACAGACGAGCCTCTAGCCTCCAGCCTCTAGCCTCTAGCCTCTAGCCTCTGAACAGAATCCTGAACCTCGTGGGCCCCCCTGCCGGCCCGTCCAGCGAAAAGTCGAAACCGTGGCGTCGCAGGATCTCCTGGACCATCGTCAGGCCGATGCCCTGGCCGTTCTGCTTGGTGGTGAAGAACGGCGTGAACAGGTGCGGGCGCACCTCGTCCGGGATGCCCGGACCCGAGTCCTCGACGTCGAGCACGGGCCAGTCCTCCTCGAGGCCGAGCCGCACCGCCACCGTGCCGCCGGCGGGGGGCAGCGCCTCCGCCGCGTTCTTCAGTACGTTGATCAACGCCTGCTCCATCTGCGCCTCGTCGAGCTCGACCGTGACTGGGTCCGGCGGGAGGTCGAGTCGCCACGTGACGGCCGCCGGGCTGGTCTGCGACTGCACCAGGCGCACGCAGTCTTCGACGAGACGGTCGAGGCGTGACGGGTGCGGCACTGGCGGCGGCATGCGCACGACGTCGGCGAAGCCGCGCATGAAAGTGTTGAGGCGCTCGAGCCGGGCCGTCGCGATGCCCAGGGCCTGTTCCAGGTCGGCGCGCTGGGCCGGGGGCAGGGACTGCCCGAACGCCAGTGACGACTGCAGCAGCGACCGCGTGGCCCCCACCGAGTTGTTCACCTCGTGGGACATCTGCCGGATGAGCTTCTCGTAGGCCGACTTCTCGGTCTGCCGCAGTTCTTCCGTGAGTTCCTCGACGAGGTAGAAACGCCGGGCGTGACCACGTTCGACGAACGACGCGCACTGGCCCCGGACGCGCCGCCCCGTCGGCAGCGTCACCACGCGGCTTTCCCCGACGGCCAGGTCGGCCAGGGCAGCTGCCAGCGGCGATCGGCCGGCCGCCAGCGGCGCGCCGACCAGGGCGTCCGTGTCCTGCTGCAGCAGGCGCCCGGCTGCCGGGTTGGCCGACGTGATCGCGCCCTCGTGGTCGAGGACGATGATGCCGCCGGGCGACGCGGCCAGGAGCTGGCCCAGGAAGAACTGCTGCTCCTGCAGGCGCACACGTTCGTCGCGCAGGCTGTCCACCATGCGGTTGTAGACGGCGATCATCACGTCGATGTCGGGATGGCCGACCTCGATGAACCGCGTGGTGAACTCGCCCTCGCGCAGCATCTGGGCGCTCTGTTTCACAGCGACGAGCGTGCTCGAGAGACGCGTGACGGTGGCGATGCCCACGGCGAGCGAGGCGACGAACACGACCTCGATGGCGACGAGCCAGAGCATGTTCTGCTGGAGCAGCCACCAGGCGAGGGCGCCCAGCATGAGGTGGACGACGGTCAGGTACACGATGAACCGGCGGCGGATGTTCACGCCGGGATCCCGTACTTCTCCAGTCGCCGGTACAGCGCGGCCCGGCTCAGTCCCAGCGACTCGGCCACGCGGGTGATGTTGCCGTCGTGGTGTTTCAGCGACTTCACGATCATCGCCTTTTCGATCTCGTCCATCGTCATGGCGCCGACCGGCGGGAGCGTTTCGCGGGCGGTGTCGCGGGGCTCCATCTCGGCGATGCCTTCGAAGTCGGAGGCCTCGATCACCGGGCGGCGGCCGATGAGCGCGGCGCGCTCGATCCAGTGGCGGAGCTGCCGGATGTTGCCGGGCCAGGGCTGGCGCCGCAGCCAGGCCACCGCTGAAGCACCCAGCGCGAGGTCGTCGCGGCCGTAGCTGTGCGCCACGGCCTGCGCAAACCGGGACGCCAGCACGGGGATGTCGTCCGGGCGCTCGCGCAGCGGCGGCAGGTGCACGGCGATGAGATTGATGCGGTAGAGCAGATCCTCGCGGAACGTGCCGCGGGCCACCATGTCGGCCAGGCTGCGATTGGTGGCCGCCACCACGCGGACGTCCACCGTGCGCGTCTGGCTCGAGCCGAGCACCTCGTAGGTGCGATCCTGCAGGACGCGCAGCAGCTTCACCTGCGACCCGGCGTCGAGTTCGCCAATCTCGTCGAGGAAGATGGTGCCGCCGTGGGCCGTCTCGAACCGCCCCTTCCGGTCCGCGCGCGCATCGGTGAAGGCGCCGCGCACGTGGCCGAACATCTCACTCTCGAACAGGGTGGACGAGATGCCGCCGAGATTCACCTTCACGAACGGCCCGGACCGCCGGCGGCTGTTGCGGTGCAGGGCCTCGGCGATGAGCTCCTTGCCCGTGCCGCTCTCGCCGGTGACCAGCACCGAGGCGTCGGTCGTCGCCACGCGCCCCACGATCTGCAGGATGCGGAGCAGGCGCGGGTCGCTGCCGATGACGTCGCCGAAGTCGTACCGCGCGTCCAGTTCCTCGCGCGGCAGGATCGGGCCGTCCTCGGCGCTCTCGCGCGTGCCAGCGAGGCCGAGGGCGGTGCGCACGCTCTGCAGCAGCTGCTGGTTGGTCCACGGCTTGGTGACGAAGTCGGCGGCCCCCGCCTTCATGCCGGCCACCGCCAGCGCGATCGAGCCCCACGCCGTGAGCAGGATGACCGGCAGTTCGGGCCGGGCGGCCTTGAGGTCCGCCAGCAGCCGCATCCCTTCCTCGCCCGTCGTCAGACGCGAGAAGTTCATGTCCTGGATCACCAGGGCGCACTCCGGCTTCGCGGCCTGCACGAGGGCCTCGGCGGGCGACGCCGCCGTCTCGGCCACGTACCCCTGCTGCCGCAGGAGCAGGGCCAGCGACGCGGTCACCGACGGGTCGTCATCAACAACGAGAATCACGGGCATACACTACAGCGTACAGCGGCGTGGGGCCAGGGGCATGGGACGTGGGGCGTGGGGCGTGGGGCGTGTTCAGTGTTCCTTCTTGCTTCTTGCTTCTTGCTTCTGACAGGTTCCTATTCGTACCTGAGCGCCTCCGCCGGCACCACCGCGCCGGCCAGGCGGCTGGGCACCCACGCGCACGCGGCCGTCAGGACAACGATGCAGATCATCGCGCAGCACGCCCCAGCCAGGTAGACGGGCCAACTGACCTGTCCGAACACCTCCAGGGCCGGGAACTGCGCCGCGATGACGGTGCCCGCCGCGACGGCGATCGCAGTGAGCGCCATCACCTCCCCGAGGACCTGGCGCTGGATGTCGACGATGGTCGCCCCTTTCGCGCGCCGGAGCCCGATCTCCCTGGTGCGTTGCGTGACGTTCAGCCACAACACGCCGGTGAGCCCCAGCATCACCATGGCCAGCAGGAACGCCGCTACCAGGCCCGCCGCCGCCAACTGCGGCAGGTCGGCACGCAGGAAGTCCGCCCTGGCCAGCGTCAGCGGCCGGGCCCTGAACGACCAGTCAGGGGCGGCCTGGTTCAAGCGCTTCATGAACTGCGCCTCGAACGCCGCGGCTGCGCCCGGCCGGGCGCGGACCACGATGTACCGCGGCACCCCGGGTCCGTGTGTCATGTCCCGGCTGGTATGGAGGCGGAAGAACAGCCAGTTCTCCGGCGGGGAGAACTCGCCGGCCTTGCGATAGTCCTGGATGACGCCGACCACGCGCAGCGTCGGCCTGGGCAGGCGCTCGGCCTCCTTCGGCGGATCCGGCTTGATGATGCGTCCCACCGCGTCGTCGCGGCCGAACAGTTCGCGCGCGAAGCGCTCGTTGATGACCACGGGTTCGTACTGATCGCCCTCGTCCGACGGGTTGAACCAGCGCCCGCGCGTGATGACGAGGCCGATCGTCGCAGCGAAGTCGTCGCTGGCACGATTGGCCCCGTGCTGATGGTCCTTCCCGCCCGCGTGCAGGGACGAGTACCAGCCGCTGCGCACGTAGGGGGCATCGCCGACGGCGGCGGCCGCCTCGGTGTCCGGCAGATCCCGGATCAGGCGGACCAGCGTATTCAGGCGCGCCCGCAGGGCGGCCGGCGTCTGGTCGGGCGGCGGCGCCACGCCGGGGGCGCCCGCATCCATGATCGAAACCCGGATCGACCACGTGTGCGCGTAGCCGAAGCCCAGCGGCTGGCGGTAGTTGTTCCACAGGTAGATGGCCGTCGTGGCCACTGCCATCAGGACGAGGTACGACAGCAGCACCTCGAGGGCGATGAGGGCGTTTGATCGGCGGCGGTTCCAGACGAGTTTCAGGAGATGCCGGATCATCGCGCCGCTCCCTTCAGCGCGGCCACGGGATGGAGCCGGGCCATGCGCCAGGCCGGGTAGACCCCGGAGATCAGGCCGAACACCAGCGACAGGCCCAGCCCGTAGAGGAAGACCCGCGCATTGATCGTCAGGTGTGCGTACGGTATGACCTCCGCCGCCGTGATCGCCCGCAGCACCCCCACCGACAACGCGAGCCCGACGCCGCCGCCGATGCACGTGAGGAGCACATTTTCGACGACGAACTGCAGCACCAGGGTGCCGGTGGGAGCCCCGAACGCCTTGCGCACGCCGATCTCCGAGGCCCGTTCCATGATGCGGCTGACGTTCAGGTTGACCAGGTTAACGGTGGGCAGGAGCAGGAACAGGAACGCCACGCCGATAACGGTCGCCCACAGGCGTTCCACGTGGGCCTCGCCTTTGTCGCGCCCGCCGAACTGGTTCATCGCGACGGATTCGAGGTAGGTCTGAGCGGGCGCGAACAGGCGATCGTACTCCTTGTCGGGGATCGGGATGTTGCGCACCCGGCTGGCGAACTCAGCCTTGATGCCCGGCAGGTCGTCGCGGCTCCTGGCGAGCAGGAGCCCCATGAAACTGCCCAGCAACTGCGTCCTGTAGGCATCACTCTTGGCGGTCGTGAACGGCACGAACATGTCGCCGGTGGCGACGGGGCGCGATTCCGGGACGTTGTCGATGACCCCGACGACCCGGAACGACAGGCCGTCGGCCTCGATCCACTGCCCGACCGCAGGGCCGTTCCCGAAGAAGCGCTCCCGCGTGGCCGCGTTGATGACGGCCACGCGAACCCCGTTGGCCACGTCCTGGTCCGTGAACGGGCCTCCTTCGAGGAACGTGTAGTCGAGGATGCGGAAGAACTCGGCGTCGGATCGCCGCAGCGTCGACTCGACGCGCTGGCCTCCGGGGTACGCGAACACCGCCTCGGGTCCGGTCACCATGGCCATCCGCTCGACGTTCGGCAGGTCGCGCGCGTACTTGTCCAGCAGTTCGAATCCGGCGGCGTCGAACCACATCGATTGCGGGCCCACCATGGACAGGTTGAAGACGAGCAGCGTACGTGCCTGCCTGACTTCTGGCGCCATGGGCGCGAGGGTGTGATCCAGCAGCGCGGTGGCCACCACGAGCACCATCAGCGTCAGGCTGATGCCGAACAGGCTGATGGCCGTGAAGAACTTCCGGCGCCACAGCACGTGCCACGCCAGCTTCAGATAACTCCGCAGCATTTCTTACTCCGTCCT
>CAYNDV010000115.1:0-2462 GCA_964396055.1 uncultured Vicinamibacterales bacterium | reverse complement strand
CTCTATTCGTAACGCAGCGCGTCGGCCGGCTGCACGGCGCCCGCCACGCGGCTCGGTACCCAGGCGCAGGCGGTCGTGAGCGCGAAGATGAGCACCAGCGACAGCGTGATGCTGACCGCGTAGACGCCCGGGGTCACCACGTCGAATACCTGCAGCAGGGGCAACTGGACGACCAGCGCCACGCCGACGGCCACCGCCAGCGTGGTGAGGATTGCCACCTCGCCCACCAGCTGGTGCTGGATGTTCATGACGGTCGCGCCCTTGGCGCGGCGCAGGCCGATTTCGCGCGTCCGCTGGGTGATGTGCAGCCAGAGCACGCCAGTGAGGCCCATCGCCACCATCAACAGCAGGAACACCGACACCGTGCCGGCGACGCCGAGGGGCGCCAGCCAGAAGCGCAGCGCGGTCTCCCGCGACAGCACCAGTGCCTCGGCCTGGAACGTCCAGTCGGGCGCCGCCGCCAGCAGGCGCGCCACCGCCCGCTCCTCGAACGCCGCCGTCGTGCCCGGCCGCACGCGGATCACCAGTTCGCGGACGGGCTCGACGGGCGCCTCTCCGCCGTCGAGGCGGATGCGGTTGAACAGGAAGTTCTCCGGCGCCGAGTACTCGCCATCCTTCCGGAAGTCGCTGATGACGCCGACGATGCGCATCCGCGGGCCGCCCTGCTCGCCGGGCCGCTCCTCGGACACGAACTGGCCGACGGGGTCCTTGTCGGGGAACATCTCGCGCGCCAGGCGCTCGTTGATCACCACCGGATCCCACGTCGCCCCATCGTCTTCGGGCGCGAACCAGCGGCCCCGCGCGAGCCGCAGGCCGAGGGCGCGGGCCAGTTCGTCGTTGCCCGCGCTGGCGCCGTAACGGAACCGCCGCCCCCCCACCTGGATGTCCGAGTTCCAGGTGTTGCCGCTGTACGGGGTGATGGACGCCGCGGCGGCCACCTCCACCTCGGGCATGTCGCGCAGCACCATCAGGAGCTGCCCCATGAGCGCGCGTTGCCGGTTCCGTTTCTGGGTCTCCGCATCCGGAGCCGCGGCCGGCGCCGTGCCGTCGGACTGCGTGGTCTCCGACACCAGCAGATCCCCCTCGTGCATCTGCACGGACACCACCCAGATGTTCTGCACGTCGTAGCCCAGGGGCCGGCGGTAGTTGTCCACGTAGAACACCGCCAGGGTCGTCACCGCCGTCAGGACGATGAACGACAGGAGGATCTCGACGGCGATGAGCAGGTTCGACCGCTTCCGGTTCCAGACCAGGCGGAGCAGGTGGCGGATCATCGCGACGCTCCCTTCAGGGCCTGCACGGGGTGCAGCCGGGACATGCGCCACGCCGGGTAGACGCCGGAGAGCAGCCCGAAGAACACCGACAGCCCGATGCCGTAGAGGAAGACGCGCAGGTTCAGGGTGAAGCGGGCGTACGGGATCAGCCCCGAGACGTTGATGGCTTCGAGGACGGCCGCCGAGAGCACGAACCCCGCGGACCCGCCCAGCAGCGTCAGGACGAGGTTCTCGGTCACGAACTGGCCCACCAGCGTCCAGGAGGAGGCACCGAAGGCCTTGCGGACGCCGATCTCGGCCGCGCGCTCCATGATGCGGCTCATGTTGAGGTTCACCAGGTTCACCGCGGGCAGCAGGGCGAAGAGCAGACCCGCCGTGATGAGCAGCGCCCACATCCGTTCGGGGTGACTGCGTTCCTCGTCGCGGCCCCCGAAGAAGTTCCCGGCCACCGACTCGAAGAACGTCTCGGCCGGGGCGTAGAGGCGCGTCCAGTTCTTGTCGGGCAGCGCCGCGGCCCGGATGCGGGTCTCGAGTTCGGCCTTGATCGCGGGGAAGTCGGCCGCGCTGCGCGCCAGCAGCAGGCCGCCGAACCCGCTCATCAGCTGCCGCTTGTAGGCGTCCGTCTTGGCTGTCGTGATCGGCGCGTAGATGTCGCCGTTCGCCACCATGCGGACGATGGGCACGTCGGGCACCACGCCGATGACCCGGAACCGCAGGCCGTCGGCCTCGATCGTGCGGCCCACCGCGGGCCGGCCCGCGAAGAACCGGTCGCGGGTGGTGGCGTTGATCACCGCCACCATCGCGCCGCTGGCCACGTCCTGGTCGGTGAACGGCCCGCCCTCGAGGAACGTGAAGTCGAGCACCCGCCAGTACTCGGCGTCCGTCCGCTTCAGGAACGACCGGACCCGCTGGCCGCCCGGGTACGAGAACACCATCTGCGGCAGGCTGAAGATCGCCATCCGCTCCACGCCGGGCAGGTTGCGCGCGTACCTGTCGAGCAGCAGGTAACCCGGCATGCTGGACTGCGTGCGGCGCTCGCCCGTCATGCGCGCGCGGAACACCATCAGCGTGCGGTCCTGTCGGACCTCGGGCGCCATCGGCGCGAAGATGTGATCGAGCATGGCCGTGGCCACCATCAGCACGACCAGCGTCAGGCAGATGCCGAACAGGCTGATGACGGTGAAGAAC
>CAYNDV010000114.1:0-15556 GCA_964396055.1 uncultured Vicinamibacterales bacterium | reverse complement strand
CGCGCCGCCCTGCGCGAGCGCCTGGCGCAGTCGGAGGCGCTGTCCCACCTGGTCGCCGGTATCGCGCACGAGCTCAACAACCCGCTGCAGGCCGTGCTCGGGCACCTTGAGCTGCTGCGCCACACGGCGGCCGTGCCGCCGGCGCTCGACGGCCCCGTCCGCCAGATCTACCGCGAGGCCGATCGGGCGGCCCGCATCGTGCGCAACCTGCTGCTGCTGGCCGGCGCCGGGCGCCTCACCCGCCGGACCGTCAGCGTCAACCGGGCCCTGAAACGCGCGCTGGGCCTGCGCGGCGTCGTCTGGCGCCGTGCCCGCCTCACGGTGCAGCGGGATCTCGAGCAGACCCTGCCACGCACCCGCGGCGACGCGGTGCTGTTGCAGCAGGCGTTCCTGAACATCCTGATCAACGCGGAGCAGGCGCTCCGGGGCGTGGACCAGCCCCGGATCGACGTCCGGTCGCGAGCCGACGCGCAGACCGTGATCGTCGAGATCCTCGACAACGGCCCTGGCATCGCGCCAGCGGCGCTGCCGCGCGTGTTCGACCCGTTCTTCACGACGAAGGACGCCGGCAGCGGGCTCGGACTGGCCCTCACCTTGCGCATCCTGCGTGAATTCGGGGGCGACGTCACGGCCGCCAACCACCCGGAGGGGGGAGCCTGCTTCACCGTGACACTCCCGGCACATCCGGTGGTAGAGTAGGCCCCACGGACGCACATGGACGACGTCTTCCTGACCACCGAAGAAGTGCTGGAGTACCTCCAGGTCAACCTGCGGACGGTCTACCGGCTCATCAAAGCCGGCAAGATCCCGGCGGTGCGCGTGGGCCGGCAGTGGCGGTTCAGGAAGGTCGACATCGACGCGTGGCTGGCGAACCAGCGCACCGGGCCCACCCTCCCGGCACACGCTCCGGCGCCGGGGCCGCCTGCCGAACCGGAGCCCGGCCCGCCGGGACCGGGACACCGGCCCCGGGTGCTGGTGGTGGATGACGAAGCGAGCATCCGCGACCTGCTGAGCAAGACCCTCGCACTGGCCGAGTACGACGTCGACACGGCGCCGGATGGCCGGGTCGCGCTGGCCAGCCTCCGGATGCGCGCGTACGACCTGCTCATCACCGACCTGAAGATGCCCGGGATGGACGGCCTGACGCTCATTCGCGAAGCCAGGCGCCTCACGCCCCACCTGCCGGTGGTGGTGATCACCGCCTTCTCGACCGAAGCCAGCGCGATTGAGTCGGTCAACCTGGGCGTGAGCGGCTACCTGACCAAACCCTTCCGGATCACGAAGATCCTCGGCACCGCCGCCCGCATCCTGGGCGAATAACCGGTCGGTCGCCCGCCAGACGGGCGCATCCCATCCTCCTGGACCCCTCGCCGCGTGACGTGCGGCCCGCAGACCGGGTGCGCGGGGCTGCGCGCGGATGCCCGCCGCTGCCCATCGACCACCACAATCTGTAGAAGACTTTATATGACATTAAGGCAAACATGAATCAAATAATGTCTCATTTAGGCATCTAATGTCGCTTACAATACCGTCGATACCTTAAATGGAGTGTCAGTGTTGGTACACGAACCGCCGCTTGCTCACAACCTGCTGACGCCGACCGAGGTACTCGCGTACCTGCGGGTCAACGTCCGGACGGTTTACCGGTTGATGCGCACCGGTGAGCTGCCCGCGGTGCGGGTGGGACGCCAGTGGCGCGTGCGTCGTGCCGACCTGGAACTCTGGCTCCGGCGCACACGCCCGGAGCCACCCTGGGACCGTCGCCCGGCGGACGCACGCCCCGCGGATGACGGACAGCAGCCACTGCGCGTGCCCTCGTGGGAGCACGAGGACTCACCCTTCGGAGAATGCACATGAAGACTCGTTACGTTCTGCTGGGCATCGCCCTCGTGGCGTTCCTGGCCACGCAGCCGCTCGGCGCCATCGACGCCAACGAAACCCTGAACGTGTCGGCCACGGTGAACGCGAAGGCGCGCCTGGAACTCTCCAGCAACAGCGTCTCGTTCCCGGATGCCGATCCTGAGACGGTGCTGTCGATCCCGGCAAGCGGCGGCCCGATCAACGTCACCGCCAAGGCCCGCACGGGCGCGGCAAGCAACGTCACCCTGACGCTGCAGGCGGGCGGCAATCTCGTCAACGCGGCGTCCGACGAGATCGCCATCACCAACGTCACGTGGGTCGGCGGCGGCGCCGGCTACGCGAACGGCACGATGAACACCTCGGCCCAGTCGGTGGGTGCCTGGGTGGGTTCGGGCGTCTACGCGGGCACGATGACCTTCGCGCTGGCCAACAGCTGGACCTACGCGACGGGATCGTACAGCGCGACGGCCACCTTCACGCTGACCGCCCCGTAAGGCGCCGGCGACGGTGAGCCCGCATCGAGGCGCACGTGAACGCGACTTCGCGCATCTGGATCGTGATGCTGAACGGGGTGGTGGTGCGGCCGGCCGCGTTGGTCGCGCAGCCGGACGGCACCCCCACCGCGGCAGCGTTCCCCATCACGGGTCTGACGCGTTCCGTACCGGGCGCGGCGATCGAACCGTCGGTCGCCGCGGTCGATGACTCGTGGAGCGGGTCCGGCAGCGTGGCTGCCCGGACCCTCCATGGACCGATCACCTCTCTTCTCTGCTGGTGAACTCATGCGCGTGTCCCATTGCCCTCCGCTCGTCACCGCTCACACCCAGGCCTGGCGCGCCGCCTGCCTGGGACTGCTGCTGATGGCCGCGTGGCCGGGGCGCGCGGCGGCGCAGACGCCCCTGTCGGTCGAGGTCAGCCCGCTGCGCGTCGAACTGAAGATGGGGGCGAAGGCCACCCACACCCAGGCCATCACGCTGCGCAACGACAGCGCCGGCGCGGTGCACGTGCGGGTGCGCGTCGACGACTACTGGCTCTCGCGCGACGGGACGCCACAATTCAAGCCGGCGGCCCCGGGCCAGCCCTGGTCGGCGGCCGCGTGGGTCCGGACGAACCCGTCGGACCTCACCATCAAGCCCGGCGAACAGGCGACGGTCCGCGCGACGACGACGGTGCCGGCGGACACGCCGACGGGCGCCTACCGGTGCGCGGTGATGTTCGAGTTCGAACCTCCCGGCGCGGGCCCGGCGGCGCCCCGCAAGGACATGCAGTTCCGCGGGCGTGTCGCCACGATCGTGTACGCGACGGTCGGCGCCCCCACGACGGCTGTCGAGTTGACCGATCTGCAGGTGGCCGCCACGCCTGGCGCCCCGCCCGACATCGTCGCGACGCTGGCCAATGCCGGGCGCGGGTACGTGCGGACGCGGGGCACGCTCATCATCTCGGCCGCCGGCGGCCAGGTGGTCCGCGAGATCGCGCTGCCCAACGTGCCGGTGCTGCCCGAGAGCACCCGCGAGGTGCGCGTGTCGACCTCCGGACCGCAGGACGCGCCCCTGGAGCCGGGACGCTACAAGGTGGAGATCCGGATTGACGTGTCCCAGCCGGCCCTGCTGGTCGGCGAAACGACGCTCGAGGTGACGAGGGGCAAATGACCCGTCTGGGCGTGGCGGTCCTGCTCGTGCTGATCTCCGGCGGCGCGCTGTGCGCGCAGCCGTCGCAGGTCAGCGTGTCGGCCGCCGCCCAGGTGTACACCGCCGACCGGTTCCGCCTCGGCACGCAGAACCGGGTCGAGCCGGACCTCGGCATTTCGTGGCTGAAGCCCGGCCTGTTCGGCGGCACCCTCGGCCTCGACGTGAACCTCGTGCGCCGCGACGACCGGATCCAGGTGGGCCGCGGGCTCTTCAGCCTGAAGGGCGTGCAGGCCGCCGGGTTCACGTGGGACCTCAACGGCGGCGACACCGGCACGCCGCCCTTCGTCCCGGATTTCGGCTTCTCGAACCTCCATGCGCCCATCCTGACCGTGGCCGGCGGGTCGATCGAGGCGCGCCGGGGCCGGACCACCCTGCGCGTCGCGGGGGGGCGCAGCACCCAGAACCGCAGCGTCTTCGGCACCGACTTCGTCGACCTGCGGCAGACGCTCTTCCAGGCCGATGCCGGCGTGCGGGTGTCCGAGCGGGTCCATCTGACCACGCACGGGTCCAGCGTCACCAACGGGGATCTGGGCACGTATCCGGTCTACGTCGACTGGTCGCGGGACCTCGGCGCCGGGCTCACCATCAAGCCGCGCCCGAACTGGCAACTGGCCTTCGATGGCGGCGTCAGCCGGTTCCAGCGCCGCGGCGCGCCCGATGCGGACGTCGCGCCGTCGTGGCTCGTCGGCACCAGCGTCACGGGCCGGCGGGGCCGCTTCGAGGTCAACGCGCAGCGGTTCTCCGTGGGACGCTTCGCCGGGATGAACTACCCCTACAACGATCGCCAGGGGGTCTTCGCGTCGGGCGACCTCGACCTGAACAAGCCAGTCCGGGTCTTCGGCGGTGTCGAGGTGGCGCGCACGAACCTCGACCCCGCAGCGGCCGCCCAGGCGTCGATCGCGATCCCGGAGGGCACGCAGGCCCGCGGATACGGCGGAGTGCGCCTGCAGTTCGCCCAGCACTCCACGGTCACGGTACGCACCGAAGGCGGCGGCCGCAACATCGTCCCGTCGCGGTTCAGTCCGGGATTCGAGTCGGATACGGGCGCCCTGTCGGTCGAGTGGCAGGGCCGCCTCCCCCGCGCCACGGTGTTTTCCCGTTACGAGCGGCGGTCGAACGTGGACGCCAGCTACGCGCCGTCGAGTTTCCGCCAGCACGAGGTGTCGAGCCAGATCTTCTTCCACCTGCAGAACAACCGCGAGCTCTTCGGGCAGGTGTTCGCCATCCGCCGCGACGATCGGACCGGCGGCGGCGAAACCGAGTGGTACGCCGGCGGCGGCGTCCAGCAGCCGGTCGCGTCGCTCGCGCTGCGTGTCGAAGGCACGTTTGGCCGCACCAGCGACTGGACGTCCCGGCGCGCGGCCAACCGCCAGATGATCATCGCCGGCGTCTCCGGCCAGCTCGCGCGCCGCCTCTACCTTTCCGCCGACATCGTGGTCAACCACGCGGCCCTCGACCTGCCCGGCGGCAGCGCCTGGACCACGCGATCGATCGTCCGGCTCACCCGCACCCTGTCCTACGGGGCCACGATGCTGACCGCCACCGGGCTCGCCATCACCGGCCCGACCGGGTCGGTTGACAGCCGCGTGTTCGTGGACTGGGACGCCGATGGCGAGGTCGACCCCGGCGACGACCCCGCCCAGGGCGTCGTCGTGTTCATCTCCGGCCTCGGCGCCGCGCCCACCGGACGCGACGGCCGGGCGGTGTTCGGGCGCGTGCCGGTCGGCGAGCGGCTCGTGAGCCTGGACCTGTCCACGGTGCCCGCGGACTTCGATCTGCCCGATCGCACCACCGCGAGCGTGGACGTCGCCAAGTCCCACCGGACCGCGGCCAGCTTCGGCCTCATCCCGGTCGGCAGCATCGAAGGGTTTGTCTGCGTCGACAGGGACGGCGACGGCCGGCGCAGCGCCGGTGACCAGCCGGTCAGGGACGCGGTGGTGACCCTCGACGACGGCGAGCGGACGGCGCTGGTGCGTGACGGCGCCTTCCGGTTCGACAACGTGCGGCTGGGTTCGCACGCCGTGTCGGTCGTGATGGAATCGCTGGGCGATGGCGCGATGCTCGCCGGACCCGCACGCGCGGAGGTCGAACTGACGCGGGAGCAGCGGGCCGCCGGCGTGACCTTCCTGGTTCACAACGAGCGCCGCCCCGAGATTCGGAAGGTCTTTCCAGGCCGGAAAGTCGCGGTGCCGAACGCCGCCGACCAGACCGAGGCCACCAGCGGCCACGACGGACCCGAGCCGCTCAGATAACCACGGCGTCAGGGCAGCGACAGCACGAACCGGAGCGGCAATTCACCACCCTCGAGGCCGGCGGAGGTGCGGACCGTGAACGTGAGGCGCCCGCGCCGCACGCCGCTGCCGGTCCAGCGGGCCGCGACCTGCGGGGCGGTCGACAACACCCCGCTGACGATGCCCGGCTCGCTGCCCGAGAACTCGATGGCCACGTCGCCGCCACCGGACGGGGCGGCGAACTGATCGGGACTTCGCAGGGCCTCGACGGTCAGGATGACTTCCCCACCGGTCCACGTCCTGGCTTTGGCGTCGAAGTCGACCGACCCGGCCGACACGATGCCCGGCCCGGTGAGGCGGGGAATCGAGAGCACCTGGCCGGAGGTGCGCAGCATCGAGGCGCTGCGCACCGTGGCGCCAATCATGAACGGCTGCGAGGCCGACTGCGCCGCCAGCACCGCGCCTCCCGAGGCGGCGAGACACCCTGCCAGCAGGGCACGAGCGAACGTGCGGTGGCCTCCGTGCATCGACCCGGTGCAATGCTAGACGCGAGCCATGGTCGCATCAACGTCACGAGTGACACTCTCCCAGACGACTCGAACGTACACCACAAGACATCACTGGCAGCACCGCGCCATTACCTGCCAGAGCCGCCAGAGCGATCCCTCCGAAAATGGGTGTCTCGAAACGTGACACTCCACCGCCGACGCAGCATGGGTGTGCGGCGGCGACCGCCGGGGGACACGTCACCGCACACCTGCGCACAACGTCGTCGCCCGGGGTCGCGGCGTGGTCAGGGCGCGATCAGCGTGAAGGTGAACGTCGTCGAGTAGTTGCCGACGTTGTAGTCCCAGGAATTCGCGAAGAAGAACAACACCTGGCCGGTGCGGGCCGGATCCACGTTGCCGCTGCCGGCCGCCAGTCTCTGGGCCAAGGCGGCGCTCATGGTGCCCGCCTGGAAGGGCGGCGCGGGCGTGGCCGTCCAGGTGATGGTCGAAATGGGGATCGACTGCGGCCCGCTCGTCAGGTTACCGGACGACTGCAGCGTCAGTTGCCAGTTGCCGAACCAGTTCCCGCGCACCCGGTAGGTCACCGTCACGGGAGGCGCCTGCACCTGCGCCGTGGTATCGGGATCGGCCGACGCGAACGGAATCGTGTTGCGAGACAGTGACAGGGTCAGCGTCTGGGCGGACGCGGGGGCGCCGTCCGCGAGTACGCAGGCCACCGCGAGCCACAGGATCGGGTGGAGGCACCGGACGACGCCGACGCGCGGGGTCACGGCGACACCAGCGTGTAGAGGAACTGGGTGGTGTAGGTGCCGGTCGCGTACGTCCAGGCGTTGGCGAGCTGGTAGGTCTGCGAGCCGGAACGGACGCCAGAGCCGGACCACGACCCGACGGTCCTGGCAAGGGTGGCGCTCATCGTGCCACCCGAGAACCCCGCTCCCGAGGCGCTCCACGAAACCGCCGACGCCGGAATCGTACTGCCCGCTGACGCCAGGTCGGCCGACGCGCGCACGGTCAGCGTCACCAGGGTGCCCAGGGTGGTCCGGGCCTTGGTGGTGATGAGGACCGGGGCCGCGGTGATCACCGGCACCGTGTCGGGGTCCGCATCCGCGAACGACACACCCGAACTGGAGAACGAAAGCTTGGCGAGGGCGGCGATGGTCACCGTCGCGGTGGCGTTGCGCGAACGCGAGGCGGCATCCGCTCCGGCCGCGGCGAGCGCCACGGCTATCACGACAGCAGTTGGAACGACGGGGCCCGCGAACCGGCGGCGCATCACGACACGGCGATTATACGCGAAGCCGGCGCGCGCGGAACGGGACGCGCGCCTGTAGTAGAGTGAAGTGTTCGGCATGATACAGCTGGCGAATCTGACGAAGTCGTTCGGGGCGCGGGTGCTGCTGGAGTCGGTCACCTGGCAGGTGTCCGATCGGGAGCGCGTGGGCTTGTGCGGGCCGAACGGCGCCGGCAAGACGACGCTGCTGCGCATCTTCGCGGGGCTCGATGAGGCCGACACGGGCACGGTCGTCAAGCCGTCGGGCCTGCGGACGGGCTACCTGCCGCAGGACGGCCTCACCCATGCCGGCCGCACGGTGTACGAGGAGGCGGGCCTCGCCTTCCAGTGGCTGCTCGACGTGAAGGCCGAGCTGACCCTGCTGGAGAACCGCCTGGCCGACCCCGGGGTGCCCGAGTCGGACCACGCCGACATCCTCCACCGGTACGCGGACCTCCAGGATCGGTTCCGCCTGCACGACGGCTACGCGATCGACCTGAAGATCGACACGGTGCTGCGCGGACTCGGGTTCAGGCAGGCCGACTACGACCGTCCCACCGAGACGTTCTCGGGCGGGTGGCAGATGCGGCTGGCGCTGGCGAAGCTGCTGCTGGCCAAGCCTGACCTGCTGCTGCTCGACGAGCCCACGAACCACCTGGATCTGGACGCGCGCAACTGGCTCGAGGAGTACCTCCTCGACTACCCGCACACCGTGCTCCTGGTGTCCCACGACCGGTTCTTCCTCGACGCCGTCGTCCAGCGCATTGCGGACATCCACCTGCGGACCCTCGTGGACTACCACTGCAACTACTCGCAGTACCTGGTGGAACGCGACGAACGCCTGGAGCGGCTGCGCGACGCCCGCCGGCGCCAGGACGAGGAGGTGGCGCGCGTGAAGCTGTTCATCGACCGCTTCCGCTACCAGGCCACCAAGGCCGCGCAGGTGCAGAGCCGCATCAAGATGCTCGAGAAGGTGGAGCCGATCGAGGTGCCGCCGGAGCGGAAGAAGGTGCGCTTCTCGTTTCCGGTCTGCGAGAAGAGCGGGCGGACGGTGTTCGAGCTGAGCGGCGTGCACAAGGCGTACGGCGAGACGCGCGTGTTCACCGGCACGAGCCTGCTCATCGAGCGCGGCGACCGGATCGCGCTGGTGGGACCCAACGGGTCCGGCAAGTCCACGCTGATGCGGATGCTGTCGGGCGTGGAGGATCCCGACCTCGGGACGCGCGCGTCGGGCCACCAGGTGGTGATGCAGTACTTCGCGCAGGACGAGGCCACCCGCCTGGACCCCGACCTCACCGTCTACGAGACGCTGGCCTCGGGGTCGCCCCTGCACATGGTCCCGATGATCCGGGACATCCTCGGCGGGTTCCTCTTCTCGGGGGACGATGTCTACAAGCGTGTCGGCGTGCTGTCGGGCGGCGAACGCACCCGCCTGGCGGTGGCCCGCATGCTGCTGCGCCCGTCGAACACGCTGCTGCTCGACGAGCCGACCAACCACCTCGACATCGACTCGAAGGACGTGCTGCTGGACGCGCTCATGGACTACGGCGGCACGCTCGTGGTGGTGTCCCACGACCGCTACTTCATCGACAAGCTGGCCACGAAGATCGTCGAGATCGGCGGCGGGCAGGCGGTGCTCTACCCGGGAACGTACGAGGAGTTCCACTGGAGCAAGACCCACGCGGGCGAGGCCCCGGTCCTGCCGGACTCGTTCCTGGGCGGCCAGGCCGCGGGCCGCGCGGCCGCCCCGGCGCCGGCCTCGGCCCCCGCGCCGAAGGGGTCTGCGGCGAAGGGGCCCGCGGCCGTGCCGGCGGCCCCGCGCCCGGATCGCGCGGCCGACTACGAGGCCCGCAAACGGGCGGAAGCCGAACAGCGCAAGAAGGATCGCGCCCGCAAGACGCTGCTCGGGCGTATCGCCGAACTCGAGAACCGCATCGCGGACCGCGAAACGAAGATCAAGGCCATCGAGGCCGCGATGTCGGCCCCGGGGTTCTACGACAACCGTGACGCCTCAAAGCCCGTCATCGACCAGCACCAGCAGTTGATGTGGGAGGTCGGCGACCTCATGAACCAGTGGGAGGCGCTGCAGGCGCACGCCGCCGACGATGAGGCCGCCGGCTAGCGGAGCCCACGCGCCGTCGTGAGGTACACGGCGAAGCTGCCCAGCCAGTGGCCGCCTTCGTAGTGTTCGCCCGTGACGGCGGCCAGGCCCGCCTGGCGATGCCGCCACGCCGCCGCCTGCAGCGCGGGCCGCCGCAGGTCCGTCGGCGGCAGTCCCTTGATGATGCCGTCCAGCATCCAGGCCCGGCTGAGGTTCAACCCGTCGAGGTGCGCCAGTTTCGGGTCCGTGGGGTCGGTCACGACCGCCGGTTCGAGCCAGGCACGCGACCCGTCGGTGGGAATCCCCGGCAGGAACGACCTGAGCCACTCCGCGAAGGCGGCCTCCGGCAGGACGCGCCGCATCAGGTCGGCCTCGGCCAGGCAGGGCGACAGGAAGTCCTGGCCCGACGGCTCGTACGCCATCGGGCAGTCCCGATCCGCGCGGTAGTAGGCCGCGATGCGCGACGCCAGCAGGTCTGTCATGGCCTTGTCGCCGGCCACGCGCGCCCAGTCGAGGACGAGGCCGAAGGCGAACGCCGTCTGGTCGTGCTCGCCGATCCGGATGGGGCGCGACAGCTTCGGCAGCCAGTCGCGGATGCGGTTCGCCGCCACCTGTTCGAGGGGCTGCAGCGCCGCGGCCCACCGCTGCGCGTCGGCATCGTCCTTCCACTCGCGCAGCTCGGCCGCCAGCTGGAGCAACCACGCCAGGCCGTAGGGCCGCTCGAAGCTGACGCGCCCGGTCGCGGTCAGGTACGCCACCTCGGCCGCGATGTGTTCCGGCGTCAGGCTGCGATCGAGCGCAGCGCGGGCCCGCGCCGCGAAGGGCGCCGCGGGGAACGTGCGCGCCACGCGCGCCAGGAGCCAGTGGCCGTGCACCGACGAGTGCCAGTCGTAGCAGCCGAAGAAGGCCGGCGTCAGCTGCCGCGGCGGCCGGGCGTCGGCGTCGCTGGCCAGGACGTGGGCGATCTTGTTCGGGTACTCCTGGTGGACGCAGGCCAGGGCGAGCGTCGCAAACCGGCCGGCGGCCACCGCATCGACGGTGGCCGGCGCCGGCTGGCCCGCGGCGGGGGCCGCCAGGGCGACGCTGATGACGAGGCCACGCCACACGGTCCTGCCTGCGCTGACGGGCATGCCCACCTCCCTGCCGGCCCCGTTACCGGAGCTTGATGGTCGCCACCGACACCAGGGCCAGGATGAGCGACACGATCCACAGCCGGATGACCACCTTGGTCTCCGCCACGCCGGTGTGCTGCAGCTGGTGGTGCAGCGGCGCGCGGTAGAACAGCCGCCGCCCGAGCCACTTGATGCCGACCTTGTCCTGGATCTGCGACGTGAGGGCCTCGGCGATGAACAGGCCGCCGAGGATCAGGAACAGGGCCTCCTGCTTCACGAGCACCGAGAGCGTGGCCAGGCAGCCGCCGATGGCCAGCGACCCCGCGTCCCCCATGAACACCTGGGCCGGGTACGCGTTGAACCACAGGAACCCGATGCCCGCCCCGGCAAACGCCGCGCAGAACACGATGAGTTCGCCCGCCCCCGGCAGGGAGCCGAACAGGAAGTAGCGGGCCCACACCGCGTTGCCCATCACGTACGCGAAGATGCCGAGCACCGACACGCCCATCACCGCCGGCACGATGGCCAGGCCGTCGAGCCCGTCGGTGATGTTGACGGCGTTGCCGACCAGCATCACGAACAGCCAGACCATCGGAAAGTAGAGCCACGGCGAATCGGCAATCGCCCGCTTCACGAAGGGCACGTAGATCGTCGTCGCGTCACGGGCCGGCAGGGGCGACCAGGGGCTGGCGAGAAAGCCCACGAACAGGAGCGCGAAGGTCCCCTGCAGCACGAGCTTGCGCGCCTCGGTCATGCCGCGGTTGCCGGACCGGGCCCGCCACTTCGCCAGGTCGTCGCTCAGGCCGATGGCGGCGAACCACAGCAGGCCCGCGATGACGGCCAGCAGGTAGCGGTTGGCGGGGTCGGCCCAGACCAGGCACGACGCGAGGATGCAGCCCACCATCACCGCGCCGCCCATCACGGGCGTCCCGGCCTTGTCGAACGCCGAGGGCACGCCGGTGTCGCGCGTCTGATCGACGAGCCCGCGGCGGTGCAGGTACCAGATGAAGCGCGGCATCACCACGAGCATCAGGATGAACGCCAGCATCGCGGCGCCGATGGCGCGCACCGACAGGTAGTCGAGCAGGCGCAGGAACGACCACGCCCGGAATCCGCCTTCGAGCAGGTGCCCCAGCAGGTAGATCATGTGCCCAGCGCCCTCCGCCGCGCGATCGCCTCGAGCACGCGCCCGTACGCCGTCTTGATCTGGAACTCGGGCCGGAAGTCCGTGGCGGTCAGCACGAACCCGCGGATGTGCCGCTCGAGATCCGCGAGGTCGCCGGCGCGGCCGCGCTCGACCAGGAACAGCAGGCCCCGCAGGCCCGCGGACCGCACGAGCCAGTAGCGGTGGTTCTGCAGCGCCACCAGGACCGGCAGCGCGGTGCGCTCGTCGCCGACGTGGCCCAGCGTCTCGGCCGCCGCCGCCGCCACCTCGAGCCAGCGATCGGCGAGCAGCCCCGCCAGTTGCGCCACGAACCGGCCCCGCGCCGTGTCGCTGAGCGACGCGTCGAGGGCCGCGATGGTCCGCGCCGCTTCCGCCCGCGCCTCGTAGTACGGATCCGCGAGAGCCGCCAGGAGCGTCTCTTCGACGTCACGCGTCACCACGCCCAGGCGGGCGATGGCCGTGAGCGCGTTGCGCCGGATGAACCCCACCTGGACGAAGTCTCCCCCCAGCATCCGTTTGTACCAGGGTGCGGGCCGACGGTCGCGCAGCAGGGCCAGGAGCAGCGGCAGCTTGTCGCGCGCCTGCAGCAACCCGATCAGCTTCACGCCGAGGTTGCGCGCCTCCCACGACGGGCTCGCCAGCAGGGACGCCGCCCGGCTGGTGTAGTACGCACGATCATCCGCCGACGGGATCTCCCGGTCCGCGCGGTACGCCTGCCGGTCGCGGCCGAGGGCACGCTCGAGCCGCGAGGCGAGCGCCAGGTTGCCGATCGGCGTCTGGTGGGCCGCCACGGCGGCCGTCGCCGCAGGCGCCGGCGCGGCGCCGGCCACCGTGTCGGCCGTCACGCGGGCCCGGATGATCGCCAGCGCGTCGCCGTCCACGAAGGTCCGCGCGCCGGCCGCCATCTCGGTCAGCCGCCCGCGATCGTCGAGCAGCCTCCGGATCTCGCCGGCAAGCACGTGGCCGTCCAGCGCCTCCACCACCAGGCCGTCCACCAGCCGGGTTTCTTCGTAGAGAATCGTGGCGCCGCCGCAGCGGGCCAGAGCCCGCGCGTTCATGACCTGGTGCTCCCCGGGCAGATTGACCTTCGGCACGACGATGGCCGGCAGCCCCAGCGACGCGATCTCGCACAGCGTCCCCGCGCCCGCCCGCACCACTGCGAGATCGGTCAGGGCGTAGACGTGTTCGATCCCGTGAAAGTACGGCCGGCTGACGTAAAACGTGTCGACGAGCGCGCGGGTGGCGGCGTCATACCGCTCGTCGAGGCGGTCCCGGGTCTCGGCGCCGGGATCGTAGCCGCGGCCCGAGCCGCGCAGGCCGGTGCCGTGGATGATGAAGAGCCGGTCGCGCAGCGGCAGCAGGTCGGCCAGGGCGTCGACGACGGCGTTGTTGATCGTGCGGGCTCCCTGCGAGCCGCCGAAGGCGAAGACCACCTGCCGGCCGGCCGGGACCGTGAAGTCGAGGGCCGCGCGCGCCGCCTCGGCCGAGGACGGCTGGATCCCGCGGCGGAGCGGGTACCCGGTCACCTCGCCGTTGGCCGGAAACGCCGCGAGGGTCTCGGGAAACGAGACGAACACGCGGTCCGCCAGGCGCCCGACCAGCAGGTTGAGCTTGCCCGGCGCGGCATTCTGCTCGTGGACATACACCCGCGCGCGCAGCAGGCCCAGCCGGCGCAGCAGCCCGGCCGCCAGCATCACGGGCGCCGACGCGAAGCCGCCCGTGCCGACGATCACTTCCGGCCGGAACCGGCGCACCACGACCAGCGCCTTCAGCACCCCCAGCGACAGGTTGACGAGGAACGGCACCCAGGCGGGCGACGGACGGGCGCCCGGAAACGCCGCCGCGCGGACAAACGTGATGGGGATCTGCTCGCGCGGCACGACGTGGGCCTCCGCCCGGCCGCGCACGCCGACGTAGAGATACGTCGTCCGGTCGTCGCCCAGCGCACGGCCGATGGCCAGCGCGGGATTGACGTGGCCGGCCGTCCCGCCGCCCGTCAGCAGGATTCGCGCAAACGCGCTCACGGTGTTCAGGGTATCACGGCCGTCAGGCGGCCGCGCGGCAGCCGGCCATCGACGCGAGGAACCGCCGCACCAGGGGCGTCTGCGCCTGGTGCTCGAGCAGAAACGCGTCGTGACCGTAGCGCGACGGGAGTTCGTGGTAGTGGACCGGCCGCCCCGCCCCGCGCGCCGCGGCCGCCACGGCCTCCAGTTGCGCCGGCGGATACAGCCAGTCCGACGAGAACGACAGCAGCAGGAATGCGGCGTCCGTGTCCGCGAAGGTGTGCGCCAGCGGCCGGTCGGCGTCGAGGTCGAAGTCGTCGAGCGCCTTGCTGAGATACAGCAGGCTGTTCGCGTCGAACCGATCGACGAAGCTGCGCCCCTGGTGGTCGAGGTAGCCCTCGACCTCGAAACTGGGCGCGAAACGCGGGGCGGCGGACGCCGCGCGCCGGCGCCGGCCGAACTTGTCCTGCATCCCGCCGTCCGACAGGTACGTCACATGACCGATCATGCGCGCCACGGCCAGCCCGTCGGCCGGCGGATCCGACGCCGGGTAGTCGCCGCCCCGCCAGCGCGGGTCGGCCATCACCGCGCGGCGGGCGATTTCGTTGAAGGCAATCTGCTGGGGCGAGTGGCGGGCCGTCGTCGCGAGCGCCACCACGGACCGGACGATGTCCGGGTAACTGGCTACCCACTGCAGCGCCTGCATCCCGCCCATCGATCCGCCAGCAACGGCCAGCAGGCGCTCGACGCCCAGGGCCTCCAGGAGGCGTTTCTGAACCGCCACCATGTCACGCACGCTCACAGTCGGGAACGACCCGCCGTAGGGCCGCCCGGTGGCCGGGTTGATGGAGGACGGGCCGGTGGTGCCGTAGCAGCCCCCGAGCACGTTGGAGGCAATGACGCAGTACCGATCGGTGTCGAACGCCTTGCCCGGCCCGACCATCGTGTCCCACCAGCCGGGCCGGGCGGCCCCGGCGTGCCAGCCTGCGGCGTGCGCGCCGCCCGACAGCGCGTGGCACACCAGGATGACGTTGTCGCCGGACGGGGACCGTGTGCCGTACTCCTCGTACGCCACCGTTACCGAGGGCAGCCGCTCGCCGCTGTCGAGCGTGAGCCCGTCGGGGCAGACCAAGACCGTCCGTGTCTCCACCAGCCCGAGGCCGTGTTCCACCGTTGCCGTTGTCATCCTCGTCACGCCTCAGGAGCGATCGTCCAGGTCGAGCAGGGGCAGCGCCACAGCCGCCGAACCGGACCCGTGCGGCGCACGCCACGCCGCGATGGCGTCGGCCACGGGTGCGGCCGCGCAGGGGGCGAGGACTGCGGCCCACGCGCCTGCGTCACCGTCCTGGCGACCGAGCACCTGCTGCACCTGCAGGCCGAAGCGGCCCAGGTGGGCGGCGGGTTCGCCCGGCGCCGCGACGCCGGCAGCGCTCAGGCGGACGTAGTGCCGTGCCGCGCGTGGGGCCGGCGTCCCTGCCTCGCTCGCGGTGGGCCACGGGCGCGGGACCGTGGGCGCGTGGAGAATGGCGAGCAGGTCTGACACGACGGCCACGGCCGTCGCGTCGCCGCCGGCGCCCTGCCCGGCAAACACCGTGTCGCCGCTGCGTTCGCCGCGGCACA
>CAYNDV010000113.1:0-15607 GCA_964396055.1 uncultured Vicinamibacterales bacterium | reverse complement strand
GCCGCCGCCGCGGCGGCCGTGCTGGTGGTGGCCGCGCTCGGGCTGCAGGCCGCCAGGGCCCGGTACGCGGCTGCGCCGGCCGGCGCCGACGACGCGTTATACCTCCGGTCCGCGCCAGCCGTGGGGCGCCTGGTGCTGTCCTTCGACGCCCTGGCCGCCGATCTGTACTGGATTCGCGCCATCCAGCACTACGGCGGCACGCGGCTCTCGCCGACCGCGGACAAGACCTATCCCCGGCTCTACCCGCTGCTCGATCTCACAACCGGTCTCGACCCGCGGTTCTCGATCGCCTACCGGTTCGGGGCGATCTTCCTCGCCGAGTCGCCGCCCGATGGGCCGGGCCGGCCCGACTGGTCGCTGGCGCTGCTGGAGAAGGGGCTGGCGGCCAATCCCGACCAGTGGCAGTTCGCGATGGACATCGGCTTCGTCCATTACTGGTGGCGGCAGGACTACCCGCAGGCCGCCGCGTGGTTCGAGCGCGCCGCGGCCATGCCCGGCGGATCGTGGTGGCTGCGCTCGCTGGCCGCCACCACCCTGGCCGAAGGCGGCGATCGCCGCTCGTCGCGCCGGATGTGGCAGCAGATCCTCGAGACCGCCGACCACGCCTGGCTCCAGAACAACGCACGGCTCAAGCTGGCGCAACTCGAGGCGCTGGACCGGCTCGAGGTCGTGGCCGCGGCGATCGCTCGCTACCGCGCCATGGCCGGCGGCCCGCCGGCGTCGTGGCAAGCGCTCGTATCGGCCGGCCTGTTGCGCGGCGTGCCAGCCGACCCGTCCGGCACGCCGTTCGTCCTCGACCCGGCCGCCCCGGCTGGCGCCACCCTGTCGCACGAGTCGCCCCTGTTCCCGCTGCCGCCGCAGTTCACCCGCAAAGGGAGTACCGTTCCGTGATGACCTACGTGCCGCTCGTCGTGGCGGGTCTGCTCGGCCTGGCCGTCGGCAGCTTCCTGAACGTCTGCATCTATCGGCTGCCGCTCGGCAAGTCGCTGGCCTACCCGCCGTCGGCCTGCCCGTCGTGCCTCCGCCCGCTGCGCTGGTTCGAGAACGTGCCGGTGGCGGCCTGGCTGGCGCTCGGCGGCCGCTGCCGCACCTGCCGCACGCGCATCTCGCCGGTGTACCCGCTGGTCGAGGCGTTCACCGGTGCCATGTTCGTCTGGGGCTGGTGGCAGTACGGGCCCAGCTGGCTGCTGGCGTCGCACCTGCTGTTCGGGTGCGCGCTGGTGGTGCTGTTCTTCATCGACCTCGAGCACCGCATCCTGCCCAACGTCATCACGCTGCCCGGCATCGCCATCGGGTTCCTCTTCAGCCTGATCAACCCGCCCGGCTGGGCCTCGTCGCTGGTCGGCATTCTGCTCGGCGGGCTGATCCCGTACCTCATCGCCGAACTCTACTTCCGCCTCCGCGGCGACGAGGGACTGGGCATGGGGGACGTGAAGATGCTCGCCATGATCGGGGCCTTCCTCGGCTGGCGCCTGATGTTCCTGACGCTGGTGCTGGCGTCGTTCCTCGGCTCGGTCGTCGGTCTCGGGCTGATCGCCCTGCGGCGTGGCGACATGAAGTCGTCGCTGCCGTTCGGGACCTTCCTGACCATCGCCGCGTTCATCGCGCTCGTGGTGGGCAACGACCTCATCGCCTGGTACCTCCGGTTCTTCTGACGCGCACACCTGACGTGTGCGCCCCTGTCACAGGGCCGCCGCCCGCGCCGGCCAGACGCAGGCCGGCGTAGCCGTCTGACCTGGCAACGTCCTTGCTGCGTCCCCTGCGGGGGCCTCCCGTGCAGTGCGGGGCCGCTCACGCCGTGTCCCGTTGCCAGCTGCAGTCGTCCGAGGCCCCCACCAGACGGACGATGCCCAGAATCCTGATGTGTCACCGGTGCGGGGCCGCCATGGCCGTCAGCCGGCCCACCTGCGGCCGCTGCGGGACGGTTCTGACCTTCACCGACAGCGACGGCGTGGTGCTGTCGACCGAAGATCTGACCCGCCAGAATCGCCAGGAACGGTGGGGGCGGGTCGCCGGGCTGACATTCCTCACCGTTCTGGCGGCCGTGATCGCGATCTCCGGGGCGCTTCGACTGCGGACCGGACGCCAGACCCCGATCGTCTCGTTGTCCGCCGCGCTCCAGGCCCCGTCGGAAGAGGCCGACGATCTCACCGGCGTCCCGACCGCAGCCGACACCGTGACGGACCCGGCCGGTACGTCGGCCGCCGGGATCCGGGCTTTCGACGCCGGGGACCTTCGGCGGGCCCTCGAACTCAGCCTGGCGGCCCTGGACGAGCGGCCCGGCGACCCGGCCGCCCTGAACAACGTCGGTCAGGTGCTGGTCGCCCTGGACCGGCCCGCCGACGCGATTGCGTATCTCGAGCGGGCCGTCGACGCCCAGCCGTCCGAGTCCGCCTTCCGCTTCAACCTGGCCGTCGCGCTGACACGGTCCGGCAACGTCGGGCGGGGTCTGGATCTGTTGCGTGAACTCGGGGCCGCAGCGCCGGGTGACGCGCGCGTGCAGCACAACCTGGGGCTTGCCCTGCGACGGGCGGGCACCCACGAGGAGGCTCTGGCCGCGTTTCGCCGCGCCACGGACGCGGCGCCGGCCGAACCGCCGGCGTGGCTGGGCCTCGGCCTGAGCTTCGACAGTCTCGGGCGTGGCCCGGAGGCGGCAGACGCGTTCGACCGCTACCTCGCGCTTGCGCCGGACGACGGCCAGGCCGAGTCGATCCGGCGGCGCGTCCAGCAGTTGCGGACGGAGGGAGCCCGGTCCGCGGCTGGCGGAGCGGGGCCGGCCGCCGGCGAACAGAATCGTGATCGTGCGGACGATCCTGTCCGGCGGTGAGCGTGTCGGCCGGACGTCCGGCTGGCGCGACCGGGCGGGAGGGCTGCCAGAGCGGCGGGACACGGGGGGCGAGCCCGCGGCGGCCCCTGTATCAAGTGAGGCACCGGCCTTGCTACAGACGTTGGACAGCGGCACGTTCGGATTCCAACCATGACAGGACATCGCAGGACACTCGGGCGTGGGGAGGCGGGGTTCTCGCTGACCGAAGTCATCGTGGCCTCGGCCGTGCTGGTGACCGGCCTGGTCAGCGTCGCGCAGTTGTTCGCGGTGAGCACCGACGCCAACAAGTCGGCCCGCCGGACGTCGATGTCCACCGTCCTCGCCCAGCAGAAGCTCGAGCAGTTGAAGGGCCTGGCGTGGGGCTTCGACGCGTTCGGCCTGCCCGTCAGCGACTATGCGTCGAATCTCGCGGTGTTCCCCCCGACCCCCACGGGCGGCGGCGGCCTGGCAATCTCGCCCGAGGACGCGCTGAACGAAAACACGCCCGGGTTCGTGGACTTCCTGGGGCCGTACGGCCAGTGGGTGGGCACCGGCTCGGTGCCTCCGTCCGGCACCGTGTATGTCCGGCGCTGGTCGGTTGCGGCGCTGCCCACCAATCCGAACAACACGCTCGTCTTCCAGGTACGCGTCTCCCGGCTGGCCCGCGCCGGTGGCGAGCAAATCACCGATCGGGACGAAGTGCGCGTGGTCTCCGTCAAGACGAGGAAGGCGTCATGACCCCTGCGCGCGGACGGACCCGGAGATGCCGCCGCCATGCGGGCGGGTTCACGCTCGTGGAGATGCTGGTGGCCATGACGATCATGCTGTTCGTCGTGGGCGGCGTCTTCGCGGTGTTCAACCCGGCCCAGGGCGCGTTCCAGGCCCAGCCCGAGGTGTCCGACATGCAGCAGCGCCTGCGGGTCGGCACCGATCGCCTCTACAGCCGCCTGCTGATGGCCGGGGCGGGCACCTACTCGGGCTCGGCGGTCGGCGCGCTCAGCAACTTCTTCGCGCCGGTCCTGCCGTTCCGGTCCGGATCGGTCGACCATGACCCGCTGCGCGGCGTCTTCTACCGGCCCGACACGATCAGCATCTTCCACGTGCCCACCACGGCGTCGCAGTGCACGATTCGCGACAAGATGCCGCAGCCGTCGTCCGAGGTGAAGGTGAACGCGCAGCCGGGGTGTCCGGAGTCCGATCAACTGTGCGGGTTCAAGGAAGGCATGAGGGCCCTGATCTTCGACGACTCGGGCAGCTACGACATCTTTACGATTACCGCCGTGCAGGAGGCGGCCCTGCACCTGCAGCACAACCGCGACAACTTCTCGAAGGCGTACGACGTGGGCGCGCACATCGCGCAGGTCGAGTCGGACACCTTCTATCTCGTGTCCGACCCGGCGTCGAACCGCTTCCAGTTGATGCACTACGACGGGGCCTTCACCGACACGCCGATTATCGACGACGTGGTGGGGCTGCAGTTCGAGTATCTGGGCGAAGCGGCGGCCCCGATGCTGCGCAAGCCCGTGACCGACCCCGTCGGGCCGTGGACCACCTACGGCCCCAAGCCGCCGGCCCTGGGCGTCGACAACGCGTCGGACCCGTGGGGCGCCGGCGAGAACTGCCTCTACGTGGTGGACCCGGCCACGGGGACGCAGGTGTCGCGCCTGCCGTCGCTGGGGCCCGAGGGCGCCCTGGTGGGGTTGTCGCCGGCCCAGCTCACCGACGGGCCCTGGTGCCCGCACGCCGCGGCGCCGAACCGGTACGACGCGGACCTGCTGCGCGTGCGGCAGGTCCGCGTGACGTTCAGGGTGCAGACCGGCCAGTCCGCGCTGCGCGGCCCCGCCGGTGCGCTGTTCACGCGGCCCGGGCAGGGCAAGGCCGGGGACCGGCTGGTTCCGGATCAGGAGTTGCGATTCGATGTCACGCCGCGCAACCTCAACCTCGGCCGCTGACCGCCGGCGCCTCGCGCTGCGTCTTGCCCGCCGCTGCAGCGAGCGGGGCTCGGCGCTGGTCGTCGCCCTGCTGTCGCTGCTGCTGCTCACCGCCCTCGGCCTGGCGCTGGCGCTCACGACGGCGAGCGAGACCTACATCGCCAGCCACTATCGCAATGGCCAGCAGGCGCTCGACGCGGCAGACGCCGTCGTCGAACGGACGATGCAGGATCTGCTGACGATTCCCGACTGGAACCGCGTGCTGGCGGGCCAGGAGCAGTCGAGCTTCATTGACGGGGCGCCGGGGGGCCTGCGGGTGCTGCCGGACGGCACCCGCGTGAACCTCGATCAGGTGGTGGGCATGGCCAGCTGCGGCAAGCCCGGCGGCTGTTCGGACGCCGAGATTGCCGTCAACGCTCCCGACCGGCCCTGGGGCGCCAACAACCCGCGCTGGCGCCTGTTCGCGTACGGGCCGGTGCGGGACCTGCTGCCGGAAGGGGCCATCGAATCGCCCTTTTACGTGGTCGTGCTGGTCGGCGACGACCCGTCCGAAACCGATGGCAACCCGGCGATGGACGGCAACTCGGGGGCCAACCCGGGATCGGGCGTGCTGTCGCTGCGGGCCGAGGCCTTCGGGCCCCGCGGGGCGCGGCGGGTGATCGAGACCACCGTGGCCCGGACCGTGAACACCGGCCTCGAGCGCGGTTACGTGGGACAGCGGGGGCAGGACGAGCAGAACCGGCGGGCCCGCAAGGCGCCGGTCCAGACACCGGGCAAGGCCCTGACGGCCCAGCAGATGTCGGTCTCCACGGGGGCAATCCAGTGAACGCGCCGGTCCTGACCGGATGGATGTGCGTATGAGCAGCAACGGGCAGACGTGGCGCCGGGCAGCGACGCGCCTGTGGGCGACGGCCGCGACGGCCGTCGTGGTGCTCGGCGTGTCGCCCCCGGCGGCCGAGGCGCAGCTGGACCCGTTGTTGTTCCTGCAGCGGACCAAGCCCAACATCATCATCGCCGTCGACGTGGCGAACCGGATGCAGCGCGACGCCGACGAGACGTACTACGATCCCTTCGCATACACGCGAACCGGCGCGGCCTGGGAAGCCGTGATCGGCGTGTCTGCCGAGACGGCGAACGCCAGATACCGGCGCAGGTACATCGGCCTCGAGCACCTCGACAACTTCGGGGACGACAAGTTCCGGACCTCCTCCATCTCACCCATCGGGGACCGGGAGGCCGGGTGGTCCTCCTTCGAGGCCCGCACGCGCCTGGGTGTGGCCCGGCTGGGGTTGCTCGCCGCGATCCAGCGCAATACGCGCGTCGCCCGGTTCGGCCTCGTGAAGATGCGCCAGCACAACCCGCGCATGGGCACCGAGAAGAACGAGGGCCCGGTCTGGTCGGTCGATCCGCAGCAGGAAGGCCCGACGGAGACCGGTGCGTTCGCGCGCTGGAAGATCACGCGGCCCGTGGTCGACAGCAACAACGGCGCCGTGGGCGCGCTGGCGCCGGTGGTGAAGGCCGACGCCGCATCGGCCAACGCCGACGTGGCGGCCGTGCTGGGGCGCGCGCCGGACCAGGCAGGCGCCCTCGTGCCGGCCGGCCGCGACGGCCGGGTGGTCGTCGATGCGCCGGTCGAACGCATGCTCGCCGATGTGCGCACCGAGGCCGCGCGCCTCATCGCCGCCGACACGCACGGCCGCAACACCGTGGCCATCCTGGTCGTCGGCGGCGGGCAGGGCACCACCGACGCCGGCGTGCCGGAGACGACGGCGGCGTCGTTCCTCAACGTGTCGGGCCGCCGCGTGCCGATCTACGTGATCGCGATCCTGCCGCCTCCCGACAGCGTGGCGTCCCTGCGCGCTGTCGCCACGAATTCGGGCGGCGGGTACTACGAGATCACGCGCGAGATGATCGAGGCCGCGCCGGCGGGGACGGCCGTGCCCGAGGTGATCCGCGCCGCGAACGCCGCCATCCAGCACGCGTTTGCCGCCCAGGCCGACGTGGACGCGACGCCCACGCCCCAGCTGCCCCTCGGACCGCTCACCGAATCGCAGACCACCGGACCGGTGGTGGGCACCGTCAACCTCGAGGACGCGCGGGACATCACCGGCGCGGCCCTCGAGCACACGCGCATCGTGACGCCGGCGGGGACCGTGATCCCGCAGCGGTCGAACCTGCTCGTCACCGCCGGCTTCAGCCTGCCGGGCTTCGAGGGCCGGCTCCGGGCCTTCCGTCTCTACAAACCGGAGCCCGACGCCACCAAGCCGTACGGCTGGGCCTTTGTGTCGGCCGGCACCCGCCTCTGGGTGGCCTCCGCGCCGGCCGAGCCCACGCGCAACCTCTTCACGGCCATGCCCGACGGGGAGATGGTGGCCCTGTCGGTGGCGAACGCCGATCGGCTGGCGCCTTACCTCGGGGCATCCGACCCGCGCGCCGTGATCGCCGCCGTCCGGCAGCAGCCGCTCGGCGCGGTGGTCGGATCCACGCCGGCCGTCCTGGATCCCCCGTCGCTCGACCCGCCGCCCGACGGCGACTACCCCCAGTTCGCCGCGAACCTGATCGACCGGCGGTCGATCATCTTCGTGGGCGCGAACGACGGCATGCTGCACGCGATCGACGCCCGCACGGGCGTGGAGGTGTGGGCGTTCGTGCCCTTCAACCTGCTGCCGAAGCTGAAGGCGCTCGGCGAGGGACAGGCCGTCGGCAGCTTCACGTACTTCGTCGACAGCTCACCCAAGATCGCGGACGTGAAGGTGGACGGGCGCTGGCGGACGTACCTCATCCTCGGCGAAGGCCCCGGCGGCACGTTCTACCAGACGCTCGACGTCACGCTCGACTCGCTGCCCGCCGCGGTGCCGTCCCGGTCCGATGACGTGTCGGCGCTGCTGTCGTACTTCGCGCAGCCATCGCGGGTGCCGTTCGTGTGGAGCTTCCCGTCGTACGCCAGTTTCGATCCGGGCCTGGCGCCCTGGGGCGACGTGCGCGCGAACGCCCCCGCCATCGAGAAGACCGTCGGCGAGACGTGGTCCGATCCGGCGGTGGGGCAGGTGGAGAGCGACGACAGCGAGTACGTCGTGCTGGTGGGCTCGGGGTTCCTGGCCCATGCCCGGCAGCAGCAGGCGAACCGCGCCGGCGTGGTGGCCGGCACCACGTTCTACGTGCTGAGCGCCGCCACCGGCGCCGTGCTCGACAGCCGCGACGTGGGCAGCGACGGCGTGGCCGAGACCGTGGACAACTGCGCGGTCGTCAACGACTGCCGGCGCAGCAAGAACGCGCTCCAGGCCGACCCGGTGGCCACGGGGCCGACCGATTCGCGGTACATCACCAAGGCGTACATCGGCGATCTCGACGGCCGCGTGTGGCGGTTCGACCTCGGCCTGAACGCGAGCCGGACCGCCCGCGTGTCGGGCGCGCCCCGCCTGCTGTTCGACGCCACCAACGTGCACCCGATCTTCGCGTCCATGGCCTCGGTCAACGTGGGCGGCACCCAGGACTACCTCTTCTTCGGCAGCGGCAGCGATCTGCTGCCGTCGGCGGGGGTGTCGCAAGCCTACAAGCTGTTCGGCGTCCTCGACTCGAACGGCGTGGGCCTGAAGAAGTTCGACATCGCGCTCGAGGCCGTCGACGGCCAGGCGGGCGACGAGAAGGTGTCGGCGTTCCCGGCGGTGGCCGGCGATATCGTGTTCTTCACGACCACCACCTACTGGCCGGCGGCTCCGGTCACGCCGCCGACGGCGAACCTCTACGCCGTCACCTTCATCGGCGGTGCGGCCTACGACGGCAACGGTGACATGCGGCTGACCTCGAAGGACCTGCCGAAGCTGCGGTCGGTGCCGGCGGGCCGGGCCACGGCGCCGTTCGCCGTCGATCAGCACCTGGTGTTCGCTGCGGGCAACAAGGTGGAGATCCTGGGCGATCCCCGCGACTACAACAACGGCGTGGGCCAGATGGGCGTCCGCATCCTCTCGTGGCGGGAACGGCGATGACGATGAGGTATCCGATGGGGCGGCGGCGCGCGGCAGGCTTCACGCTGATCGAACTGCTCGTGGCGGCGGGCGTCTTCGTGGTGGCGGCGGGCGTGGCCATCCCCATGCTGGCGCGCGCCCTGGAGCAGTACCGGATCGGGCTGGCCCTGCGGGACGTCGAGCGCGAACTGCAGTCAGCCCGTGTCAGCGCCGTCACCGCGAACCGGCCCGTCCGGGTCCGGATGAACTGCCCCGCGGTCGGGCAGTTCCGCCGCGTCGAGGTGCTGGGCGACCCCTGGCAGCCCGACGGCGCCGACGCGGCCCTGGGCCGGTGCAGCGAGACCGCGTACGTGTTCCCCGCGCCCGATCAGGATCCCCTGACGAGGCCCAACCACGACGGCCCGGTCCGCCGCCTGGCGCAGGGCGTCTCCTTCGCCCAGGCGCAGTCGATCGAGTTCTGGCCCGACGGCACCGCCCGGGTCAGCGCCGGCACCGGCTCGGGCGCGTGGTCGAGGATTCCCGTGGATGGTGTCGAGATCGCCCTGTCCAACGGGCGAGTCTCGCGGCGCGTGCTGGTCAACGGTATGGGCCGCGTGCAGGTCCTCCGGTAGGGCAGCCAGGGCGCGGCCAGGCAGAAACTGCGTACCGCGAGCGCGTGCGGCGCATGCGGTTCGTGAACCGTGCGTGCCGCGCCCGACTGCCCGGCGGCCCGTTCCTGTCGGCTTCAGGCCGGAATTCCCGCACGCGAGGCTTGGCCCGTCACCAGGCGTGCGCGGCATGGGCCTTGCCTCCTTCCCCTCCCGTGAACGTCCACCGGGAACCGCACGGTACCTCTCTCATCGAAGTGCTCGTCGCCACGGCTATTGTCGTCACCGCCGTGTCGACGCTGGCCTCGTTGACCTCGCTCGCGCTCCGCATGGTTGGCGCGGGCCGTGAACGGACGCTGGCCGTCGTGGCCGCGCAGTCGCGGCTCGAGGACCTGCAGTCGTCACTCACGCCACCGCCCGCGTCCCCGGCCGATACCCTCGATCGGGACGTGCCGGGCTGGAGTGAACGGATCGATCCGTTCGGGCGCGTCGCCGGACGCGACCCGTCCTTCGCCGGCACCGTGTTCGTGCGCCGGTGGCACGTCGAGGCCGTGGCGGGCGTGCCGGGCCTGCTGGCGCTCCGTGTTCGCGCGGGGCCGTGCGCGCCCGATCGGGCGCCCGGAGGCTCCTGTGCCGCCCTGCGCAACGGCGTCACCGTGTCGGGCCTGCGATCGGAGGCGGTATGGTAGGCACCACGCTGGCCGAACTCCTCGTGGCCTGCGCGGTCACCCTGCTCGTGCTCGGCGCTGCACTCGCGGTGGCGGTGCCCGCGGCAGCCGGGTTCCACGCCGTGCCGGCGCACGCGGACGTGCAGCAGCGTCTGCGCGTCGCGGTTGAGACACTCGCGTCCGAGATCCGCCAGGCGTCAGCCGGGCCGGCGGTGGATCTGCCCGATGGACCCGCCGACGCCTGGCCGGCCGTCCTGCCGTGCGCGTGGGCCGTCGGCCCGGTTGCGGGCCATGCCTGGCCGTGCGCCCGCGCCGACATCGTCACGCTGGCGGTGCCGGACCGGCCCCTGTGGGTCCTGATGCGGGAGGACGCGGATGGGGCGGAGCCGCTCGCCGTGGCGCGGCCGCCCGGATGTGCGCCCGGCCTGGCGGGCTGCCAGTTCGACGTGGCGGACGCCGTCATGGTGTCCGACGGGCGCGGCGCCGTGGAGGGCACAGCCGTGGCCGCCGTCGGGGACGGCGGCGCAACGCTCTGGCTGACGCGGCCGTTGCAGTCGACCTATGCCGCCGGGAGCCTCGTGGCCTCGGCCGGCGTGCGCACCTACTACCTCCGGATGGACGCCGGAGCCGTCGGATTGCAGCTGCGCCGGCGCACGGCCGGTTCGGACCTCCCGGTGCTCGACCACCTCGCAGCCTTCAGTGTCGAGTACTTCGGCGCGGCCGCCCCGCCCGACACCTGGGCCGACACCGCGGGCCGCTTCAGGTCCCGGTACGGGCCGGCCCCCGCCCACTCGTCGGCGATCCAGCCGGACGGGAGCATCCGGTGGGAACCGGTCGCCAGTTGCGCGTTCACCGTGACGGAGGGGGCACCGCGATCCGTGCTCCAGACGCTCACGACGGCGGAAGATGGCCTCGCCAGGCTGCCGCTCGACATGCTGGCGGATGGCCCGTGGTGCCCGGACGCCGCCGCTGCACAGCGGGTCGATCTGGACCTGTACCGCGTTCGACGCATTCGCGTGACCGTCCGCCTGCTCACACCGTCGCCGTCGCGGCGTGGTGCCGGATCGGACTGGTTCGCCGTGGCAGGCGAGGGGCGTGACGCGATGCGCCTCGTGCCCGACCTGCAGACCCGTTTCGACGTCTCCGTGCGGGGAGGCGGCCGATGAACGCCCGACGGGCCCAGCAGGGCACGGCTCTGGTGGCAGCCGTGCTCCTCGTGCTCCTGTTGTCGGCCACCGGCCTGGGGCTCGCGCTGACCGCCGGGCTCGAACCGGCGACGGCGCGCGCCTTCGAAGGCCGGACCCTGGCGGTGAACGCCGCCGAGTCGGCCCTGCTCCTGACCGCGCACGCCCTGGCGGCGGTGCCGGACTGGAATGATGCGCTCGGCCCCGACTGGCGGCCCCCCTTGATCGAGCCGGCGGCCCCGGCCGACGCCGTGCGCCTGGGCCGGCGCGTGGTGCCGGTGTCGGTAGTGACGAACCTGGCGACCTGCCAGCAACTGGAACCCTGCCAGCCCGGCGATCGGATCGCCGTGACCGGCGACCGGCCGTGGGGCACCAACAACCCGGACTTCCGGCTGGTGGGCCGGGTGATACTGGGCGGTGGCGCCCCCGGGTCGGCGGTCGCCGGCGAAGGGAGCTCGGCGTACGTCTGGATCGGCGACGACCCGTCCGAGATTGACGGGCTGGCCGACCGTGACGGCGGGGAGGCTGGCATCCTCCAGGGGCGCGACCGGCTCATTGTCAGGGCAGAGGCATTCGGCTTGCAGGGGGCCCATGCGGCGGTGCAGGCGGTGGCCGAGCGCCGGGGCGGCGCGCCGCCGGTGCGGCTGCGGAGGTGGTACCCGCACCCCTGAAGTTGTGGCAATCTGGATCCGATACACCAGTGACACCTCTTGACAGGCGCACGTCGAGGCCCGTCGGGGACGTGGGGGCGGCCATGAAGAATGGACGGTATCGCACGGTGATCGCGGCGGTCGTACTGGTGGCGGCGGGCCTGGCGGCCTGGCCGGGGGTGGCGGCTGCGCAGTCCCTGGCGGAGATCGCGAGGCAGGAGGAGGCGCGCCGAAAGGCCATCAAGAAGCCGTCGAAGGTCTACACGAACGGCTCGCTCAAGTCGGTGCCGGGAGAGGTGATTCCCACGCCACCGGCGCCGAAGCCCGAGCAGGGCGAGACCCCCCCGGCCGCGGGCGAGGGGCAGCCGCCGGCGGGAGAGCCGCCGGCCGATCCGCGCGGCACGCGCGAATCGTGGAAGCAGCGGTACGACGCCGCGGTCGAGGAGCGGGACAACAACGCGCTCATGATCGACGCGCTGCAGTCGCGCATCAACGGGCTGCTGGCGGACTTTACGGCGCGCGACGACCCGGCGCAGCGGTCGGTGATCGCGGCGGACCGCCAGAAGGCGCTCGATGAGTTCGAGCGGCGGCGGAAGATGCAGGTGACGCTGGAGAAGGCGGTCGCCGACATCGAGGAGGACGCGCGGCGGGCGGGCGTGCCGCCGGGCTGGCTGCGCTGAGCCGCGGCCTCAGCCGCCCACGCCGCAGTGCTGCAGGGCGCCTCTCAGTTCCTCGTCGCTGACATCGTCGACCGTTACCGCGCCGCCGATGCCGGCCGGCAGGACGAACCGGATTCGTTCGTCGCGCACCTTCTTGTCGTGGCGCATCTGGTCGATCAGCATCTGGGGAAACAGGTCCGATACGGTCGGAAGCGGGCCGAGTTTCGCGATGGTCGCGTTGAGCTCGGCCTGCTGGGCGGCTGACACCAGGCCGCGCCCCGCCGCGATGTCGGTGGCCACCATCATGCCGTAGGCGACGGCTTCCCCGTGCAGGAACCGCTGGTACCGCGTCAGGGCCTCGATGGCGTGGCCGGCGGTGTGCCCGAAGTTGAGCACCTCGCGCGGGCCGTGCTCGCGCTCGTCGCGGGCCACGACATCGGCCTTGATGCGGCAGCAGCGGGCGATGAGCGGCGTGAGGGCGGCGGCCTCGCGCCGGCTGATGGCCGGGAGATCGCGGTGCACCGCGTCGAAGACGTCGCGGCTGCACGCCATGCCGTACTTGATCACCTCGTAGAGCCCGGCCCGGAACTCGCGGCGCGGCAGGGTGGTCAGCACGTCCGTATCGGCCACGACCAGGGCCGGCTGGTAGAAGGCGCCCACGAGGTTCTTGCCGCCCGGCAGGTTGACGCCCACCTTGCCCCCGATCGACGAGTCCACCTGCGCCAGGAGGGTGGTCGGGACGTGGACGAGGGGCAGGCCCCGCAGGTAGGTGGCGGCGGCAAACCCGGCCATGTCGCCCACCACGCCCCCGCCGAGGGTGATGACGGCCGCCTGGCGATCGGCGCCGGCGCGGAAGAGCGCGTCGTAGATCTCCGCGACCTGCGCGAGGGTCTTGAACCGCTCGCCGTCGGGCACCGGGATGGGCTCGATTGCCGGCATGGCCTCGCGCACGGGGCCGCCCCAGTGTTTCCACACCGGCGGCGTCGAGACGACGAAGCGGCGCGGACCGATGCCCGCGGCGGCCAGCAGGGCCGGCAACTGCCGCAGCACGCCAGCGCCGACCCAGATCGAGTAGGGGCGGGACGGCGTGTCGACATCGATGCGGAGCGTGTCGCCCATCGCCCGGCATTGTGACGGCCCGGACCCGCGCGAGTCAATGGTAGGATAAGGGTTTGCGGCCGGATCGACGGCGCCGCGCCGTGCGGCGGCCGCGCAAGAGCGAAGGAACGCGACGATGGCAGAGCACGACGACAGCAAGGAACAGTTCATCACGGCGGTCACGCCGAAGTCCGAGGACTTCTCGCGCTGGTACACCGACCTCGTCCGGCGGGCCGAGCTGGCGGACTACTCGCCGGTGAAGGGCTGCATGGTCATCCGGCCGTACGGCTACGCCATCTGGGAGCACATCCAGAAGGGGCTCGACGACCGCATCAAGGCCACGGGGCACGTCAACGCGTACTTCCCGCTGTTCATCCCGAAGAGCCTGCTCACCAAGGAAGCAGAGCACGTCGAGGGCTTCGCGCCCCAGGTGGCGTGGGTCACCAGGGGCGGCACCGAGGAGCTCGAGGAGCCCCTGGTCGTGCGGCCGACCTCGGAGGCGATCATCGGCACGATGTACGCCAAGTGGATCCAGTCGTGGCGCGACCTGCCGGTGCTCATCAACCAGTGGGCCAACATCGTCCGCTGGGAGAAGGTGACGCGCCTGTTCCTGCGGACGACCGAGTTTCTCTGGCAGGAAGGGCACACCGCGCACGAGACGGCGGAAGAGGCCGAGGAGGAGACGCGCAAGATCCTCGCGCTCTACAAGGAATTCGTTGAGACCGAGCTGGCCATTCCCGTCATCGCCGGGCGGAAGTCCGAGAGCGAGAAGTTCGCCGGCGCCGGGCGCACCTACTCGATCGAGGCGCTGATGGGCGACGGGCGGGCGCTGCAGGCGGCGACGTCGCACAACCTCGGCCAGAACTTCGCGAAGGCCTTCGACATCAAGTTCCAGGCCCGCGACAAGTCGCTGCAGTACATCTGGGGCACCTCGTGGGGCATCACGACGAGGCTCATCGGCGCCGTCATCATGGTGCACGGCGACGAATCGGGCCTCGTGCTGCCGCCGCGTGTCGCGCCCTACCAGGTGGTCATCGTGCCGATCCCGCGGGGCAACTGGCGCGAGACCGTGCTGCCCCACGCCCGGCAGATCCGGGACACCCTCGTGGCGGCCGGCGTGCGCGTGATGCTCGACGACCGCGATGCCTACACGCCGGGCTGGAAGTTCTCCGAGTGGGAGCTGCGCGGCGTGCCGCTCCGCCTCGAGATCGGGCCGAAGGACATCGAGAAGCAGCAGGTGATGATCGCCCGCCGGGATACGCGCGAGAAGCTCCCGACGCCGTCGGCCGGCCTGGCGGCGCGCGTGCAGGAACTGCTGGCCGCCATCCAGCAGACCCTGTTCGACCGGGCGCTCGCGTTCCAGGCCGACCACACGAGCCGCGCCGCCACCTGGGAGGAATTCACCCAGACCATGGAGGGGCGGCCGGGCTTCGTCGTGGCGCCGTGGTGCGGTGACGCGGGGTGCGAGGCCGACGTCAAGGCCGCGACCCAGGCGACGATCCGCAACCTGCCGATGGACGCCGAGCCGGCATCGGGCGCGCCCTGCATCAAGTGCGGCAAGCCGTCGGTGACGGACGCCTGGTTCGCGAAGGCCTACTAGCGCGGCACCGCCAGCAGGACCTCGACGACGTCGGGGAACCGCCGGACCAGTTTCTTCACCGCCGCGTGGCGCCGCGTCAGGCGTTCGCGGCCGACAATGGCGCGCCCGGCCTCGACGAGCCGGTCGCGCCATTCCTGTTCCCGGGTGCCGAGGCGCACGGGGGGGCGCGCGAGCGCCTCGGCGACGGCCTCGAGGCCCGTGGCGTCGCCGACGAGACGCAGGGCGTCGGTGAAGCCCGCGGGGAGCGGCCCTGCCGCCGCCATCAGCGTGTCGATCGCGTCGTAGATCGCCACGCGGCTGCCCTGGGCCGCCAGGGCCGCGTGGGCCCCGGCCCGCACCGCGAGCCACTCGGCGCGATCGGCGGCGGCGGCGGCGGCGGCCTCGCGCGTCCGCGCGTGTTCCACCAGGCGGTTGAGCAGCGGCAGGGGTACGCGCGCGCCCGCGGCGTCCAACGCCACG
>CAYNDV010000112.1:0-15767 GCA_964396055.1 uncultured Vicinamibacterales bacterium | reverse complement strand
CTTCTGTCTTCTGTCTTCTGTCTTCTGTCTTCTGTCCCCGCTACCTTCCCTTCCCCACCTGCTGCGCCTGAATGGCCGTCAGGTTGATCGTGAAGACGATGTCCTCGATCAGACAGCCGCGCGACAGGTCGTTGACGGGCTTGGCCAGGCCCTGCAGCATCGGGCCGATGCTCAGGACGTTGGCCGACCGCTGCACCGCCTTGTAGGTGACGTTGCCGGTGTTGAGGTCCGGGAAGATCAGGACCGTGGCCTGCCCGGCCACCTTGGATTTCGGGGCCTTGAGCCGCGCGACGTCGGGCATCATCGCCGCGTCGTACTGCAGCGGCCCGTCAATCGCCAGGTCGGGCCGGCGCTGCTGGGCGATGGCCGTCGCGGCCTTCACCTTCTCGACATCCTCGCCCGTACCGCTGGCGCCCGTCGAGTACGACAGCATCGCCACCCGCGCCGGGATGCCGAACGCGATGGCGGAGTCCGCCGCCTGGACGGCGATGTCGGCCAGTTCCTCGGCGGTCGGGTTGGGCACCACCGCGCAGTCGCCGAACACCAGGACCTGCTCCGGCAGGCACATGAAGAAGACGCTCGACACCAGGTTGCAGCCCGGCACCGTCTTGATGATCTGCAGCGCCGGCCGGATGGTATGGGCCGTGCTGTGAATGGCCCCGGACACCAGGCCGTCCACCTCGTCGAGGGCGAGCATCATCGTCCCGACCATGATCGAGTCCTGCAGCTCGATCATCGCGCGATCGGGATTCATCCCCTTGTGCTTCCGCCGCTCGACCAGCGGGTCGACGTAGCGCGGCGCCGCCTCGAGCGGATCGATCATCTCCACCGTATCCGGCAGGGTGACGCCCTGGCGTCCGGCCACGTCGCGGATCTCGTCGGGATTGCCCAGCAGCACGCACCGCGCGATGCCGCGCGATTCGACGATGGCGGCCGCCGCCACGGTGCGGGGCTCCGTGCCTTCCGGCAGCACGATGCGCTGCAGGTTGGCGCGGGCCGCCTCGATCAGGCGGTGGCGGAACGCCGGCGGCGACATGCGCGGCGCCCGGCTGGGCTGCTCGAACGTCTTCACCCAGGCCAGGTCGATCCGGTCGGCCACCACGTTCATGGTGCGCTCGATCCGGTCCTGGTCGTCAGCCGGGATCTCGGTGTTCATGCCGGACACGTTGGTGGCCGCGCGGTAACTCGATTCGTTGACCGCCAGCAGCGGCAGGCCGCCGTCGAACACCTTGCGGCACAGGGCCAGCACCCGGGGATCCGGCTCGATGCCGCCCGTCAGCAGCACGCCGGCCAGCGGCGTCCCGCTCTGCACGCTCATCGCCGCGGCCAGGATGATGTCGTTCCGATCACCGGGGGTGATGATGAGCGCGCCGGGCCGCATGGCCCGCAGCGCGTTGGGCACCATCGCCGCGCACACCGCCACGTCCTTCACGCGGCGCGTCCGCGCCTCGCCCACGCGCAGCATGCGCGCCTTGATGGCCAGCGCCACGTCCAGCACCCGCGGTGCCGCCATTTCCATGCTGCACGGCACGAGCGCCAGGGGGCGCAGTTTCTCGGCGATCAGCGCCGCCCGGTGGGCCGCTTCGTTCTCGCCGAACGTCGTGATGCCCTGGCAGTCCGAACACCCGCCCTGCGCCTGGCCGATCGTCTCGACCTCGCTGACCTGACCGGCGGCGCCGATGCACACACGGTTCAGGATGCACCCGATCTGCCGGCCCTCCGGCAGCGCGCCGTAGCCGCGGGCCGCGATCGCCAACGACGAGGCGGTTTCGCCGGGATCCTGGCCCCGCGGCGCCGCCACCAGGACGAGTTCGGCGTCCAGGGCCTTCAGCATCAGGGCGTTCACCCGCGTGGCGTGCACCATGCCCGCCTCGGGGTTCATGCCCTCGACAATGACGACGTCGGCGCCCTCGCCGGCCCGGCCCACGAGTTCGACGACGTGCTCCATCAGGGTCTGGTCGTCCCCGGACGCCAGCAGTTCTTCGGCCACGTGGCTGGCCACCGACGCCGGCGGCGAGAGGTGCGCGCCACGCGCCACCAGATCCGACGACTGGTTCGTTTCGTCGCGGTTGGCGATCGGCTTCACGAAGGCCACGCGCAGGCCCTGCCGATCGAACGCGCGAACGAGGCCGAGGCAGGCCGTGGTCAGGCCCACGCGCCGCCCGGCCGGGGCGATGAGAATGGTAGTAGGCAAGGATAACCTCCGCGAAACGTCCACACGCCAGGCGCCGCGTTACCGCGCCTGCGCGATCTCCGCCGTGTCCATGGCGATCATGAGTTCTTCGTTGGTCGGCACCACCAGCGCCTGGGGCCGCGTCTCCACCGAGATCCGCCCGTGCTGCCCCTTCCCGTGGACGGCGTTCGCCGCCGGGTCCACCGTGAGGCCGAGGAAGCCCAGCAGGGCCAGCGTCTTCGCCCGCACCGTCGTCGAGTTCTCGCCGATGCCGCCGGTGAAGGCAATGGCATCCACCCGGCCGAGCGGCACCACCAGGCTCGCCGTCGACTTCGCCAGCACGTAGCAGAACAGCTCGAGGGCCAGGGCGGCGCGCTCGTGCCCCTTCGCCGCGGCCTCTTCGACCGTCCGCATGTCGTTCGACAGGCCCGACACGCCCAGCAGGCCCGACTTCTTGTTGAGCAGGTCCACCACCTGCGCGTCCGTCTTGCCGAGGGCGCCGGCCACGTGGCCGATGATCGCCGGGTCGATCGATCCGCTGCGCGTGCCCATCATCAGGCCCTCGAGCGGCGTCAGCCCCATCGTGGTGTCCACGCTGCGGCCGTTGCGCACCGCGGCCGACGAGCAGCCGTTGCCCAGGTGCAGCGTGATGAGGGCGTGGTCGTCGGCGGGCAGGCCCGTCTGCACCAGCGCCTGCTTCGCCACGAACCGGTGGCTCGTGCCGTGGAAGCCGTAGCGCCGCACGCCGTGCTGCTCGAGCCACTCGTACGGCACCGGATACGTGTAGGCCACCGGCGGCATCGTCTGGTGGAACGCGGTGTCGAAGACGCCCACCTGCAGCAGGGCCGGGAACAGTTCCTGCGCGATCCGGATGCCGACCAGGTTCGGCGGGTTGTGCAGCGGCCCCAGCGGGATGCACTCCTCCACCTTCGCGATGACTTCGGGCGTGATGGCCATCGAGCCCGCGAACTTCGAGCCGCCATGCACCACCCGGTGGCCGATGCCGATGAGCCCGTCCTTGAGCCCGAGCTGCCCCAGCAGGTCGCCGATCGCCCGCAGCGCCTCTTCGTGGTGCGCGCCGGGGGTGGGCAACGACGACTTGGTGCCGTTCCGCTTCCAGTCCAGCGTCGAGTCCTTGGACCCGAGCCGCTGGGCGATGCCGGAGACCGACTCCACGGCCGCCACCGGATCGATGACGGCGAACTTCACGGACGAGGAACCGCAATTGAGTACGAGTACGTTCATGGAAGGCCCTGCTCTAGCGTCCAACGTGGCGGTGGAGGCGGGATGCCAGCGGAACGGAAATGGGCACCTGGAGAGTGCCGGTCAGGGGGATAGTACCATCTCCCAGGGGCCAGGGGCTAGAGGCCCCTAGCCTCTAGCCTCTAGCCTCTAGCCTCTAGCCTCTAGCCTCTAGCCTCTAGCCTCCAGCCTCCAGCCCCTAGTAGGATCCCCCCATGACCCACGCATCCCAGTCGCGCCCCGTCCTGTCGCCCGACCTGCCGAAGCCCGTCGGCCCCTACTCCCCCGGCGTGGTCTTCGACCGCCTCGTCTTCGTCTCGGGCCAGGGGGCTGCCGACCCCGCCACGGGCCAGCTCGTCGGTCTCGATGTCGACACACAAACCGAGCAGGTGTTCCGCAACATCCGCACCATCCTCGAGGCGGCTGGCACCGACCTCACCCACGTGCTGCGATGCGGCGTATTCCTGACCGACATGCGCGACTTCGAACGGATGAACGCCGTGTACGGCCGGGTGTTCGGCGACCACCGCCCGGCCCGGACTACCGTCCAGGTGGCGGCCCTGCCCCACCCGTACCTGCGCGTCGAGATCGACGCCGTGGCGTACATCCCCTGATGTCCGGGTGGTTCGTCTACATGGTCCGCTGCGCCGATGGGACGCTCTACACGGGCGCCACCACCGACGTGCCGGCTCGAGTTGCCGCCCACAATGCGGGACGCGGGGCCCGCTACACGGCGTCCCGGCGGCCGGTCTGCGAGGTGTATCAGGAAGGGTGCGAGAGCCGGTCGGCCGCCCTTGCCCGCGAGGCGGCCATCAAGGCCCTTCCCCGCTCGGCCAAACTCGCAATGACTGACGGCCGTCAGGCCGTTGGGCCCTCCTAGCCTCTAGCCTCTAGCCTCTAGCCTCTAGCCTCTAGCCTCTAGCCCCTAGTAGAGTGTCCCCATGCACGAGTCCGAGTCCGAGCGGGAGCGGTTCGCACGGGTCCTGTTCTATGCCGTCGTGCTGGCCGTCGGCTACCTGACGTTCCGGATCGTGGCGCCGTTTCTGGCGTCGCTCGCCTGGGCGGCGGTCTTCGCCATGGTCCTCAGCCCGGTGACCCGGCGCTTCGAGCGGCGCATGGGCGTGCCGGTGGCCGCCACACTCACGACCGTGGTCACCGCGGGGCTGATCGTGGTCCCCGCCGTGATCGTCCTCACCGTGCTGGTGCGGGAAGTGACGTTCATGATCCGCGACTTCCAGCAGTCCGGCATGGCCATCCCCACGCCGGCGCGCCTGCAGGAGTGGTGGCTCGAACTACGCGCGCGCGTGCCGTTTCCCCTGCCCGAGGACCTGGCGGGCGCCTTGAGCGAACGGATCCAGTGGCTGGCCGGCTATGTCGCCGGCACGGCCGGGTCGGCGCTCCAGAACGTCATCGGGTCGGTCTTCCAGCTCTTCGTCATGCTGTTCGGCGTGTTCTACTTCCTGCGCGACCGCGAGCGGGTCGTCGCGCTGATCCGCCACCTGCTGCCCTTCGCCGACGAGCGCCGCGACCGGATCATGGAGGACACGCACAGCCTGGTGGTGGCGACGGTCGGGTCCACGTTCGTCGTGGCCGTGGTCCAGGGCACGTTGACGGGCGTCGCGCTGTCGTTCCTCGGGTTCCGGGCCCCGGTGTTCTGGGGCGTGATGACGAGTGTCTTCTCCCTGATTCCCGCAGTCGGCTCGGGCATCGTCTGGCTGCCCGCGGCGATCTGGCTCATCGCGTCAGGCGAGGTGGTCAAGGGCGTCGTTCTCATCGGGTACGGCGCGCTCGTGATCGGCATGGCGGACAACGTCCTGCGCCCGATTCTGCTGAGCGGCCGCACCAGCATGCACGGCCTGACGGTGTTCATCAGCCTGATGGGCGGCGTGGCGGCCTTCGGGTTCATCGGCCTCGTGCTGGGCCCCGTCGTGGCCGCGGTCATGGGCATCCTGCTCGAATCCGTGCTGCCGCAGCCGGAACGGTCGTCCGACCCGCCAGCCCCGGCGCCCCCGGCGGCGCCAACGGGCGCGCCGCCGGCCGATGCCGCCGGCTGATCCAGGGGCGCGGGTCGGTTCCACTCTCGGTCCGCCCGGCCGCGCTCAAGGTATGATGAAACGCGTGATGGTCCGGCGGGTCCTGCTCGGGTTGGTGGCCGGCCTGGTGCTGGCCTCGGTCGCACCGGCCACGGTGGCGCAGTCCGCGCGCCCGGCCCCGCCGTACACGGTGCTCGGCGCCGGCGCGCGCCAGACGCTGGCAGCCGTCAGCCTGGGCGACCACGAGATGGTCCGCCTGGACGATCTGGCCGCGCTCTTCCAGTTGACGGTGCGCGAGGATCGCGCCTCCCGGGCACTGACGGTCACGTCCGGATCGCGGACCGTCGTCCTCGCGCTCGACCAGGGCCTGGCCTCCATCGCGGGCCGGCTCGTGTCGCTGCCGGCGCCGCCCGCACGCGAGGGCACCCGGTGGCTGGTGCCGCCCGAGTTCGCCGGCAAAGCCCTGCCGCTCATCCTCGACCGGCGGATGGACCTGCGGCGCGGATCGCGCCTCCTCATCGTCGGCGACCTCCGGGTGCCGCGAGTCACCGCCCGGACCGAGCAGGCGGGTGGGGCCACGCGCGTCACGCTCGACATCTCGCCACGCGCCTTGTACAACGTAACGCAGGAACCACGGCGGCTGGTGGTCGCGTTCGACGCCGACGCGCTGGACACGGCCGCGGTGCCGGGCCTGGGCCTCGTCGAGCAAATCGGCCCCGTCGACCCGGCGTCGATCGTCCTGCACCTCGCGCCGGGCGCCGGGCCCTTCCGCTCCACCGCCGTGCCGATCGACGCGGCGTCGTCGCGGGTGGTGATCGACGTCATGGCGGCGGGCAGCACCGCAGCCCCGCCGTCACCCACGGCCGTGCCGGCGGTACCCGCGCCGCAGCCCGCCGAACCGGCGACGCCCCTGCCGGCGCCGGGCGCGCCGGGGCTGCGCACCGTCGTCCTCGACCCGGGGCACGGCGGTGACGAAGCGGGCGCGCGCGGCCAGAACGGCGCGGTCGAGAAGGACATCACGCTGGACGTCGCCCGGCGCCTCGAAGGGCTGCTCGAGGGGCGCCTCGGCCTGCGCGTGCTGCTCACCAGAGACGATGACCGACTGGTGCCGCTCGACGAGCGTGCCGCCATCGCGAACAACAACAAGGCCGATCTCTTCATCAGCATCCACGCCAACGCGTCGCCGCGCCGCGAGACGCGCGGGGCCGAGGTCTTCTACCTCAGCCTGGACGGCTACAAGGAGGAGATGAGACGGGCGGCCGAGAATCCCCAGAGCCGGGCCCTGCCCGTCGCCGGCGCCGGGTCGCGCGACATCCAGCTCATCCTCTGGGAGATGGCCCAGGCGCGGCACATGGCCGAGTCGGCCGTGTTCGCGGGCTTCATCGAGGAAGAGCTGCGGCGGCGCGTGGAGATGAGCCAGCGCCCGATCCAGCAGGCGCCGTTCCGCGTGCTGGTGGCGGCGAACATGCCGGCCGTGCTCGTCGAGATGGCGTTCCTGAGCAACGCCGAGCAGGAAGCCCAGCTGGGCACCGACGAGTTCAAGACGCGGATCGTCCAGGGGCTCTTCGAGTCGATCGTCCGCTACCGGGCGCGCATCGAAGGAGCGCGCCGGCCGTGAACCGCCGCACGGCCGTCATCATCGTGCTCGCCGCGGCTCTCGTGGGAATCGCCACGTGGGCGGTGGTACGGTTCACGGCGCCGCCAGCGCCCGCGGCGGCCGGGCCCGCCGCGCCCGGGCAGGCCACGGGCGCCACGCGCCGCATCACGGCCACGTTGTTCTACGTGTCGCCCGATGGCCTGCGCCTGGCCCCGGTGCAGCGGGAGGTGGGGTTCGGCGACACGCCCGGCGATCAGATCCGGCGGCTGCTCGAGGCCCAGCTCGAGCCGGCCCCCGAGGGCCTCACGTCGGCCATGCCGCCGGGCACGGCGGTCCGCGGGGTGTTCGTATCCGACGAGGGCGAGGTGTTCGTCGACTTCAACGCCGACCTGCGCCGCGCCCACCCGGGCGGATCCCTCAACGAGATCTTCACGGTCTACACGATCGTCAGCACGATCACGTCCAACATGCCGGCCGTCCGGAGCGTCCAGATCCTGGTGGACGGCCACGAAGTGGACACCCTGGCCGGCCACGTCGACCTGCGCCGGCCGCTGCCGCGGGCGCAGCAGTGGCTCGACGCCCCGGCGGTGGCCCAGCCCGTGGCCGAGCCGGGCACCCCGGGCACACCGGGCCCCGGGCCTCGTCTCTGACTCCGTCTTCCGTCTTCTGTCTTCTGTCTTCTGTCTTCTGTTTGCCCGTGAGGTTCCCATGACCCGATCCGATGGCCGAACGCCGCGCGACCTGCGGCCCATCACCATGACGCCGCACTTCATCGTCCACCCCGAGGGCTCGGTCTTGATCGAGGCGGGGCGCACGCGGGTCATCTGCACGGCCAGCGTGGAGGAGAAGGTGCCGCCGTTCCTGCGCAACACCGGCCGCGGCTGGGTGACGGCGGAGTACGGCATGCTGCCGCGGGCGACCAACACGCGGTCCACGCGCGAGTCGAGCGCCGGCAAGGTGGGTGGCCGTACGCAGGAGATTCAGCGCCTGATCGGCCGGTCGCTGCGGTCGGTCACGCGGATGGCCGACATGGGCGAGCGCACGGTCTGGATTGACTGCGACGTCATCCAGGCCGACGGCGGCACCCGCACGGCGTCGATCACCGGCGCCTTCGTGGCGATGGTGCTCGCCTTCCGGAAACTCGTGGCCCAGGGCACGCTCGTCCGCGTACCGGTGGCGCACCAGGTGGCCGCCGTCAGCGTGGGGATCGTGGGCGGGGTGCCCCTGCTCGACCTGGCCTACGAGGAAGACTCGCGCGCCGACGTGGACATGAACGTTGTCAAGACGTCGGATGGTCGGTACATCGAGGTCCAGGGCACGGCCGAGTCGGAGCCGTTCAGCCGCGACCGCCTGGGCGACATGCTCGACCTGGCCGATGCCGGCCTCGAGCGGCTCATGGCCCTGCAGCGCGACATCATCGGACCCCTGGAGCCGGCGTCGTGACGCGCCTGCTGGTGGCCACCACCAACCCGCACAAGCTGCGCGAGATCCGCGGCATCCTCGGCGCCGTGGACGTGGACCTGGTGGGCCTCGACGCGTACCCGGCCGTCGCCGAGCCCGAGGAGCACGGCCTGACCTTCGCCGACAACGCGCGCGACAAGGCCGTCTACTACTCGACCCGCCTCGGGGTCGTGGCCGTCGCCGACGACTCGGGACTTGAGATCGACGCGCTCGGCGGTGAGCCCGGCGTGCAGTCGGCCCGCTACGGCGGCGCCGACGCGACGTACCCCGAGAAGTTCGCCCTGCTCTACGGCCGCCTGCGGGCGCTCGATGCCCTGCAGAGTCCGGCACGCTTCGTGTGCGCCCTCGCCGTGGCGCGGGGGGCGCACATCCTGTTCGAAGCCCGCGGCACGATCGAAGGACGCGTGGCCGACGAGCCCCGGGGCGAGCACGGCTTCGGCTACGACCCGATGTTCTTCTACCCGCCCCTGGGGCGCACGCTGGGTGAGCTCCCCGACGCCGACAAGGCGCGCGTGAGCCACCGGGGCCAGGCCTTCCGCCAGCTCGGGGTGTTCCTCCAGGGCGGAGATCTCGTCGCGGGGGCGTAGGCCGTGGCGTTGCCGCCCGACGCGCCGCCGCAGGTCCGGCTTGACGTCTGGCTCGACGTGGCGTGCGTCTTCAAGACGCGATCCGAGGCCCAGAAAGCGTGCAACGGCGGCAAGGTGGAGATTGCCGGCCAGCGGGCGAAGCCGCACCGTCTGGTCCGCGTCGGCGACGAACTCAAGATCACCCGCGGTCCGGGCCGACGCCAGGTGCTCGTCGTCGCCGCCCTGGCCGAGCGGCACCTGCCGAAGGCCGAGGCGCGGACGCTGTATCGCGACGCCACGCCGCCGCCGACGCCCGAGGAGGCGGCCGCCCGCGAGCTGGAGCGGTTCTTCTGGAGGCAGCGGGGGCCCGTGAGCGCAGCGGCCCCCGACCGGCGCCAGCGGCGGGAACGGCGGCGCGCCAAGGAAGAAGGTCTATAATCGACGGTCAATCGGGGGGAGACTCGCATGCTGGATTCCGTCAGGCGGATTGCCGAACTGCGCGGGGTCGTGTCGGAGGCGAAGCAGGAGCGCGAAGCCCTGAGCGCCGCCATCGCCGCCTTGAACGTCAAGAAACGCTCCATTGACGAGGCCGTCGAGACCCTCGAGCAGACGCAGAAGCTCACCACGTCGGTGTCCAACGCCCTGGACCGCATCACGGCGCGCCTCGACGTGCTCGAGGGCCGCGCGTCCACCCTCGTCGACATGGACGATCGGGTCACGCGCCTCCACGCGGACGTCACCGCGTCGCAGCAGGTGGCGGCCGGCCTGCTCGGGCCCGAGGGCGCCCTGGCGAAGCACCAGGCCATCGCCGAGCAGCTGAACGCCCAGGAGACCGCGGCGCGCACCAACCTCGACCTGATCACGAAGGAGCGGCAGGGCCTGGACGACATGCGCGACCAGCTGCGCCAGGCCGGCGCCGACGTGCGCGAAGCCGCGGCCCAGTTCGGCGCCGTGAAGACCGAGTTCGAGCAGCTGCGCCACCTCGGCGGCCAGCTCGGCCAGGACTACGGCCGCATGCGCGAGGCGTCACGGGACGCCCGCGACCAGGCCCAGGCCGCGCTCGACGCCGTCAAGGAAACCGAGACCCGCGTGGCGTCGCTGCGTTCCCTCGACGACCTGGCCCGGACGGCCCGCGAACGGATCAACGCCCTCAACGTCCTCGTCGAGCACGTCACGCAGAAGGCGCGCTCGATGGAGGCCCAGAAGCAGACCATCGAGCACGCCATCGTCGAGTCGAACCGGTTGAGCGAGCTGGTGTGGGCGATGGACGCGCAGGTGGCGCGCCTGACCGACGGCATGCGGCAGATGACGCAGGCCGAGACCGTGGTCGATCGCCTGGCGCGCGCGGGGCAGGACGCCGCCGCCCAGCTCGAGACCGCGTACCGGTCGCGCGACGCGTTCCTGCAGGATCTCGGGCGGCTGGACCAGGACCGCGCGGCGCTCGCCGAGTTCATCCGCCGGTACCACGAGCGCATGGAGGACGAGCGGCGGCAGCTCGACCAGGTGGAGACTCGCGTGGACGCCGTGCAGGTGGCCCTCGCGGCCGCCGAGAAGTCGGCCGACGAGCTGCTCGCCCGCGACCGGACCATCGCCGCCATGGCGCAGCAGATCACCGGGCTCGAGCAGCAGGCGGCCTCGCTCGGCGAGGGCATCGGCACCCTGCAGCAGAAGCAGGCCGCCCTGGACGGCCTGCGCGCCCAGTTGGCCGACGTGGAGGACTTCGCCCGACGCACGGTGCAGCAGTTCGACGCCCTCAAGGCCCTGCGCACCGACCTCGGCAGCCTCAAGCAGCAGATGGACGAGTTCCACGCGCGCCACGCCGAAGCGGCGCAGATGCGCGACGCCCTCGACCAGAACCGCCTCTCCTTCGCGGCGTTCCTCGATCGGATGGACGGGTTCCGGGCCCTCATGCCCGAGCTCGATTCGCGGCTCACCACCATCGCCGGCAAGCTGTCGGTGGTCGACGAGGGGTCCCAGAAGGCCTCGAACCTGGTGGCGCTGGCCGACAATCTCGACCGCCAGATGACGCGCATCCTGAACAACCAGAAGCTGGTCGAGAAGGTTGAATCGCGCATCAACACCCTCCACACCGTGGCCACCGACGTGGATCGCAAGGTGGAGGAACAGCTCAGCCGCCGCACCGAGATCGAGAGCCTGAAGAACGCCTGCGACGGCGTCGCGGTGCAGGTCTCCGACGTGCAGCAGAAACTCGAGGCCGTGTCGGCTGTGCAGACGGGCCTCATGCCCCTCACGGCCGCCGTCGAGACGCTGCGCCTCGACGTCGAGCGCTCCCAGACGCGCCTGGCGGAGGTCCGTCGCGACGAGGCGGTCATCGTCGAGCAGGAGAAGAAGCTCGTGGACCTGCTCGCCACCGGCCGCAAGGTCTCCGACGAGGTGGCCGCCACGCTGAAGCAGGTGCAGGGCCTGACGGACGAGTTGAAGCGGTCGGCGACGATCAAGAACGAGATGGTGGACGAACTGGCCGCCGTTCAGGCCCGGCAGCGCGAGGTGGCCTCCAATGCCGCCGTGGCCAACGACCAGCTGACGCGCCTCGAGGCCGCCCTGGCCGTCATCGAGCAGCGGCGCACGCAGCTCGTGTTCATGGAGCGCACCATCGCCGCCTTCGACGGCCGTCTGGGCCAGCTCAAGGGCGCCGCCGAGGACGTCGATCGCCGCATCGAGGCGGTGGGCGCGCGCATGGCGGTGGTCGACGCCGTCAAGCGGGACGTGGACGGCGTGCGCGACCTGGCCGCGCGCAGCAAGGCCGACCTCGAGGCGGTGGACGCCCGCCGGTCCGAGATCGCGGCCATCGGCCATCAGGTGGACGCCATCCTCTCACTGGCCGCGAAGACGCAGGAGCAGCTGGGACGCGTCGAGGCGCGGAAGCGGGAGGTGGACGAAATCGACGAGCGCACCGGCCTCATCGTCAGCATGCTCGAGGACGTGCGCGTCAACCTGGAACTGGTCAACGAGCAGAAGGCGGTCGTGGATCACGTCGCGCAGGACCTGGCCAAGCTCGACTCGCTGGTGCGCAGCGGCCAGCGCGCGCTCAAGGCCCTGCAGGCCGAACGCGAACTGGCCGAGCGCATCGAGCGCAGCATCAAGGCCCTGCGCGCCCGCGGCACCACGGCCGACGAGGACAGTTCCAAGAAGCTGGCCTGAGGCTCGGCCTTCGTGGCGTCCGGCTTCAGCCGGACGTTTCGGGGCTCGGGAAAGACGACGGGCGCGGCGAGAGCAGGCTGGGCTGAAGCCCTGCGGCGGAACGGCAGGGCTGAAGCCCTGCACGACGACGTCGCCGCGCCCGCAGCGTTCAGCCTTGCTCACTCTGTCTTCTGTCTTCTGCCTTCTGCCTTCTGTCTTCTGCCTTCTGCCTTCTTCTATTTCCCTTTCAAGTACCTGTCGTACCACCCGACGATGCGCTGCTCGAAGTCGATGGCCTCGGGCACGCTGTTGGGCGGACGGTGCGCGCCGTTGACGTACCGCACCCATTCCACGTCCTTGCCGAGCCGGCGCAGCGCGTAGTAGATCTCGCGCGACTGGCTGGCCGGCACGTTCGGGTCGAGGTCGCCCGTGATGCACAGGAGCGGGGTGGTGATCCGGTCGGCCCGCAGCACGGCCGAGTGCTCGAGGTAGCGCTCCGGGTACTCCCACAGCGTGCCGCCGATGCGATCCTGGCTCTTCTCGGGCGCGTGGGTGTTGCGCACGCCGAGGCGCGGGCTGTCGGTGTAGAAGCTCACCATGTTGACCTTGCCCGAGACGTTGATGGCCGCCTTGAAGCGGTCGGTCTGCGTCAGCAGCAGCACGGTGGCGTAGCCGCCGTAGCTGGTGCCGTGCACGCCGAGGCGGTCCGGGTCGGCCACCCCCATCTCGATGAGCCGGTTGGCCGCCGACGTCACGCCCTTGACCCACGCCTCGCCAGGCCGCCCCACGACCAGGTTCACCGACGGGTGGAAAACGGCGTAGCCGTGGCCCGCCAGGAACGCCGCGCGGCCGTTGAAGCCGTTGTCGAAGAACGTCTCGTAGATCTCGAACACGGTGGGATACGTCCGGCCCTTCTCGTAGCCGACGGGGTACCGCAGAACGCCGTGGAGCACCTTGCCGTCGGTATCGCGATACGACACGAGCTCGGATCGCGGCAGTGCCTTCTGCGCCATCCACGGGTTGAGATCCGTCAGCCTCTTCAGGCCGCCCAGCGCCGCGTCGCCGGCGTGGAGGTCTGACGGCCGGTCGCCATCGCTGATCGACACGACCCAGCGCGAGCCGTCGCGCGACTGACGGAAGCCGGCGAACACGCGCGTGTCCTTCACCATCGGCGTCAGGGTCTTCGTGGCCACGTCCAGGCGGACCAGGCCCCGCTCCCACCGCGCCCGTTCCGACCAGGTCAGGAACACGGCCGTGCCGTCGGGACTCCAGGCAAGCGCATCCATGCGCGGGTTCTTGTCTTCAACGGCGTCGAGCGTAACCACCTGGGTGCGGGCCGCCGTCGCCACGTCCACCACGTACCAGCCCTTCTTGCTGGTGATGAGCAGTCTCGATCCGTCACGGCTGAACGGCCCGGCGGCGAAACTCTCCTTCTCGTCTTCCTTGGGCGCGCCGTCCGCGGGCGACGGCGGTTTGTCGGCCGGCTTCTCTCCCGCCTTCGTCTCGGGCGCCGGCGTGAGGCTGCGCGGCTTCGGCTCGTCGATCCGCTGCACGAACACCTCACCCTTCTTCGCGTACGCGAACGTCCGCCCATCGTCGGACCAGCGCAGCGTGAGGCCTTTCAGGTCCTTCGCCTCGACGAGCGTCCGGGGTTCCCCGCCGGCGGTCTGCACGAGCCGCAACACGTTGTCGGTGCCGCCGATCGTGTCGTAGTCGGTCTTCCCGGTCACGTCCTCCTGGAAGGTGATGAACGATCCGTCGCGGGCCAGCTGGTAGGAGGAAATGCGCCGCTCGGGCAGCGCTACGCGCGCGGCGCCCGTTGCGACGTCGATGAGGGCGAGGGCGCGCTGGCGGTTCGCGCGCCCGAGTTCGTCCCACTCCAGGAACGGATCCTTCCCGCGATGGACGATGACCGCGGCGTCCGTGAGGGCGGCAAAGCGGGCCCGGGCCTCCGCGTCGCGGGCCTTCGCGCGCACCGACACGAGGACGGCGCGGCCGTCGGGCGCCCAGGCGAGACCGCTGTTGGCGGTGATGGCCGCGTCGCCCGAGACGGGCACGCGCCGCAGGGCGGCCCGGCGCGTATCCCACACGTGCAGCAGCATCGACGGCTCGGCGCCCGGCGCCCCGGGTCCCCACGTGAGCAGCGCCAGGCTCCTGCTGTCGGGGGACCACGCGGCCTGGCGGACATCGGCGAGCCCTGGCAACGGTGTCTGCACCGCGCCCGTGTGCGTGTCGATGACCTGCAGGCCCACGGCCGACGGCGCCACGTAGGTGGGGTCGCCGTAGCGCCGGTGATCGGTCGTGGCGTTGTCGAACGTGCGCCGTGTCGTGCCCGCCACGTAGCGCCCATCGTCGCTGAGGTCGAGCACGCTGAACGTGGTGACCTTCAGGAGGTCTTCGGCCGTCAGGGCCCCGGCGGCCGGCGCGGGTGCCTGGACCGGGGTGGGCGGCTGGCCCGGCGCGGCAGACTGGGCCGACACGGGAGCGTATGCGGCCGCGCACGCGGCCACGAGGGTGCAGAGCAGCAGTCGCCGCATGTCAGGTCCTCCGTCACGAAAAGGGGCCAGGCCCCTTTTCCTGGAAAGGGGGACTCTCCCCTTTTCGGGCGATGCCTGTCAACTTGAGGCGGGACTCCGTGCTCCTTCTTGCTTCTTGCTTCTGTCTTCTGTCTTCTGTCTTCTGTCTTCTGTCTTCTGTCTTCTGTCTTCTGTCTTCTACAGGTTACTTGACTACGACGGCGACGGCACCGCCAGCGGCGATTCCACGCGGTGGCGCTCGAGGTCCTGCTCCACCGCGCGCCACACCGACTCGTCGGGCAGGTGCCCGGTGGCGCCGCGCACGACCAGGGCGTGCAGCGTCCGCGCCACGTCGTGCGCCTTGCCGTGGCGCTTCGGCTCGTACCAGGCCCACACCCAGTTCACCACGCCGAAGAAGCCGTAGGTCATCTTCTCGAGTTCCTCGGGCGTGAGGCGCGAGGTGGCCCTGAGGGGCCCACGACCGTCGGCGAGTTCGGCCAGCATGCCCTCGGCCAGGGCGTAGTACCGCTCCTTGTGCACGCGAATACGCCGCCGGTAGCGCGCCGGCAGGACGCGCGCTTCCTGGACCAGCACCCGCATCACGTCGGGGTGGGCCAGGAAGTAGCGGATGTGGTTCAGGATGAACGCGTACAGGCGCTGTTCGGCTGGTTCGCCCTTCGACGCGGCCGCCTCGGCCGATTCGATCAGGCTCTCGAACGCCCGCGTCTGCAGAGCGTAGAGCAGCGCCTCCTTCGACGGGAAGTAGGTGTACAGGCTCGACAGGCCGCGTCCGGTGGCTTTCGCCAGGTCGCGCATCGAGGTGCCGTGGTAGCCGTTGCGGGCAATGAACGTCGCGGCGGCTGACAACAATTCGGATTGGGCAACTTCGCGTCGCCGGATCCTGGTCACGATTCGCTCCTTGCCCGTGGACCGTGGGCTCGGGGGTGGCGATCTCGACTCTAGGCAACGCGCGCGATTGTTGTCAAGGCGTGGGGCGTGGGGCGTGGGGCGTGGGGCGTGGGGCGTGGGGCGTGGGGC
>CAYNDV010000111.1:0-15852 GCA_964396055.1 uncultured Vicinamibacterales bacterium | reverse complement strand
CCGTGCCGGCCCGAGGGCCTGGGGCTCGGGGCGTGGGGTTGGTCAGAAGCAAGAAGCAAGAAGGGATCACGCGGTCACGCCGCACGGCCCAACGGCCTCCCTCGGGAGCGGCCGTGCCGGCCCGAGCGGCTACCGACTGCCGCGACCCATGACCCCCAACGTGACCGTCGAGCCGTGGTACACCCGCTGCGTGGCCTTCTGGAAGTCTTCCCGCTTCGCCTTCGGAATCTCCATGAACCGCTGTGGATTGCGGTCCACCAGCGGAAACCACGAACTCTGCACCTGCACCATCACCCGGTGGCCGCGCCGGAAGACGTGGTACACGTCCGGCAACTCGAACCGCAGCGTCGTCCGCTCGCCAGGCACCATGGGCTCCGGCGTCGTCAGGCTCCGGCGGAACTTCGCCCGGAACGGCTCGCCGCGCACCAGTTGCTGGTAGCCGCCCATCCGGACGTAGTTCGACGGCCTCGGCACCGGGGGCTGCCCCGCCGCCGGCGCCGGCCACTCGGGCTGGGGATAGTCGCCCGGATATCCATCGATCACCTTCACCACGAAATCGCTGTCTGTGCCCGTCGTCGACACGTCGAGGCTGACGCCGATCGGGCCGGCCACGGTCAGGTCCTCGTCCAGCACATCCGAACGGTACACGACCACGTCCGGGCGCTGGGCCGCAAAGCGCTGGTCCTCCGTCATGTAGTCGGAGGTCATCCCGCCGGCGATGTAGCCCACGTAAGGCACGGGCCGGTTCGGGTCGCTGACGTACTCGTCATGGCCCGCGCCGCCCGTGGCCGGTCCGCGCACGAGACGGCCGCCCGCGGCCAGTGCGTAGATGACGGGTCTCACGCCGGCCGGCGGCCATTCGTCATGGCGCCGGTACTCGTTGACCCCCGTGGCAAACATGACGGCCTTCGTCAGGCCCGGCGGCAGGGGCGCACTCTTCAGATGGTGCATGAAGAACGCGAACTGGATGTCCTCGCGGAAGACCTCGCCGGTCGGGAACGCGAAGTGCACGTTGCCGAGGCGCTCGCCGGGTCCCCGGCTCCAGCCGCCATGCGACCAGGGCCCCATCACCAGCCGGTTCTCGGTGGCCGGGCTCATGCGCTCGATGGCCCGGTACATGTGCAGGGGGCCCATCGGGTCCTCGGCATCGAACCAGCCGCCGACGTTGAGCACCGCGGGGGTGATGTTCTTCGCGTGTTTCCAGACGGACCTGATCTGCCAGAACTCGTCGTAGTTCGGGTGATCGACGATCTCCTGCCAGTACCCGGCCCTGCCGCCGAAGATCTTCGCGTTGACCTCGGCCAGGGGCGGCAGGTTCAGGAGGTACTCGTAGGCATCGGGCGTGCCCATGTCGAAGCGCGGTTCCTGCGCCGGGACCTGCGGTCCACCCACCCGCGGCCGGAAGCTCGAATAGAACCCGAAGTTCGCCCCGAGCATGAAGGCCCCGTTGTGGTACACGTCGTCGCCCAGGTAGTAGTCGGCGGTGGGCGCCTGCGGCGAGGCCGCCACGAGCGCCGGGTGCGCCCCGATGAGGCTGGCCGCCACATGGAAGCCGGGCTGGGACACGCCCACCATGCCGGCGCGGCCGTTGTGGTTCGGGATGTTGGCCAGCAGCCAGGCCACCGTGTCGTACGTGTCGCTGCTCTCGTCCACATCCTGCGGCGTGCGCTTGTCCGGCACGTGGGGCCGCACCTGCTTGAACTCCCCTTCGGACATGTAGCGTCCGCGGGCGTCCTGGAAGACGAAGATGAAGCCCTCCCGCTCGAAGTGCTCCGACGGCCCGAGCGACCCCCGGTAGTTGTCGACGCCGTAGGGCCCGACGCTGTAGGGCGTGCGCGTCAGCAGGAACGGATAGGTCTTCGCGGTGTCCTTCGGCATGTAGACCGAGGTGAACAGCCGGACGCCGTCGCGCATCGGCACCCGGAACTCGTACTTCGTGTAGCGGGCACGGACACGGTCGACGCCCGCCTGCTGGGGCGGGGGCCCCTGGGCCACGAGCGTGACGGACGCCAGCAGGGCCAGCACAAGGACGATTCGTGGCATTCGCGACATCGACGGCATCTCCTCAGTGGAAGGGCCATTGTACTCGGGGAGGAACAGGCCGTTCGGCTATTGGCCGTTCGGCCATTCGGCGTGACCGCGTGATCCCTTCTTGCTTCTTGCTTCTTGCTTCTGACCAACCCCACGTCCCGAGCCCCACGCCCCACGTCCCCACGCCCCACGCCCCGTGCTACAGTCCCCCAAGCCAAGGAGGCCCCGTGACCCGCCTGCCGCTCGTCCTCGTGCTTGCCGCCGCCCTGCTCGCGCCCGCTGCGCCGGCCGCCCAGACGCCACCCCCGCCGGCGTCGGATCTGCTCACCAAGATCCTGGGATACTCGTTCCCCTGGGAACTGGTGGCGTCGCCGACGGGCCAGCGCTTTGCGTGGACCACCACCCAGCGCGGCGTACGCACGATCTGGGTGGCGGACGGGCCGGAGTTTGCCGCGCGCGCCCTCGTCACGCTGGGCGGCGACGATGGGCAGGAGATCAGCAACCTGGTGTTCACGGCTGACGGCGCCCGGCTGGTCTACGTGCGCGGCGGGGACCACGGCGCGAACTGGCCCGGCGAGGGCGGCCTGGTCCCGAATCCCGCCAGCAGCCCCGTGCAGCCGAAGATGCAGATCTGGTCGGTCGCCGTCGAGGGCGGGACGCCGGTGCTGCTCGCCGAAGGCGACGAGCCTGTGCCGTCGCCCACCGGGCCGCAGGTCGTCTTCACGAGGAGCCGCGAGATCTGGGGCGTGCCCGCCGATGGCAGCGCGGCGGCACAGCGCCTGTTCTTCGCGCGGGGATCGGGCGAGTCGCCTGCCTGGTCGCCCGACGGACGCACCCTGGCCTTCGTGTCGAACCGCGGCGCGAACAGCTACATCGCGCTGTATGCGGGCAGCGATCAGCCGATTCGGTACCTCTCGCCCACCACGTCGCTGGACAGCCTGCCCCGGTGGTCGCCGGACGGCACGAAGATCGCCTTCGTCCGGCGGCCGGGACGCGGCGGCCCGGCCCGCCCGCCGCTCGAGTCGTCGCCGGCGCCCTGGTCCATCTGGGTGGCCGACGTGGCGACGGGCAACGCGACGCTGGCGTGGCAGAGCCCGGAGACACTGCGCGGTTCGTATCCGCGCACGCTGGGCGGCGCGAATCTCGCCTGGGGCGCCGGCGACCGCCTGGTGTTCCTCAGCGAGATGGACGGCTGGCCGCACCTGTACTCGGTGCCGGCCGCCGGCGGGCCGCCGCTGCAGCTGACCAGCGGTTCGTTCATGGTGGAGTTCGTCACGGTGACGCCCGATCGGCGCGCGGTCGTCTACAACGCCAACACGGGACCGGGCCGTGACGACGGCGAACGGCGACACCTGTTCCGGGTGCCGGTTGACGCCGCGTCACCCCTGGCGCTCACGTCCGGCGAAGGCATCGAGTGGAACCCCGTGGTGTCAGGCGACGGCCGCATGCTGGCGTACCTCGGATCGGACGCCCGGCGGCCACCGCTGACCTACGTCGCCTCGCTCGCGCCCGGCGGCGCGTCGCCGCGGGCCCTCGACCCGGACGTGGTGCCGCAGGACTTTCCCCTGTCGCGCCTGGTCGTGCCCGAACACGTGACGTTCGCGGCGCCGGACGGCTTGACCATTCACGGCCAGCTGTTCCGGGCCGGCGGCGGCCCGGCGCAGCGGCCGGCCATCGTCTTCGTGCACGGCGGCCCGCCGCGCCAGATGCTCCTGGGCTGGCACTACCGCTACTACTACGCCAACGCGTACGCCCTGAACCAGTACCTCGCGCTGCGCGGGTTCATCGTGCTGTCAGTGAACTACCGGCTCGGCATCGGCTACGGGCGTGACTTCCAGAATCCCGAGCGCGCGGGCACACGTGGCGCGAGCGAGTACCAGGACGTGCTGGCGGGCGGCCAGTACCTGCAGAAGCGGCCGGACGTGGACCCGAAGCGCGTCGGCATCTGGGGCGGATCGTACGGCGGCTACCTCACCGCGCTCGCGCTCGGGCGGAACTCCGACGTGTTTGCCGCCGGTGTCGACATCCACGGCGTGCACGCCCGCGCGACGGCGCCGTCACCTGAACTCGCCGTCCAGGCACTCGTCGAGGACGGCGTCACCCGTGCGCAGCTCGAGGAGGCGGTGAAGGTGGCGTGGGACTCGTCGCCGGTGGCGTGGGTCAAGACCTGGAACTCGCCGGTCCTGCTCGTCCACGGCGACGATGACCGGAACGTGCGGGTGGAGCAGACCATCGACCTGGCGCAGCGGCTCAGGGCCGCCGGCGTGACGTTCGAGGAGATCATCATCCCGGACGACATCCACGACTTCCTGTCGCACCGAAACTGGGAGCGCGTCAACCGGGCCACGGCGGAGTTTTTCGAGAAGACGCTGGGGCGGTAGGGGGCGTGGGGCGTGGGGGCGTGGGACGTGGGGCGTGGGGCGTGGGACGTGGGGTGAGGGGCTTGGGGTGAGGGTGTCAGAAGCAAGAATCAAGCAGCAAGAAGGAACCACGCTGTCACGCTGATCCCGGAACCCTGAACCGCTCGGGCCGGGCACGGTCCGAACGAGCCGTACGGAGCAGGCCGCGGGGTCGCGACGTCCGGCTGACCTGTCCCGAGCGACGTCGAGGGAAGCCGGACGCCACGAAGAAGGGGCTGAAGCCGGACGCCACGAAGAGGAACCACCGAGGACGATAGAACGAAGGCGCAGACATCATGATCAGACCGTTCATCCTCAGCCTCGTTGTCCTGTCACTTGTCGCCCTTCCGGCCGCGGCCCTGGCCCAGGCGCCCGACCTGGCGAGGCTGGACGCCGTCATCGAGCAGGCCCGGAAGGACTGGAACGTCCCCGGCCTCGCCGTCGCCATCGTCAAAGACGGGAAGGTGGTGCACGCGAAGGGCTACGGCGTGCGCGAGATGGGCAAGCCTGAGCCCGTGGACGCGGACACGTTGTTCGCCATCGCGTCGAACAGCAAGGCCTTCACCGCGACAGCGCTCGCCATGCTCGCGGAGGACAGGAAACTGACGCTGGACGACCGGGTTGTCACGCACCTGCCGTACTTCCAGCTGTACGACCCGTACGTGACGAACGACATCCGGATCAGGGACCTGCTGTCGCACCGCAGTGGCCTCGGCACGTTCAGCGGGGACCTCCTCTGGTACGGCACCCCGTACTCGCGCGAGGAGGTCATCCGCCGCGCGAGGTTCCTCAAGCAGGCCGGGCCGTTCCGGTCGCGCTACGGCTACCAGAACATCATGTTCGTCGCGGCGGGCGAGATCGTCGCCGCCGCGGGCGGGAAGAGCTGGGACGCCTTCGTCAAGGAGCGGATCTTCGACCCGCTCGGCATGACGCGGACGATCTCGACGTTCGCCGACGTGAAGACGGCCACCAACATCGCGACGCCGCACGCCGGCACCTACGCACCGCTTCGGGCCTACCCCTGGTATTCGTGGGATGCCTGCGGCCCGGCGGCATCGATCGTGTCGAGCGCGAACGACATGGCGAAGTGGATCGCGCTGCACCTCGACGGCGGCCTCGCCGGGGAGAAGCGGCTGTTCTCCGAGGCCTCACAGCGCACCCTGTGGACGCCGCACGTCTCGTTCGCCACCGACCCGAACCCCGCGGTGCCGGCGGCCAACCTGGCGACGTCCTTGCGGATGCCCGTGCACTTCCGTGGCTACGGCCTGGGCTTCTCGGTCTCGGACTACCGCCATCGCTTCGTCGCCGAACACGGCGGGGCGGCTGACGGGATGTTCTCGCACCTCGCGCTCGTGCCGGAGGAGAAACTCGGCTTCGTGATCCTCACCAACTCGGACACGGGCCTCTCGAGTGCGTTGTCCTACACCATCCTGGACGCCTTCCTGGGCGGCGATGGACGCGACTGGCCGACGCTGTTCCTCAACCGATCGAAGCAGGGTACCGAGCAGAAACGCCTGGCACGCGAGAAGGTCGAGAAGACGCGGCTCACCGGCACGAAGCCGAGCCTGCCGCTGGAGAAGTACGCGGGCCAGTACGCCAGCACGCTGTACGGCGACGCCGTCATCTCGCTGGTGAACGGCAACCTGGTGTTGTTCCTGCTGCCCAACCCCGACATGGTGGCCGACCTGACGCACTGGCACCTCGACACTTTCGAGCTGAAGTGGCGCCGGCCGTTCCCGTGGTTCGGGAACGGCCGGGCATCGTTCGTCCTCGACAAGGACGCGGCCGTCACGGAACTCAAGCTCGACGTGCCGAACGACGACTTCTGGTTCGACGAACTGGAACTCAAGCGCAAGTAGTGGCGGCGCCCGGCGGCCGCGCGATCCTAGACCGAGGTGCCGCGTCGTCGCGAGGCCCACCGGCACACGGCCGGCAGGACCAGCAGCGTGAACAGCGTCGAGGTCACGAGGCCTCCCACCATGACGACGGCCAGGGGGCGTTCGATCTCGGTGCCGTGCATTCTGAACGTGAGGATCGGCAGCAGCCCCAGGATGGCCGTGGCCGCCGTCATGAGCTTCGGCCTGACGCGGCCGAGGCTGGCCTCACGCAGGGCCGCCTCGACCCCATACCCGGCCCCTTCGAGGCCGCGCGTCTGCGAGATGAGCACAAGGCTGTTCTGCACGGCAATGCCGAACAGCCCGATCATCCCCACCAGCGACGACACGTTCCACGTGCCGCCGGACGCCAGCAGGGCGAGGACGGCGCCCGCCAGCGCCACGGGCACGGTCAGCAGGATGATCGCCGCGTCGCGGGCCGATCCCAGGGCGAGCGTGATGAGCAGGAACACGGCGACGAGCGCCACCGCGACGCCGGTCCCCAGCGCCCGCGTGGCGCGCGCCTGGGCCTCGACGCGGCCGCCGAGATCCCAGAAGTAGCCCGCGGGCATCTCGAGATCGCGCGTCAGGCGCTCGCGGATCTCCGCTGCGGCGCTCCCCGCGTCCCGGCCCGCGAGCGTGGCCTCCACGGCCAGGCGGCGGCTGCCCGCCTCACGCCTGATGGACGAAGGCCCGAACGCCTGCTCGACGCGCGCCACACGATTCAGGGTCACCTTGCCCCCGCCGGGCGTGTCGAGCAGGAGCCGGCCAAGCGCATCAGGCGTGTTGCGCACCTCCTCACGCAACCGGACGACGAGGTCGAACCGGCGCTGCCCGACCAGCACCTCCCCAGCCTGGTGGCCCGCCAGCGCGATGCGCACCTGGTCGACGATGGCCCCGGGGGCCAGCCCCTCACGGGCCGCCGACGGCCGATCGACCACGACGCGCAGCTGCGGCAGACCCGTCACCTGTTCGACGCGCAGGTCGCCGATGCCCGGGACCGCCGCCACGAGGTCACGCACGCGGTCTGCCAGGCCGGCCAGCGTGTCGAGATCGGGCCCGAACACGCGGACCGTCAGGTCGGCCGGCGATCCGCCGAGCCCCTCGTCGATCCGCATGCCGAGCGGCGTCGTGAAGAGCACCGTGATGCCGGCGGCGGGCTCCAGGGCCTCGCGCATGGCCTCTTCGACCGCGTCGGCATCGCGCGGTTCGCCGGGCTTGAAGCGCACGAGGACGTCCGACAGGGTGTGCGGCATCGGATCTTCCGTCCGCTCGGCCCGTCCCGTGCGCCGGATGACGTCGTCGACCTCGGGGAACGATCGCAGCACGTCCTCCACGCGATGGTTGAGGCGGTCCACCTCACCGAGCGACGCCTCGGTGGGCACCGACGTCTGCAGCAGGAAGGCGCCTTCGTTGAGCGCCGGCATGAAGTCACTGCCGATGGCGAGGCCCGCCGCCAGGGCCGGCAGCGACACGGCCGCAGCCGCGAGGGCCACACGCCGGGGATGCCGCAGCGTCCAGTCCAGGATTGGACCGTATCCGGCCTTGATGCCGGCCACCAGGCGGGTGTCGTGGCCGGTCCGGCCGGCCGCCGCGCGCCGCAGCACCCAAGCCGCCACCACCGGCACCACCGTGAGCGCGATCACCAGGGCGCTGGCGAGCGTCGCGACGACCGAGGCCGCCAGCGGCTGGTACATCCGCCCTTCGATGCCGCCCATCGTGGCGATCGGCGCGAAGACGGCCACCACCACGAGCGTCGCGAAGGTAATCGGCCTCCCCACTTCGGCGGTGGCCGTCCGGGCCAGCACCGGGCCGGGTGTGGCCGCCCCGTCCTGGCCCAGGCGGTGCAGGATGTTCTCCGACACGATGATCGCGGCGTCGACCAGGAGGCCGACCGCAATGGCCAGCCCGCCCAGGGTCATCGTGTTCACGCCGATGCCGTAGTGGCGCAGCAGCAGGGCCGCGATGGCGATCGACACCGGGATCGTGAGCGTCACGATCGCGGCCGCGCGGAGGTTGCCGAGCAGCAGGAACAAGACGATCACCACGAAGCCCGCGCCGAGCAGAACGGCCCGGCCGACACCGTCGAGGGCCGAGGTGACCAGTTCCGACTGGTCGTAGACGACCTTGAGGACGATGCCCTTCGGCAGGCTGCGCGCGATGTCCTCGACGGCGTGGCGAATCGCCGCAGCCACGTGTACGGTGTCCGCCCCGAACTGCTTCGCGACGCGGCAGCTCACCACCTCGCCCTTGAGCCGGTGCGCCAGGCCGCGGCGCGGCGCCGGAGCTTCCACGACATCGGCAACATCGCCCAGCAGGACCGGCACGCCGCCAGCCAGGCGGATGGCGGTCCGGCGGAGGTCGTCGGGCGTGGTCGCCCGGCCCACCACGCGGATGGTCCATTCGGTGGCACCCAGTTCGGCGATGCCGCCCGACGCATTCGCGTTCGACGCCTCGACCGCCGCCACGACATCGGCCAGCGATACCCCGCGTGCGCGCAGGCGTTCGGGATCGGCCTGCACCTGGAACTGGCGGAGGTACCCCCCGAGGCGCTCCACCGCCGCCACGCCCGGCACGGCCAGCAGTCGCTGCCGCACCTCGAACTCCGCCAGATCCCGCAGGGCCATCAGGTCGGCGGCCTGCCCCTCGGCCTCCAGCGTGAACTCGAAGATCTCGTTGAGCCGCCCGGTCAGGCTCGAGAGCAGCGGCGGATCGGTCCCGGGCGGCAGCGCCGACGCGGCCTGGGTGATGCGCTCGGCGACGAACTGGCGCGAGCGATGGTAGTCGGCGTCGAGGTCGAACTCGACGGTCACCTGCGTCACGCCGAGCAGCGAGTTCGACCGGACACGGCGCACGTCGGGCAGCCCCGCCAGTTCCGCTTCCAGCGGCACGGCCACCGTCGTCTCCAGTTCCTCGGCGCTCATGGCGGCGTTCTGGACGATGACGTTGAAGACCGGCGCGGACAGGTCGGGGAAGACGTCCCGCGGGAGATCGCGGAACGCGAGGACGCCAGCGACCGTGGCGCCCAGGGCGAGGACCACCGTGACGACGGGGTGGCCGAACGAGGAGCGGATGAGACGATCGATCACGGCAGGCCTCCGTGCTCAGTGCGTGTGGGCCGCGCGGGCCCCGCCCCTGGCCTTCTCGGCCTCGGCCTTCAGCACGAACGCGCCGTCCACCACCACACGTTCGCCAGCTGACAGCCCGGAGACGACCTCGACCGCGGGCCCCAGGTCACGCCCCCGCCCGACGGTCCTCACCTCGAAGTGCCATTGGTCGTCCCCCCGCGGCACGAACGTCACCCAGGCATCGCCCAACCGCTGAAGGGCGCCCGCCGGCACGGTGAGGGCGGTGCCGGCGGTGTGCGCCAACGGAACCAGCGCCGTAGCGGTCATGCCGGGCTTCAGCGCCCCGGCGCGATTCTCGAGCTCGATGCGGATCGGCAGCGTCCGCGACTCGGAGCTGACCCGCCTGCCGGTCCAGACCACTCGCCCGACTCGCACGTCGCCGGGCAGGGCCGGAATTAACGCCCGGACGGTCGCGCCGACCCGGAGCCGCCCGGCGTCCCGCTCGAAGGCCCTGGCCACGAGCCAGACACGACCGAGGTCCGCCAGGCGGAAGAGCGTCCTGGCCGGATCGACCGACTGCCCGAGGCTGGCGTCACGGTCGATGACCGTGCCGGCGATGGGCGCGCGCAGCACGATGGCCGCGACGTCGCCGGTGACGGGCGCGGCAGGGTCGACGCCGACCGCGCGCAGCATCGTGGACGCCGACGCCACGTCGGCCTCGGCAGAGGCGAGGGCGGCTTCGGCCTCCTGCAGTTCGCGCTGCGGCGCGATGCGCTCGGCCACCAGCGCGGCGACGCGCGCGACGGACTGCTGCGCCAGCCTCTGCCGGGCAACCGCCGCCGTGTAGTCGGCGCGGGCCCGGCCGATCCCGGGACTCCGGACCTCGGCCAGCGCGTCGCCGACGGCCACCTGCGCTCCCGGCTGCACGAACACGCGGGCGAGACGCCCGTCAACGGGGCTGCCGACCTCGGCGTACCTGTTGTCGTCCACCTGGATCTCGCCCGGCATTTCGCTCACCTGCTCCACGCCTGTCTCCTGCGACACGAGCGCCGTCGTGATGCGCAGATCCCGGCGCGTGTCGGTGGCCACGTGGAGGTCGGCTTCGTCGTGGGGCGCCTCGTGAGGGGCCGCGGGCGTCGAGGCCGGCACGTCCCGGTGCGCGGGGCCGGCATCGCGGCTGCCGCACGCGGCGGCGCCCATCATCGCGATGAGGCATGCGGTACGGATCGCTCGGGTCATCGGAGTACTCCGGATAGGCTGTCGATGTCGACCAGGGCCAGCGCGGCCCGCAGGTGGTGTTCCAGGAGGGCCCGCTGGGCGTCGAGGGATTCGCGCCGGTACAGCAGCCAGTCGGCCAGGCTGATCTGCCCGGCCTCGTAGCTCCGACGAGCCAGTTGCTCGTTCTCCTCGACGGCCGGCAGGGCGTCGGCCTGGAGCACGCGCAGGGCTTCGCGGTGGTGGCGGTACGCCGCCATGGCGCCCGTCAAGGCGCCAACGGCCTCGGCCTGCGCGCCACGCCGCTCGGCGCGCAGCGTGGTGAGACGGGCAGCCGCTTCAGCCGCCGGGCCGGTGCCCCTTTGGAAGACGGGCAGGCGGATCACCAGGCCGGCCATCAGCACCGGCGTGCGTTCCTCCCGCTCGTAGTCCACGGACAGGCCGAAGCCGGGTGATCGCGCCGCGAGCGCCTGCTGCTGCCCGGCCTCCGCCTCGCGCATGCGCGCGTCGAGCGCGGCCAGTTGAGGGCTGCCGTCGATGCCGGCCACGGCGGCAGCCTCGTCCACGTCACGAAGGTCCGGTCTGAGGCGGGCGATGCCGATCCGGCCGAGCTCGGGCCAGTCGACGATAGCCGAGAGTTCACCGTACTGACGGGCCACCTCCGCGCGGGCAACCGCGAGTTCGGCCTCAGCCCGGGCCCGGGTGGCACGAGCCACGTTGACGTCGAGCACCGCCACATCGCCCAGGGCAAAGCGCCGTGCCGCCACCCGCTCCACCTCCACGGCGGTCTCGAGGGCTCGGGCCAGCACGTCCGACAGCCCCAGCGACGCGTGCAGGTGGTGGTACCGTCTCGCCACGTCGCCAAGGACCGCGCGCAGCGCCCCGTCGGCGGCGGCCGCCAGTTCGCCGACGCGCGCCGCCGCCGCGGCGCGCCTGGCCTGGCGCTGCTTCCCGGGTTCGAAGTACTGGCTCACCCCGACGCTGAAGTCGGTGCGTGTCCCGTCCGCGGCCCAGCGGGGCCCCGCCGCCGCAGCCAGTTCCGGGTTCTCCTGTTGGGGTGCTCCGGCGGTGATCGTGGCCGCCCGGGCTTCCTCGATGCGCGCGCGGGCGGCGGCCACCGCCGGGGCGTGATCACGAGCCCGGGCCAGGAGGGCGGGCAGCGAGACGGGCTCCTCCGCGCCGGCGGTCGTGGCCAGCGCGGCCCACACGCAGCCCAGGAGGGCGACGCGAGATCCAGACATGAATCGACACTCCGCGAACCAGAGGATCAGGAAACTGCAACCCGTCGACGGGCGCAGGGCATGCAGAGGCGGACCCGGAAACGGGTCAGGTGAGGGGAACGTGCCAGATGTCGGGCGATCGGCCGGCGCAGGGGCGCAGGACTGGAACGAGGCTCACGGCGACGCCGTGGTCGCGGGGAACCGCGGCCCGGGGCTGGTCGAGCGCGGGCGCGGCGCTGAGCGTGCAGCACCCGCACGTCGCGCACAGGGGCGGGCAACTGCCGTCTCTCTCCGAGGCCGAGTCCGTCAGCAGACAGGGCTCGTCGCAGGCCAGGGACAGGAGGCCCGCCTGGAACCCGAGACACCCGATCACGAGGAGGAGGACGAAGCGCCGCACGTGGTCAGTGTATCTGATTCGCGGCGGGCAGCAGCGCCAGCACCCGGTCCCGCTCGGCCTGGAACGCGGCCATCAGCGCGGCGGGAATCGGATCGCCCGGGGGCATGCGCCGGTGCTCGGTGAGCGGGTTCACGTACGTGCCGTTCTTGCGCAGCCGGTAGTCGAGGTGCGGCCCGGTGGACAGGCCGGACGACCCGACCTTGCCGATCATCTCCCCCTGGCTCACCCGCTGCCCGACGCGCACGGCAATCGAGGACAGGTGGAGGTAGAGGCTCTCGTACCCGCTCGCGTGCCGGACGGCCACCAGGCGTCCCGCGTCACCCGAGAACCCGGCGCGCGTCACGACCCCGTGGGACACGGCCACGACCGGCGCCCCGACCGGCGCGGCGTAGTCGACACCCAGGTGCGCCCGCCGCACGTTCAGCACCGGGTGTTTCCGGCTGTACGAGAAGCGCGACGTGATGCGGGGCTCGAACTTGAGGGGCGACTTCAGGAAGAACCGCTTGAGCGACCGGCCGTTCTCGTCGTAATAGCCCGCCTTGCCGTCAGGCCCCACGAAACGGATGGCCTTCAGCAGGCGTCCGTCGTTGAAGAACTCGGCGACGTGAATCTCGCCGTACGCCACGGTGCCGTTCTCGCGGGTGACCTTCTCGAAGGCCAGCCGGTACCGATCGCCGGGCTGCAGCTCGCTGTTGAAGTCGATCTCGCCGGCGAACACGGCGGCCAGTTCGACCGACAGGTCCGCCGATTCGCCGGCTTCGTCCATCGACTCGAACAGCGACGGGGTGTCCGCATCGATCGTGCCCGTGACGTGGGCCGTGGTCTGCTTGCGTGCGTAGGCCACCACGGCCGCCGTCAGCACGTGGGGCTCAGCCGGTGACGCCGGCGCCACGTGCAGGTACCTGTCGTCGTCAATCTCGTAGCGGAACGCCCGCAGCATGCCGTCAATCGACGTCGTCAGCATGAACGGCTGCTGCGCGCGCAGTCTGCGGGGATCGAAGGCCGACCCGATCAGGCGCACGACGGCCTCGGCGTGGGCCGCCGGGAGATGGGCGCGCAGCAGAGTGGCCAGGGTGGCGTCGCGGGGCACCTGGCCCGACACCTCCCGGGTATCGGATGCCAGGTGGCGATCGCCCCGGGCCGGCGTACCCGGAGGGGGCTCGGGCTCCCGCGCGCACGCGCCGGCCACCAGCGCCAGGGCCCCGGCCAGCAGGAGGGCCGGGCCTGCGCCCGGCCGGCGCATCACGCGGGAAAGACGCATGCCCGCCGCCTACTTCCGCATCTGCTGGGCGCGCTCGGTCGAGGGCGGCACCAGGCCCTTGAGGCGCAGGTAGGTGACGAGGTTGCCGTAGTGTTCGTTGTCGTGCGAGATGTTCGCGATCAGGTAACGCACCTTGGGCACCTGGTTCTGCCCCACCTGGATCGTCCCCAGCGCGGCGGCATCGGTCAGGCCCGCGTACACCCCGTCGCAGTAGGCCAGCGCGTCGTTCAGGGCCTTGACGATGTCGGCCTTGGTGGTCTTCGTCTTCTGGAAGTCTTCCTTGTTCGGGTTGTCTTCGCCCCTGCCGCGGGCGCAGTACGTGAACGACGACGTGGCCACGTGCGCCAGCAGCTGCCCGTAGGTCATCACGTCCTTCGTCGGCTGGAAGCCGTAGTCGGCCTCGGGCATCTTCTCGGCCGACTGGGCGAGATTGAGGCGCAATCCGTCCCACAGGCCCTTGAGCGACGCGCTGAGCGGCTGCGCCGGCGGCGCCGCGGGCGCGGCCTGGGCGGCGGGTGCGGCGGCGGCCGCGGGCGGCGGCGCCTGCGCAAACGACGGCACGGCGGCAAGCACACAGAGAACAACGGCAAGACACAGACGGGTCATGGGCGTACTCCTCGCGTTGTGAGCTTTGGACGTCGGCAGCGCTCGTTTGGACGGGCCATGGGCTGCGCCGGGATGCCCGATCGTAGCACAGCGTCCCCGCCTTGACCGTTGCGCCGACCGCCCGGTATCGTGGAGGTTCACCCACAGCGCCAGGAGGAGTGTCCATGAAGGCTCCACGCCGGTTGCGTCTGCTGGCCGTCGCGGCCCTCGTCGCCGTGACCGTTGCAGGCCCCCTCGCCCAGTCCGGCGAGAAGGTCGATTACGACGCCGTCTACAAGATCAAGGAAGAGGGGCTCCAGCGGTCGAAGGTGATGGAGATCACCAGCTACCTGACGGATGTGTACGGAGGCCGGTTGACCAACTCGCCGAGTCACCGCGCGGCCGCGGAGTACGTGCAGAAGCTCATGACCGAGTGGGGCCTGGTGAACGTCAAGCTCGAGCCGTTCCCCTTCGGCCAGGGCTGGAGCAACGAACGGACGGTGGTGCACGCCGTCGCGCCCACCCAGTGGCCGATCATCGCCTATCCGAAGGCCTGGACCCCGGGGACGAAGGGCGCCGTGACCGCCGAGGTCGTGGTGGCGACGATCGACACGGTGGCCGACTTCGACAAGTACAAGGGCAAGCTGGGCGGCAAGATTGTCTTCACCGCGCCCGCGCGCGAGGTGACGGCGGCCTGGGAGCCCCTGGCCACCCGATTCACCGAGAAGCAACTGGACGAGATGACGGCCCAGCCGGTGGGTCCCCAGGGCATGCGCCGGTTCAACGTCGGCGATCCCGAAGTGGCGCGGCGGCGCACGGAGTTCTTCAAAGCCGAGGGTGTGGTGATGCTGGTCGAGCCGAGCCGCATGGGCCAGTACGGCACGGTGTTCGTCAGCGGCGGTGGCCCGCGCGACCCGAAGCAGCCCGAAGCCCTGCCGCAGCTCGTCATGGCCGTCGAGCACTACAACCGCATCGTCCGCACGATCGAGCGGAAGGTGCCGGTCAGCCTCGAAGTCGACGTGCGCAACACCTTCTACGCCGACGACCTCAACTCGTTCAACATCGTCGGGGAGATCCCGGGCAGCGATCCGAAGCTGGCGCCCGAGGTGGTGATGCTGGGCGGCCACTTCGACGGCTGGCACGCGGGCACCGGCGCCACCGACAACGCCGCCGGCTCGGCGGTGATGCTGGAGGCGCTGCGCATCATCAAGACCGCCGGCCTCAAGCCCCGTCGGACGATCCGGATCGGCCTCTGGGCCGGTGAGGAGCAGGGCCTGCTCGGCTCACGCGCCTACGTGACCGAGCACTTCGCCGACCGGGCGACGATGACGCTGAAGCCCGACCACGCGAAGTTCTCGGCCTACTACAACGTCGACAACGGCACGGGCGCCATTCGCGGGATCTACCTCCAGGGCAACGAGGCGGTGGCGCCGATCTTCGCGGCGTGGATGGAGCCGTTCAAGAGCCTGGGCATGAACACGCTGACCGTCCGCAATACGGGCGGCACCGATCACCTCGCCTTCGACAGCGTCGGCCTGCCCGGCTTCCAGTTCATCCAGGACGAAGTGGAGTACGACACGGTGACCCACCACTCGAACATGGATCTCTACGAGCGGGTGCAGGCGCCGGACATGATGAAGAACGCCGTAATCGTCGCGTCGTTCGTGTATCACACGGCCAACCGCGATCAGCAGCTGCCTCGCAAGCCGCTTCCCAAGCCGGTTGCGCCGGGGGCGGGACGGCCCTTCTAGAGGCTAGAGGCTAGAGGCTAGAGGCTAGGGAAAGACGGAGGGCGCGGCGAA
>CAYNDV010000110.1:0-16016 GCA_964396055.1 uncultured Vicinamibacterales bacterium | reverse complement strand
ACGTGTGGAGCGACTGGTAGCCGTTGGGCCGCGGCGTGGCGATGAAGTCCTTGATCCGCCCCGGCACCGGCGGCCACGCGTGGTGGATCACGCCGAGGCTCGCGTAGCAGTCCTTCACGCTGGGCGTGATCACGCGGACCGCGAGGAAGTCGTACACCTGCTCGAGATCGATCTTCTGGCGGCGCAGCTTGAGGTGGATGCTGTACAGGCGCTTGATGCGCCCGTCGATGGCGACGACCGGCACCGCCGCCTCGTCCAGGGTGGCGCGCACGGCCCGGCGGAAACTCTCGATCAGGCCCTCGGTCGCCTTGCGCCGCTGCTCCACCCGCGCCCGGAGCGCCTGGTAGGCATCGGGCTCGAGGTGCTGGAACGCGAGGTCCTCGAGCTCGTTCTTCAGGCGCGACATGCCCAGGCGGTTCGCGATCGGCGCGTAGATGTCCAGCGTCTCCTGGGCCGTGCGCAGGCGCGACTCCTCGCTCATCACGTCCAGCGTCCGCATGTTGTGCAGCCGGTCCGACAGCTTCACGAGGATCACCCGGATGTCGTCGACCATCGCGAGCAGCATCTTGCGGAAGTTCTCCGCCTGCCGCTCCGCGCTCGACGAGAAGGGGATCGCGCTGATCTTCGTCACCCCCTCCACCAGGTGGGCCACTTCCTTGCCGAACAGCTCCTCCAGGCGATCCACCGTCGTCAGCGTGTCTTCCACCACGTCGTGCAGCAGGCCGGCCACGATGGCCGCCGGATCCAGGCGCAGGTCGGCCAGGAAGTACGCCACCTCGAGCGGGTGGACGAGGTAGGCCTCCCCCGATCGCCGGACCTGCCCCTTGTGGGCGAAGGCCGAGAAGACGTAGGCCCGCCGCAGCGTCTCGATGTCCTCGGACGGCATGTAGGTCTCGGCCTTCCCGACGAGATCTTCGAATCGAATCATCGTGTCCGGTGTCTAATGCTCCCAGAGGCGGCTGTGCGGCCTGGCGGTCGTTCCCGGTCCGGACCCGACCCGCAGCGCCTCGACAGTCCCGGGGGTGGCTTCATCATAGAAACCGCTCCGGCGGGGGTCAAGGCAACCGGGACGCGAGGGCGGCGGGACGGCGGCCGGAGGCAGCTTGACTCGCCCTTTTTTGGACCGATATACTGGCCCGGCTTGGGAAGCGTTCTTCCCTCTCGCGGGAGGGGCTACCACCCTGTCGGCACGTCTTTCTTCGCGATTCTTTTTCCGATTCCGAGGGCCGTTTGCGGCCGCTTGATTCCGCGCGTCGCGCGTAAGGGGGATACAATGCAGAGGCGTTTCTGGCGGGGCGCAACGCTGGCGATCCTGGTGGGCTTCGCCGTGTCGCTGGTGGCCTGTGGCCAGGTTGGCAAGCTCCAGGCCAAGAAGGCGTTCAAGGAAGCGAACGGCCTGTACCAGCAGCAGGAATACAAGAGGGCCGCCGAACGCTACGAGGAGGCCGTCCACGCCGACCCCGAGCTGTCCGTCGCCTACTTCTACCTCGGCAACAGCTACGACAACCTCTACAAGCCCAGCCGCAAGGGCGAGGCCGAGAACGACGGCTACCTGACCAAGGCGATCGAGAACTACAAGCTCGCCGCCGACAAGGAGCAGGACCCCAAGATGCGCCGCCTGGCGCTCGAGTACCTCGTGGCCGCGTACGGCCCGGACAAGGTGAACGATCCCACCCAGGCCGAGCCCATCGTGCAGCGCATGATCGAGCTGGATCCGCAGGAAACCTCGAACTACTTCGCCCTCGCGAAGATCCACGAGGACGCGGGCGACTACGAGAAGGCCGAGGGCACGCTCATGAAGGCGAAGGAAGCCCGGCCCAACGATCCGAACGTCTACCTGCAGCTCGCCGGCTACTACAACCGCCAGGAAGAGTTCGAGAAGACCATCGAAGCCCTGACCCAGCGCGCCACCCTCGAGCCGAACAACCCCGAGGCCTACTACACGATTTCGACCTACTACTGGGACAAGGCCTACCGCGACTTCCGCATCAAGGAAGCCGAAAAGAAGGACTACGTCATGAAGGGCGTCGAGGCCGTCGACAAGGCCCTCGGCCTCAAGTCCGACTACATGGAGGCGTTGACCTACAAGAACCTGCTGCTCCGGCTGCAGGCCAACCTCGAGAAGGACCCCGCCAAGCAGCAGGCGCTCATCAAGGAAGCCGACAAGCTGCGCGATGAGGCCATCGAGCTGAAGAAGAAGAAGGTCGCGGGCGTCCAGTAGTCCGGCCCCGTCCGCTCACCCCCGCCGAGGCCGTCCTTCCCACCGGGAGGACGGCCTCGACGTCTGTACGGGGGTGGTTTCGGCCCGGCGCCCCGTCAGCCGCCGGCGGCACGGCGCTCGCCGACACCCACGCGTGCCGGGCGCCCTGGATGCGCCTGGGGGTCGTCCCGAAGCCGGCCGACCTGGCCCCGTCGTCGGACCGAATCGTGCCTCTGGAGGGCGTCCTGGAGGTCGCCAGGGCTGTTCTGGAGCGGGACGTGCGGGGGCGTGCAAGGGCGTGCGGGGGCGTGATGGGACGTGTGGCGGGGCGGCGACGCGCGGCGACGAAGGCGGCTGTGCCCGGGGCAGCGGCCCCAATCTGGCGTCGCCCCTCCGTCTTCTGTCTTCTCTCTTCTGTCTTCTGTCTCCTGTCTCCTGTCTTCTCAAAAAGAAAACGACCGATCCGCCCCGCGCTGGGGCGAACCGGCCGTTGGTATCCCGCTTCAGGCCGAGTCTACTGCCCGCCGACTGACACGCCAGCCGCCGTGCGCATCCCCTCGGTGACGATGCCGACCTTCTCGACGCCCGCCCCCTTGGCCGCGTCAATGACCTCGATGATGTCGCCGTAGCGCAGGTTGCCCGCGCCCACGATGAACATCGTCTTGTCCTTGCGCTGCTCGAAGATGTTGCGGAGCCGCGTCTCGAGTTCGCCGATCGTCACGTCCTGCTTGTTGACGGAGATGCGGCGGTCGGCGGAGTACTCGACGACGATCTGGCTGCTCGTGTCCTGCGGAGTCGCATTGGACTTGGTCTCGAGCGGCAGGTTGATGTCGAGCCCCTTCTGCGTGAGCGGCAGGGCCGCCATGAAGATGATCAGCAGCACCAGCAGCACATCGATCAGCGGCGTGACGTTCATGTCCGCGCTGGCGTGGAGCTCCTGGGCCTTGACGTTGTCTTCTGCGCCGTGGTGTTTGTGCGCCATCACTGACCTCCTGCCGAGCCGGTCTTCTTCTCGGTGATGAGGCCGATGTTCTCGATGTTCGCCTCGCGGAGGCGGTCCATCGTGCCCATGATGGACGCGTAGGGCGCATCCTGGTCGCCCTTGATCAGGACGATCTTCTCTTTCTTGTCTTCCAGAGCCGCCTCGATCTGCGTGCGCAGATCGTCCTCACGGATCGGAATGCCGTTGAGGAACAGCCGCTTGTCGGCGGTCACCGCCACAACGGTCTGTTCCTGCGTTTCCGGCTTGTCCGAACTGTTGGACGCCAGCGGCAGCCTCACATCGACGCCTTTCTGCAGCATCGGTGCGATGAGCATCATGATGATCAGCAGCACCAGCATGACGTCAACGAGAGGCGTGACGTTGATGTCCGCCTTCAATCCGCCTTTGGCGCCACCCACATCCATACCCATAGGTGCCGTCTCCTATCTACAACCCGAACCATACGGTACGGCGCGCCCCGGCGCCGGCCAGCCGGCCGGCGCGGTCACGCCGCCACGGGCGACCACCTAGGCCGTCTTCTTGATGAAGTAGTCCACGAGCTCCGACGACGAGTTGTCCATCTCGACGTTGAAGTACTCGATGCGGCCCGAGAGGTAGTTGTAGAACCACACCGCCGGGATGGCCACGATCAGGCCGAGCGCCGTCTCGACGAGCGCTTCCGCGATACCGGCCGACACGGCGCCGATGCCGCCCGACCCGGTGGCCGCGATGCCCTGGAACGCGGTGATGATGCCGACGACCGTGCCGAGCAGGCCGACGAACGGGGCCGTCGCGCCGATGGTGGCGAGGGAGGCCACGCCGCGCTTCAGGTCGGAGGCCGTCAGGGCGGTGGCGCGCTGGATGGCGCGGCGGACCGTGTCAACCACGTCCGACCGGTCCAGGGAGGCGCCGCCTTCCTGCTGGAACTGGTACTCGTTCAGGCCGGCCAGGACGACCTTGGCCAGGTGGCTGTAGCGGAATTCCTTCTTCTGCGACAGGGCCACCGCTTCCTTCAGACGGCCGTCCTTGAGGTGCTTGGCCACCTGCGGCGCGTACAGCTTCGACTGCTTGCGGGCCTGCAGGAACGTGTAGTACCGCTCAATGGCCACGCCGAACGCGATGAACGACATAATGAACAGAACGTACGCGATGGCCTTGGCGAAGAAGCCCATCTGCTGCCACATCTCGATGAGGTTCATGTCTCTCCATCCTCCGGGTATCCAAAAACTACATTAGCGTCACTTCCGGAATCGCCGGTACCCACGGCCCTCCCGGTCCCGTCCAGTCCTGCAACCGGCCAGGCCTTACTGCAGCGTAAAGTTCACCGTGACCGTCATGATGACCGGCACGGGCACGCCATTCAGCAGGGTCGGCGTGAACTCCCACTGGCGGACCGCGTCGATGGCTGCCTGATCGAGCAGCGGAATCGAGCGCAGCACCCGCGCATCCTTCACCTTGCCATCCGGGCCGATTGTCGCTTCGATGATGACCACGCCCTGCACGCGCGCCGACTGGGCGATGCTGGGATACACGGGTCGGACATCTTTGATCTTCTGCGGCGGGCGGATGTTGCCACCCACGCGGACCGGCGCCTGCGGTGGCGGCGGTGGGGGTGGCGGGGCCTCCGGCAGGCCACCGACGACGCCTCCGACCACACCTCCCGGGACACCGCCTTCAACGCCGCCAGCCATCCCGCCCTCGGGTCCGACTTCGATGCCGGTCTCGGGCTTGATCTCAGACGGCGCCTCGACCGGCGCAGCCGCCGGGTTGACGTCCATCACGGGCTTCGGCGCCGCGGCCTGCGGCGGGGGGGGTGGAGGAGGAGGCGGCGGCGGAGGTGGCGGAGCCGCGACAAAGGCCATCATCGCCGGCGGCGTCGGCAGAATGTCAGCCGCCATCAGGGGAATGATGACGATTGCGCCGACGAGGATGGCATGGGCAAGCAGGGAGATCGGAATCGTGTACCACTTCCGGCTCCCGAGGGTGATTGAGGACTGAACGACGTCCCCGAACATATCGCGTGGCACCGGCTTTTCCTCCTAACCTCTGGGCTCACACGGTTCACGAGGGCGGTCGATTATAGCCAGAGCCGAAAAAGAGTGTCAACGAAGAGAGACACCCCCCGGCAGCCCGGGCCATCCGCCTACCTCATTAGACACCGGATCGCCGAGTTCGGCCATCCGGTCCGACCAGGGGCGGGGAGCCGTCCCGCCCCGGGGTACCCGGCGCCCGCGGCGCCGGGCTGACGGGCCGCCGCCTAGGCCTGGCGCCCGATCCGCATCCCGTAGAACGAGCGGTACACGAACACCAGGGCGACGACGAAGAACGCCCCCGCCAGCACGTGCGTGACGGTGGTCCCGGCGCCGCCCGCGAGCGAGACGGCCAGTTCCACCGCCAGCAGGCCGAACAGGGTCGTGAACTTGATGACCGGGTTCATGGCCACCGACGAGGTGTCCTTGAAGGGGTCGCCGACCGTGTCGCCCACCACCGTCGCGGCGTGCAGCGGGGTTCCCTTCTCCTTGAGTTCCGTCTCGACGATCTTCTTGGCGTTGTCCCAGGCGCCGCCCGCGTTCGCCATGAAGATGGCCTGGTAGAGCCCGAAGAGGGCGATCGAAATCAGGTAGCCGATGAAGAAATACGGCTCGACGAAGGCGAAGGCCAGGGTCGTGAAGAAGACGCTCAGGAAGATGTTGAACATCCCCTTCTGGGCGTAGATCGTGCAGATCTCCACCACTTTCTTGCTGTCCGCCACCGACGCCCGCTCCACCCCCTCGAGGCGGATGTTCGCCTTGATGAACTCCACCGCGCGGTAGGCGCCGGTAGACACCGCCTGAATCGAGGCCCCGGTGAACCAGTAGATGATCGCGCCGCCCGAGATCAGGCCCAGCAGGAACGGCGGGTGCATCAGCGACAGCTTGTCGAGGTTCTCGGTGAGCCCCGCCGTCAGGACGACGATGATCGAGAAGATCATCGTCGTGGCGCCCACCACGGCCGTCCCGATCAGCACGGGCTTGGCCGTCGCCTTGAACGTGTTGCCGGCGCCGTCGTTCTCCTCGAGCAGGTCCTTGGCCCGGAAGAAGTCGGGGGTGAAGCCGTGGTCCTTCCGGATCTCCTCGGCCACGCCGGGGATCTGCTCGATCAGGGACAACTCGAAGACCGACTGCGCGTTGTCGGTCACCGGCCCGTAGGAGTCGACGGCGATGGTGACGGGCCCCATGCCGAGGAAGCCGAAGGCCACCAGGCCGAAGGCGAACACCGGCGCGGCCACCATCAGGGCCGAGAACCCCAGGGTGCTCACGCCGTAGGCCGCCCCCATCAGCAGCACCAGGGCGAGGCCCAGCCAGTAGCCGCTGAAGTTGCCGGCCACCAGGCCCGAGAGGATGTTCAGCGACGCGCCGCCCTCGCGCGACGAGATGACGACCTCGCGCACGTGGCTCGACTCGGTGGAGGTGAACACCTTCACGAGCTCGGGAATGATGGCGCCCGCCAGGGTGCCGCAGGTGATGACCGTGGAGAGCTTCCACCAGAGCGACGTGTCGCCGCCCAGCTCGGGGATCAGCACGTACGACGCCACGTAGGTGAGCACGACCGAGACAATCGAGGTGATCCACACCAGCGACGTGAGCGGCGCCTCGAAGTTCATCTTCGCCGCCGTCGCGTAGCGGCCCCGCGCCAGCATGTCGTTCAGGTGGTACGACACGCCGCTGGCCACGATCATGATGATGCGCATCATGAAGATCCAGACCAGCAGCTGCACCTGCACCAGCGGGTCCTTGACGGCCAGCAGGATGAACGAGATCAGCGCGACGCCCGTCACGCCGTAGGTCTCGAAGCCGTCGGCGCTCGGGCCCACCGAGTCGCCGGCGTTGTCGCCGGTGCAATCCGCGATGACCCCGGGGTTGCGCGCGTCGTCCTCCTTGATGTTGAAGACGATCTTCATCAGGTCCGACCCGATGTCGGCGATCTTGGTGAAGATGCCGCCGGCGATGCGCAGGGCCGAGGCGCCCAGCGATTCGCCGATCGCGAACCCGATGAAGCACGGGCCGGCGTAGTCGCCGGGCACGAACAGGACGATGAACAGCATGATCAGCAGCTCGACGCTGATCAGCATCATGCCGATGCTCATGCCCGCCTTCAGCGGCAGGGCGTACACCGCGAACGGCTGGCCCCGCAGGCTCGCAAACGCCGTCCGCGAGTTCGCGAACGTATTGATGCGGATGCCGTACCACGCCACCCCGTAGCTGCCGCCGATCCCGATCAGGCTGAACAGCAGGATGACCACCACCCGCTGGAACTCGAAGTGCTGGAGGACGCCGTAGTAGAAGACGATGATCGCCGCGATGAAGACCTCGAGGATGAGCAGGAACTTGCCCTGCTGCAGCAGGTAGGTCTTGCACGTCTCGTAGATCAGCTCGCCGATCTCCGCCATCGACGCGTGCACGGGCTGGTGTTTCAGGTCCCGGTAGATCGCCAGGCCGAAGGCCAGGCCCGCCACGACCACCACCAGGCCCCAGAGCAGGAGCGTGTGGCCGTCCACGCCCACGAAACGCGCCTGCGAGAGATCGGGCAGGATCAGATTCGCTTCGCCCCCGTGGCGCGGGGGCTCCACCGGGGCCGCCGCCGCGCCGGCCGGCTGCTCGAGCGCCGCCGCCCCCACCGCCGCCACCGGGGCCGCCGCCGCGACGAGCAGCACCAGCGCCGCACCCTGCATCAGCTGCTTCAGCGGCCGCATCCACGTTCCACGCATGTGTGTCACCCCTTGGTCGACCGATCACCCGCCCGGACGCCGCCCGGGACCGCCCCGCCGGGCTCGCGCAGCCGCCCCGGAAGCGCCATGCCCCCGGTCAGCACCACGCGCACCCCCTCCTCCACGCTCAGGTCTGGATACCGGGCCGACGACGCCGGCACGATGAGCACGTCCCCGAGATAGAGGTGGTTCGTGGGGACGAACACCGCGACGTACGCCTCGGCACCGCCGGGCCCGTCCACGCAGAACTCCCGCGTCAGGAACCCCAGGATCCAGCCGCGGCGCGGGTCCTCCACCAGGACCACGCGCTTGAAGCCCGATTCGTTGCCCGGCGCGAACGCCGCGGCCATCTGTTTCACCGGCGCGTAGATCGTCCCGAAGAGCGGCACGCGCTCCAGCAGCGCATCCGCCTGCTGCAGCGCCCGCCGGCCCAGCACGTTGCTCGCCAGCACGCCGACGCAGAGCACCAGCACCGCCGTCGTCAGCAGCCCGAGGCCGGGCACGGCCGTGCCGATCCAGCGCTGCCAGTAGGGCCCGACCAGGCCGTCCACGGCCCGGAACACCCAGACGCACGCCGCCAGCGACACCACCACCGGCACGGTCACGAACAGGCCGGTCAGGAAGTTGCGCCGCAGCCAGACCATCACCGCTTACCCCCGCCCGGCCCACAGCCAGGCCGCCACGATGGCCGCGGCCGCCAGCCGGTACCACGCGAACACCGCCAGCGAGTGCCGCGCCAGGTAGCGCAGCAGGAAGTGGATCGCCCAGTACCCGACCACCGCCGACACCACCAGGCCGGTTGCGAACACGCCCGCCTCGTGCCGGCTGAGCCCGCGATCGGCCACCTGCAGCGCCGCATGACCCGCGGCGGCCAGAATCGCCGGCACGCCCAGCAGGAACGAGAAGCGGGCCGCGGCCTCGCGCCCCAGGCCCGTGAGCATCGCCACCGTGATCGTGGCCCCAGACCGGGACACGCCCGGGATGAGTGCCAGCGCCTGCGCGCACCCCATCGCCAGCGCGTCACCGGCGCGCAGGCCGTCCTCGCTACGGGCACGCGAGCCGAACCGCTCCGCCAGCACGAAGCCGAAGGCGCCCAGCGTGAGCGTCACCACGGTCACGGCCGGCGTACGCAACCCCGCCTCGATGCGGTCGGCCCACAACAGGCCGACGACGATCACGGGCAGGGTGCCGACGACGATGAGGCGCGCCATCCGGGCGGGGCCGGTCGCCCCGCGGCGCAAGATGTCCGGAAACGCCAGCGCCATGGCCCACAGGTCACGGCGGAAGTACGCCAGCACCGCCAGCAGGGTGCCGGCGTGGCAGGCGACGTCGAACGCGAGGCCGAGACGCTCCGCGTCCCAGCCCAGGAGCACCCGGGCCAGGATCAAGTGCGCCGAACTCGACACGGGCAGGAACTCCGTGAGCCCCTGCACCGCGCCGAGCACTACGGCCTGGAAGTATCCCAAGGCTCCTCGGCGGGGCGCCTAGCGCCCCTTCCGTCCGTTCTTCTTCCGGGCGGCGCCGTTCTCGGCCGCCGCGGCGGCGGCCGCCTGGGGCGCCCGGGTCTCGGCCCGCTTCCGGCTGAGGATGATGGCGATGGCCGCCGCGATGAAGACGGTCGAGTAGGTGCCGCTGATGATGCCCACCAGCATCGTGAACGCGAAGCCCTCGAGCACCTCGCCGCCGAACAGGAACAGCGAGAGGACCGCGAGGAAGGTGGTGCCCGCCGTGATGACCGTGCGTCCCAGCGTCTGGTTGACGCTGGTGTTCACCACCTGCTCGAGCGAGTCCTTCCGCATGAACCGGAAGTTCTCGCGCACGCGGTCGAAGATGACAATCGTGTCGTTAACGGAATAGCCGGTGATCGTCAGGATCGCCGCCACGACGTTCAGCGACAGCTCGTAGCCGAAGAAGGTCAGGAACGCCAGGGTCACGAGGATGTCGTGGAAGGTGGCCGCGATGGCCCCCATGGCGAAGCTGGGCCGGAACCGGAACGCAATGTAGATCGTGATGCCCAGGATCGAGAACAGCGTGGCATAGAGGCCCTTGCGCTGCAGCTCGGCGCCGATGATGGGACCGACGATTTCCGTCCCGACCCGCTCGAACCGGCCGATGTTGGCCGCGGTGATGGCCGCCTCGGCCGCCGTGACGTCGGCCTCGAGCGACGTGCCCTCCTCGCGCGCCGTGATCTGCGGCAGGCGGATGAGGATCTCGTTCGCATCGGCCGGGCCGTACTGCTGCACGGTCTTGTCGCCCGGGATCGCCTGCAGCGCCCCGCGGACGGTGTCCTCGGTGACCCGCTGGTCGAACTTCAGGATGAGGATCGACCCGCCCTTGAAGTCGACGCCGAGCGACAGCCCCCGGGTGGCCATCATCACGGCGCCGGCCACGATGATGAGCACCGACAACGCGATGGCGTGCCAGCGCCAGCGGATGAAGTTGAAATTGGAGTTCGTGAAGATCTGCATGGCTAGATGCTCAGCGACGCAGCGCGCCGGCGCGACAGGAAGAGTTCGAAGATGGTCCGCGAGACGAACACGGAGGTGAACACGTTCGACAGCAGGCCGATGGTCAGCGTCGTGGCGAAGCCGCGGATGGCGCCGGTGCCGAACTGGAACAGGAACGCCGCCGAGATCAGGGAGGCAACGTGGGTGTCGAGAATCGTCAGGAAGACGCGGTCGAAGCCGGCCGCGATCGCCTGCTTGACGCTCTTCGACGCCGCCAGCTCTTCCTTGATGCGCTCGAAGATGAGCACGTTCGAGTCGACGCCCATGCCGATCGTCAGGATGAAGCCCGCCACGCCGGGCAGGGTCATCGCGGCGTCGAAGTAGGCCATGGCCGCCATCAGCACCGTCAGGTTGATCACCATCGACGCGATGGCGTTGATGCCCGCCAGCCGGTAATACACCAGCATGAACACGATCACGAGGGCCAGGCCGCCGAGCGACGCCGTGACGCCCGCGCGGATCGAGTCGGCGCCCAGCGACGGGCCCACCGTCCGCTCCTCGAGGTAGGTCAGCGACGCCGGCAGGGCGCCCGACCGCAGCACCAGAGCCAGATCCTGCGACTCGGCCAGGGTGAAGGTGCCCGTGATGCGGCCCTCGTCGGTGATCCGGCTCTCGATGACCGGCGCCGACTGCACGCGCCCGTCGAGGATGATGGCCAGGCGGCGGCCCACGTTGTCGCCCGTCACGCGCCCGAACTTGCGCGCGCCCTCGTTGTTGAGCGAGAAGCTGACAGCGGGCCGGTTGTTCTCGTCCAGGGTCTGCCGCGCGTTGCGCAGGTCGCGCCCCGAGATGGCCGCCACCTTCCGCACCAGGTAGTACACCGTCTCGGGCCGCTCACCGGGCACCTGCGACGCCTCGCTCACGCCCGACACCACTTCCATGTTCGACGGCACCGCGCCCGCCGACGCCTGCAGCAGCGCCTCGCGCGTCGACGCCGGCCCCTGCTCCACCAGCTTCAGTTCGAGCAGCGCCGTCGACCGGATGATTTCCTTCGCGCGCTGGGGGTTGGACACCCCCGGCAACTGCAGGAAGATCTGGTCGTTGCCCGCTCCGGACCGCGCGACGATCGGCTCGGCTACGCCCAGTTCGTTGACGCGCCGCTCGATGGTCTGCAGCGCCTGGTCCACCGCCTCCTCGCGCAGCTGCACCACCAGGTTCGGCTTCAGCTCGAAAACGTACTGGCCCGGGCCCGCCCCCGACAGCCGGTTGTAGGTGTTGCCGATCTCGTTGGCAAGCTCGCGGAACAGCGCGTCCTGCGCCTGCGGCACGCCGTCGACGCGGAACCGCGACGGCTCGTCCGCGGTCATGGTGCCCACCGTGACGTTCTTTTCCTCGAGCTGCTCGCGCAGCCGCTCCATCGTCGTCTCGGTCTCGAGCCGCAGCGCGTCGTCGGTCTGGACGCGCAGCACCAGCTGCACGCCGCCCTGCAGGTCGAGCCCGAGCCGCACCTTGGTCAGCCGGTCCCCGGCCGCGGCCTTGCCCTGAATCGAGTTCCACACCGCCGGCACGTTCGTGAACCCCCAGATGGAGATCGCGACGACGGCGATGATGGCTAACGTGCGCCAACGAAGGTTGTTGTCCATATGCTGCTACTGCTGGGTGCCCGTCATCTCGGGCGACACGGGATCCTGCCCCTGGTACCCGCCGATGGCCGCGCGCGCCACTTCGATGCGCACCTTGTCGGCCACCTGGATCTGGATGCTCTTCTCGCCCAGACGGGTGATCTGGCCGTAGATGCCGCTGGTCGTCACCACCCGGTCACCGACCTTCAGATCCGCCAGGAACTGCTGCACCTTCTTCTGCCGACGCTGCATCGGCAGCAGGATGATGAAGTAGAAGATGCCCAGCACCAGCGCGAACGGGATCAGCTGGACCCAGGGGTTCACGTTGCTGTCGGCCGGGGCGCCCAGGGCCAGCACCAGGCCGGAGCCTGCCAAGACATGGTCAATCATGGGTCACACGACTGGCGGGAAAAGGTTGAGTGTAGTGATCGTCGCAAACTTTCGAACGAGCCGAACACTATAGCCTGTCTTATCCGCGACAGGGTGTCAAGGTAGTAGTGCACGTTGTGCACCGTGTGCAGCACCGCGGCCGTGATCTCGCCGGAGACGTACAGGTGCCGCAGATACGCCCGGGAAAACGTCCGGCACGTGTAACACGCGCAGGCCGGATCCAGGGGGCCGGCGTCCTCCGCGAACCGCGCGTGCTTGATCGCCAGGCGGCCCTCGCTCGTGAACAACTGCCCGTTGCGGGCGTTGCGCGTCGGCATCACGCAGTCGAACAGGTCCACACCCCGGGCCACCGCCTCGGCGATGTCCGCCGGCGTGCCCACGCCCATCAGGTACCGCGGGCGATCCACCGGCAGCAGCGGCGCGGTGGTCTCCACCACGGCATACATCGTCTCCGCGGGCTCGCCGACGCTGAGCCCGCCGATGGCGTACGCCTCGAATCCCACCGCCCGCGTCAACTCGACGCTCAGGGCCCGCAGCGCCGGATGCACCCCCCCCTGCACGATCCCGAACTGGGCCTGGCCGGCGTTGGTCACCACCGGGTCGCCGTCGGCTGGCCGCCCGGCAGCCGCACGCGCCGCCACCTCGAGGAACCGGGCCCGGCCGCGACGCGCCCAGCGGGCCGACAGCTCCGTCGACGTCCGCACGGCCTGCTCGGTGGCCGGCTGCGCCAGGCACTCGTCGAGCACCATCGCGATATCCGAGCCGAGCCGCGCCTGGATGTCGGCCGCCCCCTCGGGGGTGAGCAGGAGCGGACTCCCGTCCAGGTGCGACTGGAACCGGACACCTTCCTCGGTGATCACCCGCCGGTCGCCCAGGCTGTAGGCCTGGAACCCGCCGCTGTCGGTCAGCATGGGCCGCGGCCAGGCGGCGAAACGATGCAGGCCACCCAGCCGGCCGATCACCCCGTCGCCGGGGCGCAACCAGAGGTGATAGGTGTTGCCGAGGATGATCTCGGCGCCCAGGCCTTCGAGGTCTCTGGGCGTCAGTCCCTTGACGGCCCCCCGCGTGCCGACCGGCATGAATGCCGGTGTCTGCACGGCCCCGTGGGCGGTCTGCATGACGCCTCGGCGGGCCGCGCCGTCGGTGTGGGTCACGGTGAAGTCGAACACCGGTGGCATGAGGGGACAGGATACTAGGGGCTGGAGGCTGGAGGCTAGAGGCTAGAGGCTAGAGGCTAGAGGCTAGAGGCTAGAGGCTGGAGGCTAGAGGCTAGGGACGTGGGGCGTGGGGCGTGGGCTGTTGTAGAGTAGAGACGTGAAACGGACGCGCGTCGGTGTCATCTTTGGAGGACGGTCGAGCGAGCACCTGGTGTCGATTCGCTCGGCGGCATCGGTCATCGGCAACCTCGATCGTGAGCGGTACGAGCCGGTCGCGGTCTACATCTTCCAGAACGGGCACTGGGCGCTGCCGGACCGGCCGCCGATGGCGGCCACCGAGGCGGACGCGCGCGAGTACGCCCGCGACCAGGAGGCGAGGCCCAGCCGGGCGATCCGCGAGACGCACCTGGTCGCCAACCCGAGTGACGACCACACCCTGCTGACCATCGAGCGCCACGTCGGCCGGGGCGACGGCGACGGCGTGCCGGATCCCGATCTGGCGTTCGTGCGCGGGTTGCACCTCGACGTGGTGTTCCCGGTGCTGCACGGGCCCTACGGCGAGGACGGCACGGTGCAGGGTCTGCTCGAGCTCGCCAACGTGCCCTACGTGGGCGCGGGCGTGCTGGCGTCGTCGGTGGGCATGGACAAGGCCGTCATGAAGGTGCTCTTCGGGGCCCGCCAGCTGCCGGTGGCGCCGTGGCGCCTGGTGCGGGCCCGGGACTGGGCGGCCGACCGCGCCGGCGTGGCCGCCCGGTTGATGGTGGAGCTGGGACTGCCGCTCTTCGTGAAGCCGGCAAACCTCGGATCGAGCGTCGGCATCAGCAAGGCGAAGGACGCCGCGGGCCTGCAGGCCGCCATCGATCTCGCCGCCCAGTACGACCGCAAGGTCGTCGTCGAGCAGGCCGTGCCGCGCGCGCGGGAGATCGAGGTCGCCGTGCTCGGCAACGACGACCCCGAGGCGTCGGTGGCCGGGGAGATCGTCCCGTCCCGGGAGTTCTACGACTACGAGGCCAAGTACCTGGACGAGGGATCGACGCTGATCATCCCGGCGCCGCTGGACGCGGCGGCGATGGCGGAGGTCCGCCGGCTGGCGGTCGAGGCGTTCCTCGCGGTGGACGGCTCGGGGATGGGCCGCGTGGACTTCCTGCTCGACGGCGTCACCGGCGCCTGGTACGTGAACGAGATCAACACCATTCCCGGCTTCACGACGATCAGCATGTACCCCAAGCTCTGGGAGGCCACGGGCCTCGGGTACGCCCCGCTGCTCGAACGGCTGATCGCGCTGGCGCTTGCGCGCTACGACGACAAGCAGCATCTCCGCACGAGCGCGTCATGACCCGCCGGGCGGCGCGCGCGGCCTGCCTGCTGGCGGCCCTGCTCGCCGCGCCCGGGCTGGCGCCGGCCGCCCCGATCAAGGGCCTGACGCACCCCGAGGCGATCGCCCGGGCCCTGCAGTTCGCCTACGACGCCGACTTCGACGCCGCCGACCGGGAACTGGCGCGCGTCTGTCCGACGGTGCCCGCGGCCGCCTGCGAGACGGCGAAGACCGTTGCCCGCTGGTGGCGCATCGTCCTGGATCCGGAGAACCGCGAACGGGATGCGGCGTTCACGGCCCAGGCCGACCGGGCGATCACGCTGGCCGAGCAGTGGTCGGCACGGGAACCGCAGCGGGCGGAGGCGTGGTTCTACGTCGGGGCCGCCTACGGGGCGCGCCTGCAGCTGCGGGTGCAACGCGCGGAGTACCTCTCGGCCGCGCGCGACGGCAAGAAGATCCGGCAGGCGCTGGAGCGGGCGCTCGCGATCGATCCGGATCTGCACGACGCGCACTTCGGCATCGGGCTCTACAAGTACTACGCGGACATCGCGCCGGCGGTGCTGAAGTTCCTGCGGTGGCTGCTGGCGCTGCCGGGCGGCGATCGGCGGGGCGGCCTCGCGCAGATGCTCAAGACGCGCGACGCCGGGGTGCTGATGCGCACGGAGGCCGCCTACCAGCTCTATCTCATCGACATCTGGTACGAGAACCGGGCCGATCGGGGCCTCGAGGCGCTCGAGGTGCTGCGGGCGCGGCACCCGCACAACCCGCTGTTCGTGCTCAACGTCGCGCAGCTGCACGAGGTGTACCGGAGCGATCACCCGGCGGCACGCGAGGCCTACCGGCGCCTCGTGGACGGCGCCGCCGACGGGTCGCTGCGCGAGCCGGCCCTCGCGGCCGTGTGGGGGCGCCGCGGCCTGGGAGCCCAGTACGAGGCACTGGCCGAGTCGGATGCCGCCATCGCGGCGTGGCGGGACGTGATGGCCGCACGGCCCACGGCGCCGTACGGCGTGCTGGCGGCGACGCAGCTGGACCTCGCCCGCGCGCTGGACCGCCTGGGACGCCGCGACGAGGCGGTGGCCGGGTACCGCGCGGCGCTGGCCGCGCTGCCGCCGGGCGATCCGGGAAAGCTGCGGGCGCGCATCGACGCGGGGCTGCG
>CAYNDV010000109.1:0-16184 GCA_964396055.1 uncultured Vicinamibacterales bacterium | reverse complement strand
CCCGTGGTCCCGTCGCCGGCCCCGCCGGCGGGGCCGGTCTGGACGGCGGGCGCCGTGCTGGCGCCCTGCGCCGCGGGCTTCACGGGCTCGGCGGCCGGGCCCGTGCCCGGCTTGTACTGCACCACGGCCTCGAGGGCCCGTGCGCGCCGTTCCGCGAATTCGAGCCGGCTCGACACCGACTCGACGCGCATCTTCATGTTCTTCACTTCCATGCTGAGCCGCGTCACCTCGAGCACGAGGTTGTGGGCCACCTCGTAATTCAGCGCGTCCATGTCGCGCCGCATGTTCTCGCGGTGCAGCCACTGCGTGTTGAGGTGCTCGGCCAGCCGGTCGATCCGCGCCGTCGTCTGGGCGTTGATCGTGCCCTGCATGTTGATCACGTGCACGATCGGCGTCGGGTTGATGAAGAGCTTCAGCAGCGGGTTCAGCAGGCGACGGAGCTTGAAGAGCAGCCAGCCGGCCGCGCCGCGCGACGACTGGTACGGCGTGTCGGCCTCGAAGGCGTAGTTCGCCGGCGCCGGCGGCAGCTCGATGGCCGTCGCGGGCGGCACGGGCCGCCGTGACCGGTACTGCTCGAGCAGGTCCGACCGCAGCTTCGCCGGGTCGAGGAACCGCTCCAGCTTCAGGCCGGCCAGTTCGCGAATCTCCTCGTCGGTGTAGTCGACGCCCCGCTTCTCGCGGATACGCGAACGGATCTGCTTCATGATCTGCTCGACGTCCACCGAGTCGGAACGCAGGGAGAACTCGGGAGGCATGTCACACTCCAAACGGGCGGTACAGGATGACGATGACGGCCAGCGCCCACAGGGCCACGCAGACCAGGAGCGGCCGATCCGCGAGCAGCATCTCCGACGGGCTGCCGCCGCCGTCGCGGCGGTGCACCAGGTAGAGATACCGGAAGATGCCGTACAACACGAATGGCACCGTCAGGCCCAGGCGGTCGGAGCCGAACTTCTGGACCGTCTCGGGACTGATGCAGTAGAAAGTGTACGCGATCAGGGTCGATGCCGTGACCACGCCGATCATCTGGTCCAGCAGATAGGGGCTGTACTCGCCCAGGATCTTCCGGTGCTCCGCGGCCCCGTCGGCCAGGAGCACCAGTTCGTGGCGGCGCTTGCTCAGGGCCAGGAACAGCGCGAGCAGGATCGTCACGACCAGGAGCCAGTGGCTGATCAGCACGTCGATGGCCACCGCGCCCGCGACGGCCCGCAGCACGAACCCCAGCGCGAGCGTCAGCACGTCGATGATCACGATGTGCTTGAGGGGCCCCGAGTACGCGAGCTGCAGCACCAGGTACGCCAGCGCGACCCAGCCGAAGGACAGGCGCAGGGCGAAGGCCGCCGCCAGGGCTCCGGCCCCCAGCACGACGGCGGCCGCTGCGGCGACGCCGGGTGGCAGGGTGCCCGCCGCGATGGGTCGCCGGGCCTTGAGCGGGTGCTGCCGGTCCGCCTCGCGGTCCGCGAGATCGTTGACGAGGTACACCACGCCCGACAGGACGCAGAACAGGATCGTGGCGGCCGTCGCCTGCAGCACGGCCGTCGCGTCGAAGAGCTTCAGGCCGAAGCCGAGCCCCGCGAACACCACGAGGTTCTTCGTCCACTGCTCGGGCCGCAGCGACCGGAGGAGGTTGGATGGGATGGAGCTGCCGGAGGCGCGACCCGGGTCGGGCGCGCGTCCGGCAGGCTCGTGTGGATATGCGTGTCGCGCCATGCAGCGCGGGGCCGACGGGGCGTCAGCCGCCGAAGCTCTTGACCGCTTCGGCCTCGGTGTCGAAGGTCTCGAAGACCGTCAGCAACTTGGTGATGGCCAGCAGATCCTGGATCCGCTTGGTCAGGTTCAGGAGCTTCAGCGCCCCGCCCTGGCGGCTCACCGTGGTGTAGGTCCGCACCACCTCGCCGAGGCCCGCGCTGTCGATGTAGGGCACGTCGCCGAGGTTCAGAACGAGCTTCTTCTGGCCGGCCTGCAGCAGGCCGTTGATCTTGCCGCGCAGCAGTTCGTCGCCGTCGCCGAGCGTCATCTTGCCCTTGAGATCCAGGATCGTCACGTCGCCGACTTTCCGTTCGTCGATCTGCATATCCCCTCGTCCTTTCCGTCGCCCCGGCCGACCGCGGCCGGGAAGTTCATCGCCCCGCTGCCGGGCGCCCGATGGTACCGCAGAGGCTCCCGACGGTCAACGGCCGCGCCCCGCGGCGCTCACCGGGATCCGTGCGGCTTCCGCTGCTGGAAACACTCGCGGCAGTAGACGGGCCGTCCCTGCGTCGGGCGGAACGGCACCGTGGTTTCCTTGCCGCACGACGAGCAGGACGCGCGCGTCTCTACCCGGTCGTGCGGCTGGGAACTGGCAGCCTGGCGCTGGCCGCGTTTGGCCTTGCACGCCCGGCACCGCTTCGGCTCGTTCTTGAACTGCTTGTCGGCGAAGAACGTCTGTTCCCCCGCCGTCCATACGAAGTCCGACCCGCAGTCGGTGCACCGGAGAACCCTGTCGTGGAACTCCATGGGGCCGCCCCTGTCTCGCTCACGGCTACTCGGTCTCGCGGCGCGCCTTCTTGCGGCTGCGCTTGCGAGCCAGTGCCTGCTTTGCCCGTCGTTTGTCGCCCGGCTTCAGGTAGAACGAGTGTTTCTTGATGTCCTTGATGATGTCTTCCTGCTGCACCTTGCGCTTGAAACGGCGAAGCGCGCTTTCGATCGATTCGCCTTCCTGCACCTTGACTTCAGCCACGCGTGATACACCCCCTTCGTGGCTCCTGGCCAGATTACATCTGGAGAATGGCCGTATTCCGAATATGTTAGGCTATCACATTGTTCCAGGCTCGGGTTCGAAAATCTCTTAAGAGGTTCCATCCATGAGGGTTCTGGTCGTCGGCAGCGGTGCGCGCGAGCACGCCTTCTGCCACGCGCTCAGGCGCGACCTCGGCCCCAGCGCCGTCCTGTGCGCGCCCGGCAACGCGGGCATCGCCCGGACGGCGGCCTGCCTCCCCGTCGACCCCGCAGACCCGGCCGAGGTCGAGGCCCTCATCAGGCGCGAACGTGTCGACTTCACCGTCGTCGGGCCCGAGCTGCCCCTGACGCGCGGGCTCGTGGACCGGCTGACCGCCGCGGGGCACCCTGTGTGCGGCCCCACTCGCGCCGCCGCCGAAATCGAGTCGAGCAAGGCCTTCGCCAAGCGCCTCCTGGCCGAACACGGCATTCCCACCGCCCGCCACCTCACCGCCCGGAGCGCCGACGAGGCCCTGGCGTGCCTGCGTGACGGCGGCTTCGGCTACCCCGTGGTCCTCAAGGCCGACGGCCTCGCCGCCGGCAAGGGCGTCATCATCGCCGGGACCGAAGCCGAGGCCCGCGACACCATCCGCGACATCATGGTTGGACACCGGTTCGGCGACGCCGGCAGCCGGGTGGTCATCGAGGAGTTCATGACCGGCCGCGAGGCCTCGTTCTTCGTCCTGACCGACGGCATCCATGCCCGCGTGCTGCCCTCGGCCGAGGATCACAAGCGCGCCTATGACGGCGAGGCGGGCCCCAACACCGGCGGGATGGGCGCGTTCTCCCCCAGCCCCCTCGTGGACGAGGCGATGGGGGACCGGATCCTCGATACGATCGTGTTTCCGACACTGCGGGCCATGGCGCGCGAGGGCCGCCACTATCGAGGGTTCCTGTACTGCGGGTTGATGCTCACCGACCAGGGGCCGAGGGTGGTCGAGTTCAACGCGCGGATGGGAGACCCTGAAACGCAGGTCGTCCTGCCGGCGATCGACGAGCCGCTCCTGCCGCACCTCGAAGCCGCGGCCCAAGGCGCGCTGGACTCGGGCACGTTCCGCGTCCGCGCCGATCGGTTCGTCGGCGTGGTACTGGCGTCCGGGGGGTATCCCGGCACGTACGAAACGGGCAAGCCCATCACGGGCCTGGAGGCCGCCGAGGCCTCCGGCGCGCTCGTCTTCCACGCCGGCACGGCCGCCCGCGACGGGGCCATCGTGACGGCCGGGGGGCGCGTCCTCACGGTGGTGGCCGGCGCGCCGGGGTTTGCCGAGGCTCGGGCGCGGGCCTACGCGGCCGCCAGGAAGATCGCGTTCGAGGGGATGTTCTGCCGGCAGGACATCGGGGTCAGAGTGGGACAGTAGGCAGAAGAAGACAGAAGACAGAAGACAGAAGACAGAAGGCAGAACACGGCCCAACACGGCCCAACACGGCCCAGCGGCCCAATAGCCGAACGGCCAGGAGTCTCCATGTCCTCAATCCACGTTCTCATTCTCATGGGTTCCGATTCCGACGCACCCATCATGAAGGGCGCCGTCGACGTCCTGCGCGAACTGGGCGTCACCTGCGAGATGACCGTGGCCTCCGCGCATCGGTCGCCGGCCAGGGCCGTCCGCCTCGTCACCGAGGCGCCGGCGCGCGGCGTCGAGGTCTTCATCGTCGGCGCCGGCGCGGCCGCCCATCTGGCGGGCGTCGTGGCGGCGCACACGATCAAGCCGGTCATCGGCGTGCCCATTGATTCCTCTCCGCTGGCCGGGTTCGACGCCCTGCTGTCGACCGTCCAGATGCCGCCAGGCGTCCCGGTCGCCACGGTCGCGGTGGGGAAGGCCGGCGCCACCAACGCCGGCGTCCTCGCCGCCCAGATCCTCGCCGTCGGCGACGCGACGCTGGCGGCCCGCCTCACGGCCTACAAGGCCAGACTGGCGGAGAAGGTGGAGGCCGCCGCGGCGAAACTCGAACAGCAGACAATCCCGGATTGATTTCGCCCCCGCACGTCCGGCTGAAAGCCGGACGCCACGAAGCCGCGAAATCAATCCGGGATTGTTATCCCCATGCGTTACGCCATTGTCACCTTCGGCTGCCGGGTGAACCAGGCCGACTCGTTCGACGTCGACGAGGCGCTGCGCGCCCGCGGCGCCACCGAGGCGGCGCCCGAGGAGGCGGACCTCGTGCTGGTGAACACCTGCACGGTGACCGGCGCAGCCGACCAGGGGGCCCGCCAGGCGATTCGCCGCATTGCCCGCGCCAACCCGGGCGCCAGGATTGTCGTCACGGGCTGTTACGCCACACGCGAACCGGGCGACCTCGCCGGGTTGCCCAACGTCGTCCAGCTCGTGGACAACGGGAGCAAGCCGGACCTGGCCCGGCTGCTCGACGAACGTTTCCCTCTGACGACGGCCGGGCGTTTCGGCGCCGGTGAGGGCGCGTGCGGAGGGCCGGTTCCGGGCACGATGGGCCGTACGGCGTACCCGCTCCGGGTGCAGACCGGCTGCGACGAAGCGTGCGCCTACTGCATCATCCCGTCGACGCGCGGCGCGCCGCGCAGCCGCCCGCTGGCGGACGTGCTGGCCGAGGCGGCGCGGCTGGCCGGCGCGGGGTACCAGGAGGCGTGGCTGGTCGGCGTCCACCTCGGGTCGTACGGCCGCGACCTGCGGCCGGCGTCGTCGCTGCTCGACCTGGCCCGGGCCCTGGACGCCTTGCCGGGGGGGCTGACATTCCGGACGAGCTCGCTCGAGCCGATGGACTGCCCGGACGCGCTCGTCGATCTTGTGGCCCATTCCGGGCGATTCGCCCCGCACTTCCACCTGCCCCTGCAGCACGCGAGCGACCGCATGCTGACGGCCATGCGGCGGCCCTATACCTTCGGCTACTACCAGCGTCTGTCGGCACGCGTGCGGGCCGCTCGGCCCGACGCCGCTCTCGGCTCCGACTTCATCGTCGGGTTCCCCGGGGAGACCGACGCCGACATCGACGAGGCGTGCGACCGCCTGCGGGCCCTGCCGCTGACGTCGCTGCACGTGTTCCCCTACTCCGACCGTCCAGGCACCGCGGCGGCCGCGATGACGCCCAAGGTGGCCCCCGCGGACGTGACGGCCCGTGCGCGGCGCATCCGCGCGGTCGGCGTCGAACTGGCCGACGCGTTCGCGCGTGCCCAGATCGGGACCATTCGCCCGGGCCTCACCATTGACGATGGGACCACCGTGCTGACCGACAATTTCCTGAAGGTCCGCATGGCGGCGGGGCTGCCGCGCAACGTGCGGGTGCGGGTGCGCATCGGAGGTGCGCCCGGCGCGCTGACAGGTACACCAATCCCGGATTGATTTCGCCAGGGCACTCCGCGAAATCAATCCGGGATTGCCTGCGCCCCCGCCCGTCCGGCCGAAAGCCGGACGCCACGAACCACGAACCGTGAACCGTGAACCATGAACCTTAGAGATCCCCCAGCCTGTCGGCGAGTTGCTGGCCGGCCGACTTCCTGCGCCCTTCCACTGCGAGCTGGCCACAGGCGGCACGGATGTCGCGGCCGCGGCTCTTGCGCACCGACACCGTGACGCCGTGAGCGGCCAGAATCCGCCCGAATTCGTTGATCCGGTCGTCCGATGGCCGCTCGAACGGGATGCCTGCCGCCGGGTTCAGGGGAATGAGGTTCACCTTGGCCTGCAGGCCGTCCAGGAGGCGGGCCAGCCGGCGGGCGTCGCCGGGCGTGTCGTTGATGCCGTCCAGCAGCACGTACTCGAACGTGATGCGGTCACGTTTGCCGAGCGGGAAGCGGCGGCAGGCGTCCAGCACCTCGGCGATGCCGTACTTCCGGTTGATGGGCACCAGGGCGCCCCGCTGCTCGTCGGTGGTGGCGTGCAGCGAGATGGCCAGGTTCGGCATCACGTCTTCGCCGGCGAGGCGCTCGATGGCGGGCACCAGTCCGACCGTCGACAGCGTGATGCGCCTCGGCGGCAGCGCGAACCCGTGTTCGTCGGTCAGGATCCGGATGGCCGCCAGCGTCGCGTCGTAGTTGTGCAGCGGCTCGCCCATCCCCATGAAGACGAGGTTGAACGCGGCGTCGCGCAGCCCGAGGTTGCCGGCCAGCACCCGGACCTGTCCGACGATCTCGCCCGGGGACAGGTGGCGGACGAGGCCCATCGTGGCCGTGAGGCAGAAGCCGCAGCCCATGGCGCAGCCCACCTGCGTCGAGACGCAGAAGGTCTGGTTGGGCGTGTCGGGAATGAACACCGATTCGATCGTCCGGCCGTCGGCCAGGGTCAGGAGGAACTTCTGGGTGCCGTCGGACGACGCGTCGCGGCGGCTGACGGCCGGTTCCGGAATCCGGAACTCCCCGGCGAGTGACGTGCGCAGCGCTGCCGGCAGATCGGTCATGGCCGCGAAGTCGGTGACCCCGCGACGGTAGATCCACTGGAAGAGCTGGCGGGCGCGGTAGGCGGGCACGCCACGGGCCTGCAGGGCGGCCTCGAGCTCCGGTCGGGTGAGGTCGGTGAGCGCGACGAGGCGGTCGGCAGGGGTCATGGCTTCCGGAGTATGATTGTAGTTCCTTCGATGGTGACCCGCGACGTCCTGCCCAACGGCCTCCGCCTGCTGACCGAGACGATCCCGCACGTCCGCTCCGTCGCCATCGGCGTCTGGCTGGCCCGTGGCTCCCGCCACGAGGGTGACGCGTGGCCCGGCATCGCGCATTTCGTCGAGCACATGCTCTTCAAGGGCACCACGCACCGGACATCCGAGGACATCGCCCAGGAAGTGGACTCGATCGGCGGCCAGATCGACGCCTCGACGGGCAAGGAGAACGCGAACTACTCGATCAAGGTGCTGGACGAGCACCTGCCGATCGCCGTCGATCTCCTGTCGGACATCGTCCTGCACCCGCGCTTCGACGAGGCGGACATCACCCGCGAGAAGAGCGTCGTGCTGGAAGAGATCAAGATGGTCGAGGACATCCCGGACGACCTCGTCCACGAGCTGTTCCTCGACCGGTTCTGGGCCGGCCATCCGCTGGGCCTCCCGATTCTGGGCACGGCCGACAGCGTCTCGGCCCTTACGCAGGACGCGCTGCGGGCGTATTTTGCCGGCGCCTACACGGCAGACCGCATGATCGTGGCGGCGGCGGGCCATGCGGAGCACGCCGAGATCCGGGACCTGGTGGAGCGGGCCTTCGGGGCCGTGGCGCCGACCGGACTGCCGGTGGTCCAGCAGGCGCCCGTGGCGACGCCGGGCGTGCTGGTGCGCGTGAAGGACCTGGAGCAGAGCCACGTGTGCCTTGGCGTGGCCTCGCACGAGCAGCGCCATCCCGACCGGTACGTGGGGCTGGTGCTCAACACCGTGCTGGGCGGGTCGATGAGTTCGCGGCTCTTCCAGAACGTGCGCGAGAAACGCGGCCTGGCCTACTCCGTGGGCAGCAGCCTCAGCGCCTTCAGCGACGCGGGCGTGCTGACCATCTACGCCGGGTGCGCCAACGACAAGGTCGAGGACCTGGTGCGGGTCGTGATGGACGAGATCCGCGCGCTGGCCGCGGCGCCCGTGTCCGCCCTCGAACTGCAGCGGGCGAAGGACAACGTGAAAGGGGCCCTGCTGCTGGGCCTCGAGAGCACCTGGCAGCGGGCGTCGTACCTGGCCCGCCAGGAGATCTACTTCGATCGCCCCTACACGATCGACGAGACGCTGGACGGCATCGCCCGCGTGACCGTCGACGACGTGACGCGGGTCGCGCGGCGGCTGCTGGCCGGTTCGTCGTTCGCGGTGACGGTGCTGGGCGACGTCGGCGCCCTCACTCTGGACCCCGCCTCCCTGCAGGTGTTGCCATGATCGCGCGCTACACCCACCCCGAGATGGGGCGCATCTGGAGCGACGAGCACCGCTACGCCACGTGGCTGAAGGTCGAGATCGCGGCGGCGGAGGCCATGGCCGCGCGGGGCCTGATTCCCGCCGCGGCGGCCGTGGCGATCCGCGACCGGGGCGCCTTCGACGTGGCGCGCATCGAGGCGATCGAGGCCGTCACCCGGCACGACATCATCGCGTTCACGCAGGCCGTGGCCGAGCACGTCGGGCCCGAGGCCCGCTGGCTGCACTTCGGCCTGACCTCGTCGGACGTCCTCGACACGGCGCTGGCGCTCCAGTTGCGGGACGCCTGCGGCCTGATCCTGGGGCGGCTCGACGCCCTGCGCGACGCGGTCCGGCGGCGCGCCATGGAGCACCGCCGGACGCCGATGATCGGCCGCACCCACGGCGTGCACGCCGAGCCCATGACCTTCGGCCTGAAGCTGGCGCTGTGGTACGCCGAACTCGGGCGCGCCATCGAGCGTGTCCGCCGCGGCCGCGACGGGGTGTCGGTGGGCAAGGTGTCCGGCGCCGTCGGCACCTTCGCGCACCTCGATCCCGCCATCGAGGCGGATGTCTGCGCCCGGCTTGGCCTGCGCCCGGCGCCCGTGTCGTCGCAGGTCATCCAGCGCGACCGCCACGCCGAGCTCATGGCGGCCCTGGCCATCACGGCCGCGTCGCTCGAGAAGTTCGCGCTGGAGATCCGGGGCCTGCAGAAGACCGAGATCGGCGAAGTCGAAGAGCCCTTCGACCGCGGCCAGAAGGGCTCGTCGGCCATGCCGCACAAGCGCAACCCCATCGCCTGCGAGCAGGTGGTCGGGCTGGCGCGCGTGCTGCGCGGCAACCTGGGCGCGGCGCTGGAGAACATCGCGCTCTGGCACGAGCGGGACATCTCGCACTCGTCGGTGGAGCGCATCATCTTCCCCGACTCGTTCATCGGGCTGGATCACATGCTCCGGCGGTTCACCCGCATCGCCGCCGACATGGTGGTCTATCCGGACCGCATGCGGCGCAACCTGGAGCTGTCGCGGGGCGTGGTGTTCTCGGGCGCGGTCCTGCTCGAGCTGGCCAGCCGCGGCGTCTCGCGCGAGCAGGCCTATGAGTGGGTGCAGCGCCACGCCATGCGGGCGTCGCTCGAGGGGCTCGATTTCGCCAGCCTCCTCAGGCAGGACGCCGAGGTGACGGCGGTGCTGCCCGTGGCGGACCTGGACCGTGTGTTCGATCTCGACCACCAGCTCCGCCACGTGGACGCGATCTTCGCGCGGGTCTTCGACGACGGGCTGGTCTGAGCCGCCGGCCGCGCCCCGCCGGCCGTGCGCACTGTGAGGGCACTGACATGGATCGGTCCGGCAGCAGACGAATCGTGGGGGTGGCGCTCCTCATCAGCGGCCTGGTGCTGCTGGTTCTGAGCGTCCTGTTCTGGACCGGGGTGTTCCCGGTGCAGGCGGATGCGCGGCCCGTGCTGGGCGTGGCCCTGCTGCTGGCCGCCCTGGTGGACGCCGGCGTCGGCGTCAAGTTCCTCCAGTCGGCCGGCGACTAACCGGACGGGATCGGTCATCGCGCCTATGCTGGACAAGTTCAAGGACGAGTGCGGCGTGTTCGGCGTCTTCGGGCACGCCGAGGCGTCCAGGCTGGCCTACCTGGGCCTGTACGCCCTCCAGCACCGCGGACAGGAGAGCGCCGGCATCGCCGCCTCGGACGGCGTCCGCGTGCGCGTGTCCAAGGGCATGGGGTACGTGGCCGACGTCTTCACCCAGGACACGCTGACGGGCCTGGCCGGCTCGGCGGCCATCGGCCACGTGCGGTACTCCACGGCCGGCGAGAGCCGCCTCGCCAACGCCCAGCCGATCCTGATCGATTGCGTGCACGGCCAGATCGCCGTGTGCCACAACGGCAACCTCGTCAACGAGCGCGAACTGCGCGACAACCTGGTCTCCGCCGGGTCGATCTTCCAGACCTCGAGCGACACCGAGGTGTTCCTGCACCTCTACGCGCGGTCGCGGGCCCGCGAGCCCGAGGCGGCCATCGTCGAGTCCGTCTCCCAGGCCCAGGGCGCCTTCTCGCTGCTGTTCATGACGAAGGACGTGCTCGTGGCGGCGCGCGACCCGCACGGCTTCCGGCCCCTGGCCCTCGGCCGCCTCGACGGGGGTTGGGTGGTGTGCTCCGAGACGTGCGCCATGGACCTGATCGGCGCCACTTACGTCCGCGACATCGAGCCCGGCGAGGTCCTCTTCATCGGACCCGGCGGGCACCGGTCGGTGAAACCCTTCCCGGCCTCGCCGGCGTCGCACTGCATCTTCGAGCACGTCTACTTCGCCAGGCCCGACAGTCTCGTGTTCGGCGAGAGCGTCGACAAGGTGCGCACGAACCTCGGCCGCGGCCTCGCCCGCGAGGCGCCCGTGACGGCCGACGTGGTCGTGCCGGTGCCGGACTCCGGCGTCTGCGCCGCCGTCGGCTACTCGGAGGTGTCGGGCGTGCCGATGCGCTTCGGGCTGATCCGCAACCACTACGTCGGGCGGACGTTCATCGAGCCCACGCAGGCCATCCGCCACTTCGGCGTGAAGGTGAAGTTGAACCCCGTGCGCGACATGCTCGAGGGGCGCCGCGTCGTGCTCATCGACGATTCAATCGTGCGCGGGACGACCAGCCGCAAGATCGTGAAGATGATCAAGGCCGCCGGCGCCCTCGAGGTCCACGTCCGCATCAGCTGCCCGCCCACCGTGTCGCCGTGTTTCTACGGCATCGACACGCCGCGACGGGCCGAGCTCATCGCGGCCACCCATACGCTGGACGAGGTGCGGAAGTACATCGAGGCCGACAGCCTGCAGTACCTCAGCCTCGAAGGCCTGCTGGCGGCGGTGAACTCCCACCGCGACCGCTACTGCACGTCGTGTTACACGGGACGGTACCCGGTGCCCTTCCCCCGCGACGAAATCGCCTACCTCCAGCTGCCGCTCACCTTGGACACCCGCGGCGCGGTGTCACGGTAGCAGGCGCCTGGCGGCGGGAGGACCGCTCATCACTATGGACTACAAAGCCTCTGGCGTGGACATCGATGCCGGCAACGAGACCGTCCGGCGTATCCGCGGCTTCGCGAAGAGCACCTTCACGCCCGGCGTCCTGTCGTCGATCGGGTCCTTCGGAGGCCTGTTCCGCCTCGGCGAGGGCTACCGTGATCCGGTGCTCGTGTCGAGCGCCGACGGCGTCGGCACCAAGCTCAAGCTGGCGTTCATGACGGGCCGCCACGGCACCGTCGGCCAGGATCTCGTGAACCACTGCGTCAACGACATTCTGGTGCAGGGCGCCGTGCCGCTCTTCTTCCTCGATTACCTCGCCACCGGCCGCCTCGAGCCCGACGTGGCCGCCGCCGTCATCGAGGGCGTGGCCACGGCCTGCCGCGAGAACGGCTGCGCGCTCATCGGCGGCGAAACCGCCGAGATGCCGGGCTTCTATGCCGCCGGCGAGTACGACATCGCCGGCTTCATCGTCGGCGTCGTCGAGCGCGACCGGCTGATCACCGGCGCCTCGCTGCGGCCCGGGGACGCGCTGCTGGGCCTGCGGTCGACGGGCCTGCACACCAACGGCTATTCCCTCGCGCGTTCCATCTTCTTCGATCGCCTGGCCCTGGGGCCCGGGGCCTTCGTGGAGGAATTCGGCGGCACTGTCGCCGATGAACTGCTCCGCGTGCACCGGTCGTACCTGCCCGTCGTCCGCCCGCTGCTCGAGGCGGGGCTCGTCAAGGGCCTGGCGCACATCACGGGCGGCGGCATCACCGAGAACCTGCCGCGCATCCTCCCGGCCGGCACGGCGGCGCTCATCGACCGGGCGGCCTGGACGCCCAACCCGGTGTTCCGTTACATGGCCCGCGTCGGCGGCGTCCCCCCCGACGACATGTACCGCACCTTCAACATGGGCATCGGCCTCATCGTGGGCTGCGCGCAGGACGATGCGGATCGCGTGACGGCGATGCTGCAGGCGGCCGGCGAGAGCCAGGTGTACCGCCTCGGCCGCATCATCGAGGGCGAGCCGGGGGTTCAATACAGAGGCTAGAGGCTAGAGGCTAGAGGCTGGGGGCTGGGGGCTGGGGGCTGGGGGCTGTGAACCGCAACCTGGGCATCCTCATTTCGGGCCGCGGGTCGAACCTGCAGTCGATCATCAACGCCATCCACGACGGGCGCCTGGACGCCCGCATCGCGCTGGTGATTTCGAACAAGGCGGAGGCGTACGGCCTCGAGCGTGCCCGCGAGGCCGGCCTCGACACGCTCGTGCTGAACCACCGCAGCTTCGCCACGCGGGAAGCCTTCGATCAGGCCATGGTGGATGCGTTGCGTGCACGCGACGTGCGCCTGGTCTGCCTGGCCGGGTTCATGCGGCTGCTGAGCCCGGTTTTCATCGAGGCCTTCCCGGACCGGATCCTGAACATCCATCCTGCCCTGCTGCCGGCGTTTCCCGGGCTGCACGCCCAGCGGCAGGCCCTCGAACACGGCGTCCGCATCGCCGGCGCGACGGTGCACCTCGTCAACGCCGATCTCGACGCCGGTCCGATTGTCGCGCAGGCGGCCGTCCCGGTCCGTGACGATGACACGGAGGACACGCTCTCAGCGCGGATCCTGGTGGAGGAGCACCGCATCTACCCCGAGGCGATCCAGCGCCTGCTCGACGGCGGCTGGACCATCCAAGGCAGACGCCTCGTCTGGGGGCTGTCGCACCCCGACCGTGAACCGTGAATCCCTCGGGCCGGGCGAGGTCCGAGCGAGCCGTACGAAGCAGGCCGCTCAGAGCGTCACGTCCGGCTGAAGCCGGACGCCACGAAGATCTGGAACCCGACGCCAAGCCGAGGAGGGTTCCCGGCCTGCGGAGTCCGGCTCGAGAGCGGCCGTGCCGGCCCGAGGAAAGACAGAAGCAAGAAGACAGAAGCAAGAAGGGATCACGCCGTCACGCTGAACGGCCGAGAGCTGAACGGCCGAACGGCCCTAGCCCTTGTCCCCAGGCCCTTCTATAGTAGAGACCATATGTCTGTGAACGACGTCTTTGCCGAATTCCAGTGGCGCGGTCTGGTGTACGAGTCCACCGAGGGGCTCCGCGACGTGCTCGCGCGCGACAAGGTGACGCTCTACATCGGGTTCGATCCGACGGCGGCCAGCCTGCACGTGGGGTCGCTGCTGCCCATGATGGCCCTGGCGCGGATGCAGCGCTTCGGTCACAGCCCCATCGCCATCGTCGGGGGCGGCACCGGGATGATCGGCGACCCGAGCGGCAAGACCGCCGAACGGCAGTTGATGAGCGTCGAGACGATCGACCGGAACCTCGAGGGGATCCGGGCGCAGCTCGCGAAGGTGCTCGACTTCGACGCCACGCCGAACCCGGCGCGCATCATCAACAACGCCGACTGGCTGCGGCAGCTCAACCTGCTGGAGTTCCTGCGGGACACGGGGAAACACTTCACCGTCAACTACATGCTGGCGAAGGAGTCGGTGAGACGCCGCCTCGAGCAGGAAGACGGGGTGTCCTACACCGAGTTCTCCTACCTGATGCTGCAGGCCTACGACTACCTGGTGCTGCACGACGAGCACCGGGTGACGCTGCAGATGGGGGGCTCCGACCAGTGGGGCAACATCACCGCCGGCTGCGACCTGATTCGCAAGCTGCGGGCCACCAAGGCGCACGGCCTGGTGATGCCGCTGGTCACCACCTCGTCCGGCGTCAAGTTTGGCAAGACCGAAGCGGGCGCGGTCTGGCTCGACCCGGCGCTCACCTCGCCGTTCCGGTTCTACCAGTTCTGGCTCAACACCGACGATCGTGACGTGCCGAAGTACCTGCGGTACTTCACCTTCCTGGCGCTGCCGGAGATCACGGCGCTCGAGGACGAGCTGGTCCGTTCCCCTGAGAAGCGGGAGGCCCCGCGGGTGCTGGCGCGGGAGGTGACGCGGACCCTGCACGGGCAGGAGGCGGTGGAGCGGGCCGAGCGGGCGTCGGCGCTGCTGTTCGGGGAGCGGATTACGGAGCTCTCGGCCGCCGAGGTACTCGAGGTCTTCGACGATGTGCCGTCGACGGCGGTGGAGCGGGCGCGTTTCGCGGGTGACGGGCTGGCGATCACGGAGCTGCTGGCGGCCAGCGGCCTGGCGTCCTCGAAGGGCGATGCGACGCGGCTCATCAAGGGCGGCGGCGTGTACGTGAACAACCGCCGCGTGGCTGACGAGCGCGGGCGCCTGACACTGGAGCAGGCGATCGAGGGGCGGCTGTTCGTGCTGCGGAAGGGCGCGCGCCAGCACCACGTGGTGCGGATCGGGGGCTGAAGCCCGGGCGCGGGTCGGCCGATAGTCTCTGATGGCCGCCGGCCGTTGTCCGAACGGCCCAACGGCCGAACGGCCTGTGAGGGCCCTTGACACGCCAGGGCTGATTTCGTAGTATTGGAAGTCCGCCGGTCAACACCCCAGTTGACCGAGGGGCGGCCCGCCAACGAGGCGGGCCGGGGTTCCAGGGAACGAACAGGAGCCCCCAGGTCGACACCCCTGAAACACCGATTCAGATCGGGCTCGTCAGGAAGACCGCGGTCGGCGCTGCTTTGAAAAAAGTTGCGAAGACCGAAAAAAAGTGTTGACGAGGCCGGCGGTCGTTAGTAAGATTGGAAGGTTCCCCTGAGGGACGACGAAAGTCGGTCCGGCGGGGAACAGCAAGTGCCGGTTCTTTGAAAACTAGATAGTGCGCGACAAGCACAGTTGAGAGTATCAGCTGGGTCGGCGCGGCGGCTTTCGGGCCGCGGTGACTGACCCGACCAAGTACCGAACAACACAGAACAGCGAAGCCAAGCAAGCTGCGTGTTGAAAGTTCGCCCGCCGGTCCGCAAGGGCCGTGGGCAACACCTTTAACATGAGAGTTTGATCCTGGCTCAGAATCAACGCTGGCGGCGTGCCTAACACATGCAAGTCGAACGCGAAAGGGGCTTCGGCCCTGAGTAGAGTGGCAGACGGGTGAGTAACGCGTGGATGACCTGCCCTTGAGCGGGGGATAACGTTTCGAAAGGGACGCTAATACCGCATGATGTCCCGCCTTTGAAGAGGTGGAGACCAAAGCCGGGGACCGCAAGGCCTGGCACTCAAGGAGGGGTCCGCGTCCGATTAGCTAGTTGGTGGGGTAATGGCTCACCAAGGCTCCGATCGGTAGCCGGCCTGAGAGGGCGGACGGCCACACTGGGACTGAGACACGGCCCAGACTCCTACGGGAGGCAGCAGTGGGGAATTTTGGACAATGGGCGAAAGCCTGATCCAGCGATGCCGCGTGGGTGAAGAAGGCCTGCGGGTTGTAAAGCCCTTTCGATGGGGAAGAAAAGCCTGGAGCCAATACCTCCGGGTCTTGACGTTACCCAGAGAAGAAGCACCGGCTAACTCCGTGCCAGCAGCCGCGGTAATACGGAGGGTGCAAGCGTTATTCGGAATTACTGGGCGTAAAGCGCACGTAGGCCGCTTTGTAAGTCAGGGGTGAAATCCCACGGCTCAACCGTGGAACTGCCCTTGAAACTGCAGAGCTCGAATCCTGGAGAGGGTGGCGGAATTCCTGGTGTAGGAGTGAAATCCGTAGATATCAGGAGGAACACCGGTGGCGAAGGCGGC
>CAYNDV010000108.1:0-16299 GCA_964396055.1 uncultured Vicinamibacterales bacterium | reverse complement strand
AGAAGCAAGAAGCAAGAAGCAAGAAGCAAGAAGGGATCACGCTTCTACGCTGAGGGCGCGGCGGGGAATCGATTTCCCGCCGCGCCCGACGTCTATTGCGGATGGAGGCCTCGATGCACCTGCAGGTCCGGAGTCGACTGACAGGGTTGTGCGCCGCGGCGCTGGTGGCATCCGCCTGCGGCGGGACGCCCGTGCCGGGCAGCTACGACGAACTGATCGCCTTGTCGGCGGACTGGCGCGCGTTCCAGCAGCCCCGCGTGCGGGACGGAGTGCCCGACTACACGCCCGCCGCCATGGCCGCGCAGTATCGGGAACTGCCGCGGTGGCGTGCGCGGCTCGAGGCCATCCGCCCTGACGGCTGGCCCGTGGCCCACCAGGTGGACTGGCACCTGGTGAGGGCCGAGATGAACGGCCTCGACTTCGATCACCGCGTCCTCAGGCCGTGGGCGAACAACCCGGCGTTCTACACGACCGTGTTCGGGAGCGAGAGCGACCAACCGGCGCGCGAGGGGCCTCTGGCGGCGGGGGGCGTCGATCTCTGGGCGTACGCATGGCCGCTCGCAGCGGCCGACGCTGCCGCGATTCAGGAGCGGGTCCGCGCCGTGCCGGCGCTGCTCGCCCAGGCCCGGGGCAACCTGACGGGCACGGGCGCCGACCTGTGGCGGTATGCGTCGACACAACTGCGCGACCAGAGCGGCGACCTGACGGCGTTCGCGGCGCGCCTCGGCAGCGACTGGCCAGCCCTGGCGGCCGACGTTGTCCGGGCCCGGGAAGCGACGGATGCCTTCGCAGCCTGGGTGGATGCGCAGGCGCCGTTGAAGACCGGGCCTTCGGGCGTCGGGCGTGACCACTACACCTGGTACCTGCGGCACGTGCACCTGGTGCCGTGGTCGTGGGACGGGCAATACACCCTGCTGGCCCGCGAACTGGATCGCGCCCACGCCCTGCTGGCGCTCGAGGAGCACCGCAACGCCGCCCTGCCGCCGCAGGAGCCGATCGCGGACGCCGCCACCCATGCCCGCCGCTTCGAGGAGGCGCTGGCCGCCTACATGGCCTTCCTGCAGGCGCGCGAGATCCTCACCGTGAAGCCGTACATGGAGCCGGCGTTGCGCGCCCGTCTGGGTCGCTTCCGTCCCGGTCCCCGCGAGTTCTTCAGCGAGGTCGACTATCGCGAGCCCCTCGCCATGCGGTTGCACGGCTTCCACTGGTTCGACAAGGGCTTCCTGGCCCACGAGCCGCCGGCGAGCCCGATCCGCGCGCGTCCGCTCCTGTACAACATCTTCGATACGCGCACCGAAGGCCTGGCCACCGGGTGGGAGGAGTGGATGATGGCCGCCGGGCTGTTCGACGCCAGCCCGCGGAGCCGCGAACTCATCCACATCCTCGTCATCCAGCGCGCCGCCCGGGCGCTCGGCGATCTCCGCATGCACGCCAACGACGCCACGCTCGAGGAGGCGGCCGCGTTTGCCGCCGCGCGCACGCCCAGGGGCTGGCTGAGCCTGAACGGGACGCTCGTGCGGGGCGAGCAGCACCTGTACCTGCAGCAGCCGGCCTACGGCACGAGCTATCTCGTCGGCAAGATGCAGATCGAGGCGCTGCTGGCGCGACGCCGGGCCCAGCTGGGCAGCCGGTTCTCGATGCGCGCGTTCATGGACGAATTCCTGGCCGCGGGCCTCGTCCCCGTCTCGCTCATCACGTGGGAACTCACCGGCGAGCGGCCGGCGTGGTTGCAGGACTGATCGGCCGTGAACCATAATCGCTGAGCGGGGTTCTCGGAGGGTTCGAGCATGCGTGTGATGTGGCGGCCGCTGGCCGTGGCGGTCGCGGTGGCATTCGTGGCGGGGAACGGCAGCGCCGCGGCGCAGACCGTGATCGTCAAGGGGGCACCGGCCGGGACGACGCTCGAGGTGGTCCTGAAGAGCGCCAGTGTCGGTTCCGCCCCGGCGGGCGACGATGGCACGGCCTCCGTCACGGCGTCGGGCGCCGCCGCCCTCGGCACGACCGAGATGGACGCGTACGTCTTCGTCGACGCGTGTCCGGACCGACGCCGCGTGCTCGTGCTCGAGCGTTTCACCGCGCCGCCTCCCCTGTGGGAAGGCTGCGAGCGCAAGGAAATTCCCGGCATCTACCTGGTGAAGGGCGTCACCACGTTCGTCGTGGACGTGGCGGGCCCGCTGCCCGTGCTGCGACTGCGCCAGGGCCCCGCGCCCGTGCAGTGGCTGGCCTCCGAGGACGAACTCACAGCCTCGATACCCAAGGTGCGGCGTCCCGCGCCAACCGGCCTCGTGCTGGGCGGCGGCGCGGGCCTGTCGTCGTTCAGCGAAACGCCGGCCCTGGCGTGCGGGACCGGTCCCGAGTGTTCCGACACCGGGATGGGCCTGGCCTTTGGTGCGCACGGGGCGTTCTGGATCAACCGGATCCTGGGCGTCGAACTGGGGTACATCCGACCAGGGCAGATGAAGGCGACCGGCCGCGGCCCCGGGTACAACTTCGAGACCACCTTCGACGCGAACGTCGCCACCGTCGCCGCCAAGGTCGGCGCGCCCGTCGGGTCCGCCCGCATCTACGGCTTCGGCGGGATGAACTACCACGACGCCATCCGAACCACCACCGAGACGATCGAACCCTCGACGGTGACGACCGACGACGGGGTGTCGATCACCTACCCGGGTGGCACGCAGGTGTTCGAGCAGGAGACCAGCGGCTGGGGCTGGATGTTCGGCGGCGGCTTCGAGATCTGGGTGTCGCCGATGTTCGGGATCTACGCGGACGCCGGCTACCTCGCCATCAAGGGCGGCGCGGTGGGCGGCAAGGACAAGGCCGTCGACGACAACCTGACCTACTTCATGGTGGGCGGCCGGATCCGGCTGGGCCCCAAGGCGTCGGCCAGCGCGAAATAGGGCGCGTCGGACAGGGCCGGGCTGACGCCCGGCACTACGGCGTGGTCGTCTCGGTGATGCTCACCAGTTCCACTTCGAACAGCAGCGTGGCGTCGGGCGGGATCTTGCCCGTCCGGCCCGAGCCGTAGGCGTAGTCCGGCGGCAGCGTCAGTCGGCGCAGACCGCCGACGCGCATGCCCACCAGGCCCTGGTCCCAGCCCTTGATCACCTGTCCCGCCCCGAGCGTAAAGGTGAACGGTTGCTGCCCCGCGGACGTCTCGAACTGCACGCCCTTGTTGTCCGGCTTGGTCGAGTCGTAGAACCAGCCCGTGTAGTGCACGGTGAGCTCGCGACCGGCGGTCGCCTCGGTGCCCGTGCCGACACGGATGTCGGTCTGGGTGAACTGGGCCGCCGTCGTGGGCGACGTCAGGTTCTCGCTGCACGCAGACGCCGTCAGCGCGAAGGCAGCGGCGCACACCAGGGACGAAGCGGTTCGCAGACGCAACACGGGCACTCCTGCAGGCACAGACGAATCACTCCGATTATGCCACGAATCCCCCGGGTCGGGCCCGCCCGGCCCCTGCGGGTTCGTCTGGCCCGCAGCCGCCGTTCGGCGTATGCTCGTGCGCGTCCAGCCGGACGGAGGGCATGATGACGCTGATCGCAGGACGCAGGATGACGGGGGCTGCCGCCGTGGTGGTGGTGGCGATGCTGGCGGCAGTGGCGCCGGACGCGCAGGGACCGGCCGCGCCGGCTGGCGTGACGCTGACGGCCTTGCGGACGGAGTACCAGGAGAATCCCCTGGGCATCGACGCGACGCGGCCGCGGTTCAGCTGGCAGCTCGCGTCGGAGCGCCGGGGCGTGCGGCAGACGGCCTACCAGCTGCAGCTCGCCGACAGCGCCGACGCCCTCACGCGCAGCCGGCAGCTGACCTGGGACTCCGGCAAGGTGATGTCCGACGCCTCGACGCAGGTCACCTACGCCGGGCCGGCGGTGGCCTCCGGTCGCCGCTATGTCTGGCGCGTCCGTTGCTGGGACGAGACCGGCGCCGCCACCGTCTGGAGCACGCCGGCGTGGTTCGAGATGGGGCTGCTTGCGCCGGCGGACTGGGTGGCGGACTGGATCGAACCCACCCTGCCCGACGATCCGAAGGTGTCGGGCCCGGCGCCCCTGCTGCGGCGGACCTTCACGCTGCGCGGCGTGCCCCGCCGGGCGCGGGCGTACGTGACGAGCCACGGCCTGTACGAGCTCTACCTGAACGGCCGGCGCGTGGGCGACCAGGTCTTCACGCCGGGGTGGACGAGCTACAACCAGCGCCTGCAGTACCAGACCTACGACGTCACGGACCTGCTGAAGGACGGCCCCAACGCCATCGGCGCCGTGCTGGCCAACGGCTGGTACCGGGGCAACCTCGCGTGGGAAGGCCAGCGCAACATCTATGGCACCCGGCTGGGCCTGTTGCTCCAGCTGCGGATCACCGACCGCAGCGGCCGTGAGGTCGTTGTCACGAGCGACCGCGCGTGGAAGGCCGCGACGGGTCCGCTGCTGATGTCCGAGATCTACGACGGCGAGACCTGGGACGCCCGTCTCGAGAAGCCGGGCTGGACGGAGGCGGCCTTCAACGACGCCGACTGGACACCCGTGGCTGTGGCGTCGCACCGCAAGGACCACCTCGTGGCCCCGGCCGGGCCGCCCGTCCGTGCCGTCCAGGAACTGAAGACGGTGCGGATCTTCAAGACGCCGGCAGGTGACACCGTGGCCGATCTCGGACAGAACATGGTGGGCTGGGTGCGTCTCACGGCCGAGGGGCCTGCCGGAACCACGATCACGCTGCGGCACGCCGAGGTGCTCGACAAGCAGGGCAACTTCTACACCGCGAACCTGCGCGCGGCGAAGGCCACCGCGCGCTACACACTCAAGGGCGGGGGCGTGGAGGTGCTCGAGCCGCGGTTCACGTTCTTCGGATTCCGCTACGTGGCCATCGACGGCTACCCGGGGGTCCTGACGCCTGACCGGCTGACCGGCGTCGTCGTGCATTCCGACATGCGGGGCACGGGCGCCTTCGAGACGTCGCACCCCGAGATCAACCAGCTGCAGCACAACATCGTGTGGGGGCAGAAGGGCAACTTCCTGGACGTGCCGACCGACTGCCCGCAGCGTGACGAGCGCCTGGGCTGGACGGGTGACGCGCAGGTGTTCGCCCGGACGGCGGCGTTCAACATGGATGTCGCCGGCTTCTTCACCAAGTGGCTCGCGGATCTGGCGGCCGACCAGTTCGACAACGGCAGCGTGCCGCACGTCATTCCGAACGTGCTGGGCCGGGCGCCAAGCGATCGCCCCGGCGGATCGGCGGCCTGGGGCGACGCGGCGGTCATCATCCCGTGGACGATGTACCTGACCTACGGCGACCGGCGGCTGCTCGAGCAGCAGTATCCCAGCATGGCGAAGTGGGTCGAGTTCCAGCGCGCCCGCGCGGGCGATGACCTGATCTGGGACGGCGACCCGCACTTCGGCGACTGGCTGGCGTTCGCCACCACGCGTTCCGACTACCCCGGGGCCACCACAGGCAAGGACCTCATCGCGACGGCGTTCTTCGCGCGGTCCACGGATCTCCTGGCGCGCACGGCCCGGGTGCTGGGCCGGCACGACGAGGCCGCGACGTACGAGGCGCTGCTGGCCCGCATCAAGGCCGCCTTCGTGCGCGAGTTCGTGACCCCGACGGGGCGCGTCGGCGAGAACACCCAGACCGCGTACGTGCTGGCCCTGCACTTCGACCTGCTGCCCGAGGCCATGCGTGCCGTCGCCGCCGGGCGCCTGGCGCGGGAGGTGCGCGAACGGCGGCACCTCACCACCGGGTTCGTGGGCACGCCCTACCTCTGCCACGTCCTGACGCGCTATGGCTATCTCGACGAGGCCTACCGGCTGCTCACGCGGCGCGAGTACCCGTCGTGGCTCTACCCGGTGACTCAGGGGGCGACGACGATCTGGGAACGCTGGGACGGGCAGAAGCCGGACGGATCGTTCCAGGACACGGGGATGAACTCGTTCAACCATTACGCGTACGGCGCCATCGGCGACTGGATGTACAGCGTGCTGGCCGGCCTCGACCTCGACGAGGCGGCGCCGGGCTACCGCCACGCCGTGATCCGCCCGCGGCCAGGCGGCGGCTTCACGAAGGCGAGTGCCTCGCACGACACGCCGTACGGCCGGGTGTCGTCGGCCTGGACGATCGAGGGCGGTGTCTTCACCGTGGCCGCGGAGGTGCCGGCCAACACCCGCGCCACCATCACGCTGCCGCGCGCCGCGCTGGCCAGCGTCACGGAAGGCGGTCAGCCAGTAGCCGCCGCCGCGGGCGTCACGGGCGCGAGGGAGGATGCCGGCAGCGTGGTCGTGGAGGTCGGCAGCGGCCGCTACCGCCTCAGCTATCCCTGGCCGGCGCAGGCCTCACGCCCGTGACGATTCGAGGTCGGCGAATCGCCGCGCCGCATCACGGAAGCGCTGCGGGTTGCGGGGCTCGAAGCGCTCGATGCCGCCGCCGGGCGCCAGCAACCGCCGGCCTTCGGCCAGCGACGGCAACTGGCCGGCGGCCAGGAGCTGCATCAGCAGGTTGCCGGTGGCAGTGGCCTCCACCGGCCCTGCCAGCACCGGCCGGCCGAGCGCATCGGCCGCCGCCTGGTTGAGGTACCGGTTCAGCGATCCGCCGCCGACGATGTGGATGCCCGGGATTCGCGTGCCGGTGACCCGTTCGATCGACGCCACCACCGACGCGTACCGCAGCGCCAGCGAATCCAGGATCACCGCCGCCAGGGTCGCCGGGTCGGGGGCATCCGGCTGCCCGGTTTCGGCCAGCGCGCCGCGCAGGGCGGCCGTCATGCTGTCGGGCGCGAAGAACCGTCGGTCGTCCGGGTCCACGATGCCCGGCGCGCCGCCCAGCCGATCCGCCTGGGCCAGCAGGTCCGGCAGGTCGACGGCCCGGCCGGCCGCGGCCCATTCCTTCCGGCACGACTCGAGCAGCCAGAGGCCCATCACGTTGGTGAGCAGCCGCGTGGTGCCGATGACGCCGGACTCGTTGGTGAGGCCGGCGGCGGCTGCCGCCGGCGTGAGCACCGGCGTCTCGCGTTCAACGCCGACGAGCGACCAGGTGCCGGACGAGATGAACGCCCAGCCGGGCCGCAGCGGGATGCCGGCCACCGCGCTGCCGGTGTCGTGGGTGGCCGGGGCCACGACGGGAACGCCGATCAGCCCGGCAGGCACCCCCGGCCCGGCCTTCACTTCGCCGAGCCGCGTGCCCGCCTGAACGATGTCCGGCATGACGTGGCGGGGCAGCCCGAGTTGCGCGAACAGGTCGTCGTCCCACAGGCCGGTGCCCGCGTTGATCAGCTGGGTCGTCGACGCGTTGGTGCGTTCGATGCACGTCGCGCCGCACAGCGCGTGATGGCAGTAGTCGGGGATGAGCAGGAGACGCGCCGCGTGGGCGGGGAAGCCGTCGCGGACGTGCGCCCACAACTGGTACAGCGTATTGAACGGCTGGAACTGGATACCCGTGCGCGCGTAGATCGTGTCGCGCCCCACGCGTGCGCAGACCTCGTCGATGGCGCCGTCGGTACGGTGGTCGCGGTAGCAGATCGGTTCCTCGACCAGCCTGCCGTCGCCATCGAGCAGCGCGTAGTCGACGCCCCAGGCGTCGACGCCGATCGACGCGAGGTGAAGGACGTCGGCGGCCTCGGCCGCGAGGCGCAGGCCCTCGAACACGCCCGCGATGAGCGCGCCGGCATCCCAGCGCAGGCGGCCGTCGAGCCGGCGCGGCTCGTAGCGGAAGCGGTGCACCTCGCGGCAGGCGAGGCCCGTCGGGTTCAGCCCCCCCACCAGGACGCGGCCGCTGCCGGCCCCGAGATCGACGGCGGCATGGATGGTTGGGTTCACGGTTCAGGGTTCAGGGCTCACGGTTCACGGCCAAGGTTACCGCAGGAAGGCCTCCGGCAGCCCGCCGTCCACCGGGATGATGTGCCCGGTGGTGCGGCCGCTGCGCGGGCCGGCCAGCCAGAGGATCGCCTCGGCATTGAACGCCGGGGTGACCGGTTCCTTGAGCAGCGTGCGGGCAGCGTAGAACCGCGCCAGCCTCTCCCGCAGCGCGTCGGTGCTCTCGTCGTCAGTCCACGCGATGCCGTACTTGGCCAGCGACGCCTGCACCCGGTCCCGCGGGAACATTGCCGACCCCGCCACCACCGTCGCCGGGGCCACGGCGTTGACCCGCACGAGCGGCGCGAGCCGCACCGCCAGTTCCCGCACGAGATGGCTGAGGGCGGCCTTGCTGACGTCGTAGGCTTCGCTGCCGCGCTTGGCGACCACCGCGTTGGCCGAACTGGTGAGCACGATCGACGCGGGTGTCCGCTGGTCGGCGAACAGCCGGGCCGCCTCGTCGACCAGCAGGTAGTTCGCCGTCACGTTCAGGGTCAGCGCCGCGTGCCACTGGTCGTCGGAGACGCGGCCCTCGAGATCGGGCGGCGGGAACATCGCCGCGGTGTTGACCAGGATGTCCAGGCCGCCGAACCGCCCCACGACGGCGGCCAGCAGGGCGCGGATGCTGTCGCGGCTGGTGATGTCGACGGGGCAGGCGAGCGTCGTGTCCGGCCCGCCGGCGGCCAGCGCCGCGGCCGCGGTGTCGGCGGCGGAGTTGGCGTCGCGGTCGGCGGCGACCACATGGGCGCCCAGCGCGGCGGCCTGCAGGGCGGCGGCGCGCCCGATGCCGCTGCCGGCCCCGACGACCAGGCATACGCGGCGGCTCAACTCGCGGGGCGGCGGCATCCGCTGCAGCTTGGCTTCCTCGAGGGCCCAATACTCGATGTTGAACGCCTCGCGCGGCGGCAGGGCTACGTAGTTGCGGACGGCCGTGAATCCCGCGGCGTCGTCCGTGCGCCTCGGCTGCGGCAGGGGCCCGGGGGCTGTCTCGCCGCCGCCGAGCGCCGAGGCGCCGGCCATGACGCGGATGGCGTTGCGGTAGAACTCGGCGGTGTAGCCCGCCTCACGGCGGGTCATGCCGAAGGCGAAGAGCCCCACGCCGGGCAGGAGCACCACCGACGGATTCGGGTCGCGCAGCTTCGGCGACGACGGTGTCGCGCACGCGTCGTAGTAGGCCGTGTAGTCCGACCGGTACCGCGCTGCCGCGTGGGTGATGGCGTCCTTCAGCGAATCCAGCGTGCCGGTGGCGGGATCCCAGGGCACCCACAGCGGCTTGATGCGCGTGCGGACGAAGTGATCGGGGCAGCTCGTGCCGACCTCCGCCAGGGCTTCCGCGTCGCGGGCATTCACGAACTGGAGGGCATCGGCCGCGTCGTCGAAGACCCCGATCGAGGGCCGGAGCGTCGCGAGCCGGCCGCGCAGGTACGGCAGGATGGCTGCCGCCAGTGCGTGGCGGTCGGCGTGCGGCTGGTGAATCGGCCCGCCGAACGCCGGCACCGCGGCCTGGTGCTCGAGGACGAACGTCCCCAGGTCGTCGATGACGGCCAGGGTATTCAGGTAACACGCACGGGACGTGTCGCCCCACGTGAACAGCCCGTGGGAGGCGAGGACGATGCCGTCGGCATCGGGATGCGCCTCGATGGCGGCGCGCAGCATCATCGCCAGCTCGAACCCGGGCCGCTGCCAGGGCACCCAGAGGATCCGGCGATTGAAGCGCCGGTTGAACTCCTCGAGCTTTGCCCGGCCGTTGGCACTGGCAGCCAGGGCGATGGCCCAGTCCGGATGCAGGTGATCGACGTGGCTGAACGGCAGGAACGCGTGCAGCGGTGTGTCGATTGACGGCGGCGCGCCGTGATTCGCCACGCTGAAGCGCGGGTAGTGCGCCACCAGGTCGTCTTCGTGCGCCTCGCCGCGGTACGTCTCGCGCAGCTGGTGGAGGCGCGCGAGGTCGAGCACCGCGAACCCGGCGTTGCCGATGGTGCCCAGGTCGCCGCCGCTGCCCTTCACGGCCAGCACGCGTACCGGCTTCCCGCTGACCGGGTCGGTGACGTCGAACTTCGCGCTCGTGTTGCCGCCGCCGTAGTTCGTGATGCGCTGATCGGCGCCGAGCAGGTTGGAACGGTACCGGAGGAGCGAGAGGGGCTCGCCGGCGCAGGCGGCTTCGCCCTCCGCCGTCCAGCGGTCGTGCAGGTGCGTCATTGTGGCTGTCCTCGGTCGGGGGCCCCGCCGGGGGCCGGGTTGGGGGCCGCGCCGGCGCCCGCGGTGACCAGATCGCCCGGGGCGGCCGGCGTACGTCCGAGATGAAAGACCTCGCGCAGATCCTGGGAGACCGGGCTGGCGTCCGGGTTCGACGGCATCAGTTCGCGCATGTGCGCCCACCACCGCCGGCAGACGTCGGTGCGGGCGATGGCGTTCCAGCGCGCCTCGTCGTCCACCTCCACGTAGCCGAACAGGTCACCGGTGTCGGGCGCGAGGAAGATCGAATATGTGCCGACGCCGTGATCGCGCAGGACCTGTTCGAGGTCGGCCCAGATCGGCCGGTGGCGGCGCTCGTACTCGGCCTCGGCCCCGGGGTGGACGCTCATGCGGAACGCTTTGCGAATCACGTGCGGGATCTCCTGCGCTACGGCGCCCGCCGCAGACCTTCCCAGCGGACCACCCAGCGCCCGTCGTCGGGGAAGCCCGGCGCCGGCCGCGCGGGCGCGCCGTCCCACCCCGCCGCCATCATGGCCACCGCATACAGCAGGCCGCCGTTGCCGGGCAGATAGATCGTGAGACCGGGACGCTGGTGGTTGTGTCCGTTGATCCGGTACACGTTCTTGGGCGTGTCCATCAGCAGGGCATCCACGGCGCGGCCGGGCAGCCCCAGCCGCGCGGCGGTCATGGCCATCATCGGATAGTCCCAGCCCCACGTGGTCGGCCAGTTCCAATGATCCCAGATCCACGCGAAGGTGCGACCCATGGCGGCCGGTTCGATGCCGGGTCCCGGCAGCACGCCCAGGGCCGCGACGACGGACGGATGATCGGTGGCCCACTTCGGATTCGTGTAGCTGTCCGGGGCCGTTTCTGCGAACAGGTACCTCCCGTCCGCGAGGGCGGGGGCGGCGAGGTGCTGCCGGACCTCGTCCCATCGGGGTTCCCGCGGCAGGCCAAGCCGTTCGCGCCAGGTCTGGGCGGCGTCGAGGCCCCAGGCCCAGTACACGAGTTCGAACGTGCAGTTGGCGGTGCGGTCCTTCGGATAGGTCTCCTGGGCGCACTGCAGCGGCGGGCCCAGGACGACGCGGTTGCGCGCGGCATCGCGCGCGGGGAACGAGGCCATGAACTCGGCGGTCTCGAACACGACGTCGCGGAACGCCTCGAGGGTCTCGCGGCCGGGGCGGGCACGGTAGACGAGTTCCGCGTAGAAGATCGGGTGCGGCTGCTGCCAGACGAGGAACGGGCCCACGCTCGACGGCGACTCGGCGCCGGACGGGCTCGTCATCTTGGGCCAGCGCGCGCCGGTGTACCCCTGGCGCGCGGCCGTGGCGCGGGCCGCAGGGAGGATGTCGCGGTAGTAGCCAAGGCTCTTCTCGAGCAGCGGCAGACGGTCCCACAACGCGAACTGCGCCGCGTGCCACCAGTGCATCTCCAGGTGGAACTTGCCCTCCCAGCTGTTGTAGGTCAGGCCCGTTTCCTGCGGTGGGTAGCGGCCGGCGCACTGGATGGCGGTCAGATACTGCGACAGGACGATGCGGCGCTCGAGTTCCTTCCAGCGCGGATCCGTGCTGCCCGACAGATCGATGGCCCCTCCGGTGGACCAGAAGCGGTTCCAGTGGGCTTGCGCGGCGGCCTGGGCGGCGTCGAACGCAGGTGGCGGTTCCGGCAGCGGCGCGGGCGAGAACGACGCGACGAAGGCCAGCGTCGATTCGCCCGGTGGCGCGGTCAGCGTGAAGGCGTGCGGGGCCGACGCCGACAGGGCCCCGGCCGGTTCCCACGCGACCTCCGCCGTGTACTGGTCCGCGTCCAGGGTGCGGGCAAAGCGGGCTCGGCGGGGACCGGGTGCCGTGAGGACCGTCCGGTGGGCGTCGGGACGCGTCCAGTCGGCGGTGGCGACGTTGCCCGTGCCGTAGGGAAACCGGATGGAGACGGCCACGCGGCCCGACCCGAGCAGCGCCGACACGATGCGCACCGCGATCGTGTCCGACGCCGGGTGGCAGACGGTTTCGACGTCGACGGCCGCGTCGTCGAACATGAAGCGGCTGCGGATGAGCCCGTTCCACAAGTCGAGTTCCTGGCGCACGCCGGTCAGGTCCGCCGGCGAGGCCGGTGAGCCATCGGCGTGCGTGAGGACGAACCCGATCTGGGCCAGATGCAGCCGGTGCGGATTGGCCCGCAGCCACGTGACCTCCGGCGTCCGCTGATTGCCGGGGATGTCGGCGTAGCCGACCTGCCGCCCGTGGCTGTCGAACTTTGCGAAGGCGAACGTGTCGATGTGCCAGCGCTCCGGATTCGGGAAGGTGTGCCAGCCCCAGTTCGACAACGTGCCCAGCGGCGTGGTCGGCTCGTACAGTTCCGGAAACGTCTGCAGACCGGTCGCATCGACGGTGAACGCGAACTCGCCGTTGCCCACCGACAGGGGCGACTCGGGATCGATCCGCCCGACGATCGGGTGATGGCGCGTCACCAGGGCGTGGCGGTCAATGGCCGGCGGGCTGATGGCGTGACCGCGTGTGCCCGCGCAGACCAGCGCGGCTGCGAGCAGCGCGGCGGCGGTCCGGAATCGGCGGGGCCATCGGGCGGTGTGGTCCACAGGCATGTTGCTCGTCAGGGTAGCCCTGCGTGGCGGGAGGGGGCAATACAGGCGGGCGCGAGCGATGATGTTGTGCGATTCAGAACCACCACGACGGTCCAGCAGAGCCAGCCGAGCACACGTCAGGCCTGATAGGAGGCCGGCAGGTGACCTGCCTCCGCCCGGGCGTCGCCCGGGAACGTTTCTCATGGGTGAACGGACGGGTGCATCACCGTGCCCGTTGACAGCCCCCTGCGGGGGGCCATAATCGCTGCCGGGGCGGTCGCTCCGGCTGCCAACATCCGTTCACTCGGGAGGCTGACGTGTCGCATTCCACCCTCGGCCGGCGTCCGTTCCTCAAGACCGCCCTCGCGGCCACGGCGTATTGCGCCGTGCCGGGCCGTCTGTTCGCGGTCGAGCCCTGGCAGGGCGGGGCCGCGCTGCCGGACCGCTATCCGCCCATCATCCCCGGGTACCCGCACATCCTGCACGGCGGCGACTGGAGCCCGGAGCAGTGGCTGCACGATCCGGCCGTCATCGAGGAGGACTTCCGGCTGATGGCGAAGACCGGCTGCAACGCCTTCTCCATCGGCATCTTCGCGTGGTCGTCGCTCGAGCCCGAGGAGGGGCGCTTCGAGTTCGCGTGGCTCGACGACATCATGAACCGCCTCGCCGCGCATGGGTACTACGCGTTTCTCGCGACCCCGAGCGGCGGCAAGCCCCGCTGGATGTCCCAGAAATACCCCGAGGTGCGACGGACCACCCGGGCCGGTCTGCGCGAGGCGCACGGCGGTCGCCATAACCACTGCTTCACGTCGCCGGTGTTCCGCGAAAAGGTGCGGATCATCAACGGCAGGCTCGCGGAACGGTACAAGGGCCACAAGGCGCTGGCGGGCTGGCACATCTCGAACGAGTACAGCGGCGCGTGTTTCTGCCCGTACTGCCTCGAGGCCTTCCGCGCGTGGCTGCGCGAGAAATACGGCACGCTCGATCGCCTCAACCGCGCGTGGTGGACGGCGTTCTGGAGCCAGACCATCACGGCGTGGGAGCAGATCGAGCCGATCGACAGCCCGGTCGACGGTCTCAACCTCGACTGGGACCGGTTTGTGACGCACCAGACGGTCGACTTCATGACGAACGAGATCGCGCCGCTCCGGGCCGTCACGCCCTCGGTGCCCGTCACCACCAACATGATGACGATGTTCGTGGGGCTCGACTACTGGCGATTTGCCGGCCTCTGCGACCGCATCTCGTGGGACGCGTACCCGCGGCTGCACGCCGAGGACTCCTGGCGGCAGGTCGCCGATCTGTCGTTCCTCCATGACATGTACCGCACGATGAAGGGCGGGATGCCGTTCATCCTGATGGAGTCGAGCCCGTCGGCCACAAACTGGATGGCGACGCCGCAGCTCAAGAAGCCGGGCCAGCACCGCCAGGAAATGCTCGTCGCCCTCGGCCACGGCGCCGACACGACGATGTACTTCCAGTGGCGGGCGAGCCAGGGTTCGGCCGAGAAGTTCCACGGGGCAGTCGTCCAGCACGGTGAAACCGAGCGATCGCGCGTCTTCCAGGACATCGTCGCGCACGGCGCCTTCCTGAAGCACCTCGACGGCGTGGTGGGCACCACCATCCGCCCCGAGGTGGCCGTGGTCTTCGACACGGAGGTCCGCTGGGCGCTGATGTACTCGCAGGGGCCGCGCCAGACCACGCCGCGGACGCCGTTCGACAAGGAGTACGGCCAGACGTGCCTGGATCACTACCGGCCGTTCTGGAAGCTGGGCGTGCCGGTGGACGTCATCGAGAGCCTGTCGGACTTCTCGCGGTACCGCCTCGTGGTGGCGCCCATGCTCTTCATGCTGAAGCCCGGCGTGGCCGACCGCCTGGACGCGTTCGTCAGGGGCGGCGGCACGCTGGTGCTGACCTACCTGTCGGGCGTGGTGAACGAGACGGCGCTCGTGCTGCGCGGCGGCTGGCCTGGCGGCGGCCTGCGGAAGATGGCCGGGATCTGGTCAGAGGAGATCGATGCCCTGTACCCGAACCCGCCCCAGCGCATCGTGGCGGCGGCCGCCAACCCGCTCGGCCTGGCGGGCGAGCACCCGGTCAAGGACTACTGCGAGCGGGTCCACCTCGAGGGCGCGACGGCGCTGGCCACCTACAAGACCGATTTCTACGCGGGCCTGCCGGCCCTGACCGTCAACGCGCACGGCGCCGGGCAGGTGTACTACCTGGCGGCCAGGCCTGCGGCGGACGGCCTGCTCGATGGGCTGACGCGCAGCCTGGTGTCCCAGTTGAAGCTGACGCGGTGCCTCGACGTGGACCTGCCCGAGGGCGTGACGGTGCAGCGGCGCTCGGGCGGCGGGCGCACGTTCTACTTCCTGCACAACTGCCGGCGGCAGCCGCAGGTGGTGGACCTCGGGGCTCTGCGCCTCAAGGCCCTCGGCGACAACGTCGTGCTGACCGGGCGCACGACGATCGAGCCGTTCGCTTCGTTCGTCCTGGAGAAGGCCTAGCGGTCCATCCACACGGGCGTGGCCGCGAACCACGCCACCGTCGCGCCGAGCATCCAGCCCTGCGCCGCGGCGAGCGTCAGCGCGCCGGTGACGTAGAGCACCGGCGGGACGATCGTCGCGGCCAGTGCCGCATAGGACACGGTCCGGGCGATGGTCTTCACAGCCCCACCTCCTTGCGCTGCACCAGGCGGCTGAGCACGATGTAGAGCGTGGCCGCGGCAAACCACCCGGGCAGGCCGACGAAGTAGATCTGCAGGCCGCCCGCGCGCACCAGCGCCAGGCAGCCTGCCAGGGTGAGCACCCAGGCGAGACCCGCAGCCCAGTTGAACGACACGCCGGCCGCGGCCGCGTAGTTCGGGCGGAACCCGAAGCGCCGGGCCAGCCAGAAGTCCACGAAGACGACGGCGCCCATCGGCATCAGCACCAGGCCGTAGAGGGCCACGAAGTCCAGCAGCTTCATCGCGATCGCCGGGAACAGGCCGGCGATGGTTGCCAGGGCGCCGGTCGCGAGCGTCACGCGGTACCGCGACCACGACGGCTTGATGGCCTGGAACGCGAGCCCGGCCCGGTAGATGGTGGGATTCGCCGTCGTCCAGCCCGCCACAATCACGCAGACGAGGCCGGCAATGCCCGCGGCGTTGTAGGCGAGCGGCCCCGGGAGCACAGCCGTGTTCTCCGGCGTGACGTGCAGCTGGTGCGCGTAGAGGATCGAGGCCGCCAGCCAGGCGATGAAGTGGCCGAGGTACATGCCCGCCGCGGTGCCCACCGCGTACCAGGACTTGCGCGCGTAGCGGAACACGCTCAGGTCGGCCATCCCGATGTGCATGGCCATGTTGCAGAACCACGCGAAGAACATCACGTGCCAGAACGTGAACTTCGCCTGGCCCGGCAACGGGTCGCCGCCCTTCCAGATGAGCGTGCCGGCCTGGTCCCAGAACCCACCCACCGAGTCGATGCCCAGTTGCCGCGCGCCGATGAGGCCGTAGGCGATGAAGACCAGCACCATCCACGGCGCGGCGATGTTGGCGATGCGCGCCACCACCTTGTAGCCGTAGGCGGCGACCACCGTGATGGCCGCGCCCATCACCAGCACGGCCGCCACCCAGCCCGGGCTGTTCGGGTAGAGGTCGGTCAACTCCGGCATGCGGATGTCGAACCACACGCCGGCGGCCGTGGCGTTGAC
>CAYNDV010000107.1:0-16443 GCA_964396055.1 uncultured Vicinamibacterales bacterium | reverse complement strand
AGCCTCCAGCCTCTAGCCTCTGTACACTGAGCCCCCAGGAGGCCTGCCCATGCGGGACATCGCGTTCACCCTCAACGGCACGCCCACGCGCATCACCGTCGACGAGACGCGGATGCTGCTGTGGGTCCTGCGCGACGATCTCGGGCTCACCGGCACCAAGTTCGGGTGCGGCGAGTCCGTCTGCGGCGCCTGCACGGTGCTCGTCAACGACCAGCCGGTGCGCTCGTGCGCGACGCCCATGAAGGACGTGGCGGGCACGCGGGTCATCACCATCGAGGGACTCGCCAGCGGCACGCGGCTGCACCCGGTGCAGCAGGCGTTCGTGGACCATGTGGGCTTCCAGTGCGGCTTCTGCACGCCCGGCATGATCCTCGGCGCCTACGCCCTCCTCACGAAGCACCCCTCGCCCACCCGTGCGGACATCGCGCGGGAAATGGACGGCCACCTCTGCCGCTGCGGCGCCCACGATCGGATCGTGAAGGCCATCGACACGGCGGCCGCCGCCATGAAGGGAGGCGCCCGATGACCCGCCACGACGACGTCTTCGAAACCGAACTCCCCGACGGCTGGGGCTTCGTGACGACGATGGACCGGCGCGAGTTCCTGAAGCTGACGAGCACGGGCCTGCTGGTCATCTTCACGGCCGAGGGCCTGCTGGGCGCCCGGACGGGCGCGGCGCAGGCTCCGGCCCGGCAGGGGTATCCCACCGACTTCAACGCGTACGTGCACATCGGCAAGGACGGGCGCGTGACCTGCCTGGTGGGCAAGATCGAAATGGGCCAGGGCGCGATGACCTCCCTGCCCCAGCTCGTGGCCGAAGAGCTCGACGTGCCGCTCACCTCCGTGGACATCGTCATGGGCGACACCGACCTGTGCCCGTGGGACATGGGCACGTTCGGATCGTTGAGCATCCGGCAGTTCGGCCCCGTGCTGCGGCAGGCCGCGGCCGAGACGAAGGCTGTCCTGGTGGAATGGGCGGCCGAGCAGCTGAAGGTCCCGGCCGACCAGCTCGCGACGGCGAACGGGGCCGTGCTGGTGAAGGCCGACCCGAAGCGGCAGGTGCGCTACGAAGCTCTGGTGTGGAGCGCCGCCGGCGGCACGGGGCGCATCGAGCGCACGGTCAGCAAGCCCGCCCGCGTCGAGGCACGAACCGCGTACACCGTGGTGGGGACCTCCGCGCCCCGCCGTGACGCGATCGACAAGGTCACCGGCCGGGCGAAGTACGCCGGCGACATCGTGCCGCCGGGCGCGCTGCACGCACGCCTCCTCAGGCCGCCGGCCCACGGGGCCACGCTGGCCAGCGTGGACGTCACGGCCGCCGAGGCGGCGCCCGGCGTCCGGGTGATCAGGGACGGCGACCTCGTGGCCGTGCTCCACGCGCATCGCGACGAAGCGGACCGGGCGCTCGCCCTCGTGAAGGCGACCTTCTCGCCGTCACCGAACACGCTGAACGACCGGACGATCTTCGAGCACCTCGAGAAGACCGCGCCGGCCGGGCAGACGGTTCAGGAAGGCGGATCGCTCGCCGAAGGCGAACGCCTGGCCGCGCGAACCTTCGAGGCGAAGTACCTGAACAGCTACGTGGCCCACGCGGCCATGGAGACGCACTCGGCGGTGGCCGAGATGAAGGACGGCAAGGTGACGGTGTGGGCAGGCACGCAGACGCCGTTCCCCCTCAAGTCGCAGGTGGCGCAGGCACTGAAGCTGCCGCCCGAGAAGGTGCGCATCATCACGCCGCACGTCGGCGGCGGGTTCGGCGGCAAGAGCGCATCGCGGCAGGCCGTCGAGGCCGCCCGCCTGGCGGTGCTGGCGGGTGTGCCGGTCCGCGTCGTGTGGAGCCGCGAGGAGGAGTTCTTCTTCGACACGTTCAGACCCGCGGCCGTGATGGCCGTGCGGGCCGGCGTCGATGCCGCGAAGCGCATCGTCCACTGGGACTACACGGTGACGGGCGCCGGCGAACGCGGCGCGGCGCACTTCTACAACTTCCCGCACCATCGCACCGTGGCGCGCGGCGGGTGGAACGCCAATACGCCAGGGCTGCACCCGTTCGCCATCGGTCCGTGGCGCGCGCCCGCCGCCAACAGCAACGCCTTCGCGCGCGAGTCGCACATCGACGTGGTGGCCGCCGCGCTGGGCGAGGACCCGGTGGCGTTCCGCCTGGCGCACCTGAGCGACGAGCGGATGCGGCGCGTACTCGAGGCCGCCGCGAAGCAGTTCGGCTGGACGCCGGCGCCGGGCCCGAGCGGCCGCGGCGTGGGCGTGGCCCTCGGCGTCGATGCGGGCACCTACTGCGCCAACATCGCGCAGGTCGAGGTGGACAAGGCCACCGGCGCCGTGCGCGTCCGCCGCGTGGTCTGTGCCCAGGACATGGGGCTCGTCGTCAATCCCGAGGGCGCACGGCAGCAGATGGAAGGCTGCATCATGATGGGCCTCGGCTACGCCCTGACCGAGGAAGTGCGGTTCGCCAACGGCGAAGTGCTCGACAGGAACTTCGGCACCTACGAACTGCCGCGCTTCTCGTGGCTGCCGGCCATCGAGTGCGTCATCGTGCCGTCGGACCTGGCAGCGCAGGGCGGCGGCGAGCCGGCGATCGTGCAGATGGGCGCCGTCATCGCCAACGCGATCTTCGACGCCACCGGCGCGCGGGTGCCGCAGTTGCCGCTGACGCCGGGGCGGGTCATGGCAGCGTTGGGGAAGGTACGGTAAGGGAACGGGACGGAGTCAGAAGCAAGAAGCAAGAAGGAACACGCCTCAACGATGCGGGTGCGGCGAGGGGCAGGGCTGAAGCGCTGCACTGCGTGTACCGTGTCCCTTCTGGATTCTTGCTTCTTGCTTCTTGCTTCTGACTGACCTTACGCCCCAGTCCCCACGCCCCCAGAAGCCGCCATGCGCAGGAGCAGCAGGCTGACGAGGCCGCCGAAACCGGCGGCGAGCGTCATCAACGCGGCCATGAGCCAGTTGTCGATGTCGGTGCTGTCGGCGGGCCGCGACCACGCCGGGCGGAACGCCAGGTACCGCACCTGTAAGGGGTCCGACACGGTAGCGACACGGTCGTCGCCCAGGAAGTCGGCCGTCTCGAAGCGGCCTTCCCAGGTGCGGGGTGTCCCGTCGGCCGCCGGCGCGACGAACCGGTAGGTGCCGCGATACCGGGCGACGGGGCGTGAGGGCCGCGGCTTGCGCACGATGACGTCGTGCCGCTCCACGCTGGCCACCGTGGCCGTCACCGTCCGGCCGAACAGTACGTAGGCGGAGGTGCCGGCCAGCAGCCATCCCGCCCGCAGGAAGACGAGCCCCGACACGGCGAGGCCCACGACCGCCAGCGCCGTCAGCGCGCGCCTCGCGCCCGGGCTGGCCGGTGGTTCCGGGGCCGTCCCCGTCCCCGGACGATCGTCGCGGCCGGGTTCGGGCAACATGACGTCAGCCACGGGTGAAGTACACCAGGGCCACGGCCACCCCCACGCAGACGACCACGGCCCGCAGCGTCGAGGGCGCGATGCGCCCGGCGAGGCGGCCGCCGACGGACCCGCCGACGAGCGCACCAACCGCCATGACGGCCGCGGCACGCCAGTGCACCTGGCCGGAGAAGAGGAAGAAGACCGCCGCGGCGACGTTGGTGGCAAACGCCACGGCCTGCTTCAGGGCGTTGAGCCGGGTGAGCGTGTCGTCCAGCGTCAACGCGAGCACGGCCAGGACGATCACGCTGAGCCCGGCGCCGAAGTAGCCGCCGTACACCGCGGCGAGGCCCGTCGCCACCGCGGCCACGGCGCCGGTGCCGGCCGCGGCGTGGGTGCCGGCCGCGGCGTGGGTGCGCCCCGCGCGGGCGGCGAGCCACCGCCGCACCGGGTCCTGCACCGCCAGCAGGCCCGAGGCGACGAGGATCAGGTACGGCACGAGGACCCGGAACAGCCGTTCGCCGCTCTGCAGCAGCAACACGCCGCCGATGACGCCGCCCAGCGCGGCCGCCGGCAGCAGGAGCCACGTCCGCGCCCGCTGCCCGCGCAGGTCCTTCGACTGGGCGAACGTGGCGCCGAGGTAGCCGGGGCACAACGCCACGGTGTTCGTGACGTTGGCGGCCACGGCCGGCACGCCCACCGCCGTCAGCATAGGAAACGTGATCAGCGTCCCGCCGCCCGCCAGCGCGTTGACCGCGCCGGCGGCCACCGCCGCCAGGCCGACAAGGACGTAGTCGAGGCCAGAGAGCATGGGACATTCTACAGGCCGTTCGGCCGTTCGGCGGCTGCTCGGCCGGGGCGTCAGCGGGACTCGACGAACCCGCGGTCGAGCGCGGCGTGATACTCGTCGGCGGTGTGACCCGGGCACCGGCGGGCGAGTTCGTCGATCAAACGCTGCCAGGTCTCGCGCCAGGACCGGCCTTCGAGGGCGCGACACAACCCGGACCGGTAGTCGTCCGCCAGGCTGTAGGCCGCCGCCGCGAGCTCGGGCCGCACGTCGCTCATGCGTCGGGATCCAGACGCGCCGCGCCGCGCCGCCCGCGGCCGGCCGCCCGGCGGCCGTTGCGGCCGCCGGCGATCTTCTTCTGCGTCCACGTGCGGTTGACCCGCGCCGCCGCGGCGGCCTCGCGGCACCCCGCGCACGGACGCTTGGCCAGGTCGCACAACGTGTAGCGGGCGAGCACGCCGCGGATGTCCTCGGTGACCGCCAGCCAGACCTGCCGCGACGTGCAGGCCGCCGAGTGGTCGCACGAGTCCGGATCGTCAACGCAGTCCATCAGGCAGATGGGTCCCGACGTGGCCTCGATCACGTCGCGCAGCGTGATGCGGTCGGGCTGGCGGGCCAGCAGGTAGCCCCCCGTGCGTCCCGGGCGGCCGCGCACCAGGGCCGCCTTGCGCAGGGGCCGGGTGATCTGTTCGAGGTACCGCCAGGGGAGACCGGTCGAGGCCGCGACGGCCTTGAGGCCGACCGGGCTGCTGTCGGTGGTGCGGCACGCCAGCTGAGCCATCAGCTGGATGCCGTAACGGCCGCGTGTATTCAGTCGCATCAGGTTGTACTCAGGGAGCTGGGGCGGACACCGCAGGGGACTTCCTAATTCCTACTCCTCGAGTCGGGTTCCGTCAAGGGGCGATTGGCCCCCGTTCGGCCTGGGGTTGCCAGCGGCCCCTTCATTCTCCGATCAGTTCACTCGCCGAAGCTGCTTGACCCGGCATGCGTACCGTCCGTACGCTCACCCTGATTCGGACAGGCCAGCGGCACGTGCCGGGACTCCGCCCGAATCGGGTGTTGACCCCGCGACACCTCCGCGCCTGCGTACCCCGCGCATGCGCCTGTCGGACTCAGGCGCCCCCCACCGTACCCGCCCCCGACCCGTGCGGCCCGCCACGGCCGCACCCAGGCTGACGGATCGATCACGCGCCACACCCGAGGAGGTGCGCTCGTGCAGAACGGGACTACGCACTGCCGGTATGCGGAGGACGTCAACCCGGCGTTCCCCGCCGACATCATGGCCAAGCCTGGCGGCGAAGCCCTGCGGGACTGCATCCAGTGCGGCACCTGCAGCGGCGCGTGCCCGATGTCCGTGTACATGGACCTGACGCCGCGCCGGATCATCGCGCTCACGCGCGCCGGCCTCGAACGCGACGTCCTGGAGTCCGCGACGCCCTGGCTGTGCGCCTCCTGCTACGAGTGCCAGGTCCGGTGCCCGCGCGACATCAAGGTCACCGACATCATGTACGCACTCAAGCGGCGGGCCATCGCGCAGCGCCGGCACCCGAAGCGGTTCCCCGCGCCCGTCCTGGCCCGGGCGTTCCACGACTGCGTGGCCGCCAACGGCCGCAACTCCGAGATGTGGGTCGTCGTCCGGATGATGCTGCAGACCAACCCCCTCGGCATGCTGAAGATGGCGCCGCTCGGCCTCAAGCTCCTGCGGACCGGCCGCATGGCCATCGCCCGCGAACGCATCGAGAAGGTGGACCAGCTCAAGAAGGTGCTCGACGCGGTGGAGGAATCCTGACATGACCGCCTATGCCTACTTCCCGGGCTGCTCCCTGAGCGGGCTCGGCAGGCCGTACGACGAGTCGCTGCGCGCGGTGTTCGCGCACCTGGGCCTGCAGCTCAACGAGATTCCCGACTGGAACTGCTGCGGCGCGACGTCCTACATGTCGATCAACGAGACCGAGGCGGTGGCCCTGGCGGCCCGCAACCTCGCCCTGGCCGAGCCGATGCGGCAGGACGTCGTGGCGCCGTGCTCCGCCTGCTACCTCGGCCTGGCCAAGGCCCAGCACGTCCTGGCGGAGTACCCCGACATCGCCGGCAAGGTCCACAAGGGCCTGCAGGCGGCCGGCCTGTCCTACTCTGGGCACGTCGCCGTGCGTCACCCGCTCGACATCCTGATGCACGACCTCGGCCCGCAGGCGATCCGGGCGAAGGTGGTCCGGCCGCTCGAGGGATTCAAGGTGGCGCCCTATTACGGCTGCCAGATCGTCAGGCCGTACGGCGCCTTCGACGACCCGCTGCGGCCGCAGCTGCTCGACCGGCTCATGGCGCTCCTCGGCGCCGAGGCCGTCGAGTACCCCCTCAAGGCCCGCTGCTGCGGCGGCTCCATCATGGGGACGATGGAGGACATCGGCGTGCGGCTGAACTACCTCCTCATCAAGGAGGCCGTGAGCCGCGGGGCGAACATGCTGGCCACCGTGTGTCCGCTGTGCCAGTACAACCTCGAGGCCTACCAGGGCCAGATGCGCCGCACCTTCGCCGACGAGTCGTGCAGCCTCCCCATCGTCTACTTCACCCAGATCCTGGGACTGGCGTTCGGCCTCGAGCCGAAGGCCCTCGGGCTCCAGCGCAATTTCGTCACGGCGGCGCCGCTGCCGGTGATGGTCTGATCGGGAGGGCGAGATGCCAGCCAACGACACCTGCCGCATCGGCGTCTACATCTGCCACTGCGGGCTGAACATCGCGAGCAAGATCGACGTCCTGGCGCTCGAGAAGTACGCCGCCGGGCTGCCCCACGTGGCGCTGGCGAAGACGTACAAGTTCATGTGCTCGGACCCGGGCCAGCAGCTCATCAAGGACGACCTCAGGAAGCACAAGCTCACCCACCTCGTGGTGGCATCGTGCTCGCCGCTGATGCACGAGCCGACCTTCCGCAGCGTGCTCAAGGACGAGGGCGTCAACCCCTACCTCTACCAGATGGTCAACATCCGGGAGCAGGTGTCGTGGGTGACAAAGGACGCCGACCGGGGCACCGAGAAGGCGCGCCGGCTCATCACGGCGGCCGTGCGCCGCGTCGTGCTCCACGACGCCCTGGAACGCTCGACGGTGCCCGTCAACCCCGACGTCCTCATCGTCGGCGCGGGCATCGCGGGCATCTCGGCGGCGCTCACCCTGGCCGAGGCCGGCAAGCAGGTGTACCTCGTCGAGCGCGATCCGAGCATCGGCGGGCACATGGCGCACTTCGACAAGACGTTCCCGACCCTGGACTGCGCGGCGTGCATCCTGACGCCCAAGATGACCCAGGTGGGCAAGCACAAGAACATCCACCTCATGGCCTACAGCCAGGTGGAGGACGTCAGCGGCTTCATCGGCAACTTCACGGTGAAGGTGCGCCACAAGGCGAGCTACGTCGACGCCGACAAGTGCACGGGCTGCGGGACGTGCTGGGAGTCCTGCCCGGGCCGCCGCATCCCGCAGACCCGCGTGATGCGCAAGGGCAACAAGGTGATCGGCCGCACAAAAGTGACGGCCTGAGCCGGACGACGCGACATGATGACGGCCACCAGCCCGACCGCCGACACGGCACCGCCACCGGTTCCTGAACCGGCTGCGGGCTCGTCCGTGCTCACGCTGGACGGCGTGCGCGCGGCCCTGTCGGCCCGTCCGTGGTGGGAGGCCGATCTGTCCACGCCTGTGGCCGGCATCGTGGCGGCCGACCTGATGAGCGACGTGCTGGTGGGCAGCCGGCCCGGCCAGGTGCTCCTCACCAGCCTCGCCACCCTGCTCGCGGTGCGAACGGCCGCCCTGGTCGACTTCGTGGGCGTCGTCTTCGTCCGCGGCAAGGAGCCGCGGCCGGAGGTGACCGCCTTCGCGCAGGAACACCGCGTGGCGCTCTTCACCACGGCGCGGTCCACGTTCGATGCCTCCGGGGTGCTCTACCATCTGGTGGCCGACACCCGCGCGGGCTGGCACCCGCGGGCGCGCCTGCGCAACACGTCGCTCGTGCGCCGGTACGACATCGACGGCGGCGACGTCAGCGCGGCGGGCCACGTCTCGACGCTCATCAAGGGCACGCTCCAGCGCATCGGCGTGCCGGCCGATACGGTCCGTCGCGTGGCCGTGGCGTCGTACGAGGCCGAGATGAACGTCGCGATGTACGCCCACCGCGGCGTCGTCACGCTGTCGGTCGAGCGGGACGCCGTCGAACTGGATGTCGACGACGAGGGCCAGGGCATCCCGGACCTCGCCCTCGCCCTGGAGGAGGGGTACTCGACGGCCACGCCCGAGATGCGCGAGATGGGCTTCGGCGCCGGCATGGGCCTGCCGAACATGAAGCGCGTCAGCGACACCTTCGAGATCGCGTCCACCGTCCGCGTGGGCACGCACCTGCACATGCGGTTCGCCATGGAGGGTTCCGATGTCTAGTCCTGCCGTCGCGGTGGCCGTCGCCGACGTGATCCGGGCCGTGGACGGGCGGGCCCTGGGGGCCACGGGGTTTGCCGGGCGGCTGGTCGGCGGCGGGTATGCGTCCGACCTGCTGTCGGACGTCATGGCGCACGCCGCCGACGGCGACGTGTGGGTGACCCTGCAGCGCCACGTCAACACCGTGGCCGTGGCGCAGCTCAAGAACGTGCCCGCCATCGTCATCGTGCACGGCCGGGAGCCGGACGCCGACACGGTGGCGCGGGCGGCCGAGCACGGCGTGGTCCTGATCGTGACGCCCCTGCCGGCCTTCGAGGCCGTGGGGCGCCTGTATCAGCTGGGGTTGCGCGGGAGGGGGACGTCCTGAACGTGTACGCGATGGACATGCACGTGCACACGTGCCTGTCGCCGTGCGGGGAGCTCGACATGCACCCGGCGGCGGTGGCCTGCGCCGCGGCCAGCGCCGGGCTGGACGGCTTCGTCGTGTGCGACCACAACGCCGCGGACAACGTGCCGGCGGTGCTGCGGGCCGCGCACGCGGCGGGCTGCGTGGCGGTGCCGGGCATGGAAATCACCAGCGAGGAAGAAGTTCACGTGGTAGCGCTGCTGCCCGATGCGGCGGCGGCAGGCGTGCTCCACGCGCGCGTGGCAGCAGCGCTACCCGGGTTCGCCGCCCCGTCTGTGTTCGGCGACCAGGTCATCGCGAACGAGGCGGCCGAGGTGCTCGGCTTCAACGCGTCCCAGCTGGCGGGCGCCACCACCTGGAGCCTCGAGCGCACGGTGCACGAAATCCACCGCAGCGGCGGCGCCGCAGTGCCGGCCCACGTCGATCGGGAACGGTTCGGCCTGTTCGGCCAGCTCGGGTTCCTGCCGCCCGGCCTCCCGGTGGACGCCCTGGAGGTGTCCGCGCGGATGCCCTACGACGCCGCGCGGCAGCGTTTCGGCGCGCCGCACCGCCTGCCGGTCCTGACGGGCTCGGACGCCCACACCCCGTCCGCCATCGGGCGGGCCGTCACGTTCCTGCGCCTCGACGCCGTGACGGGCGCCGAGGTCGCGATGGCCCTGCGCGGCGCGGGTGGCCGCGCGGTGCTCGGCGGAGGGCGCCCCATGGAAGACTTGGCCCTGCACGTGATCGACATCGCCCAGAACAGCGTCGAGGCCGGCGCCACCTGGATCGCGGTCGACATCACCGAAGCGCTCGAGGACGACGAACTGGTGATCCGGGTGTTCGACAACGGCCGCGGGATGGACCCGGATGCCGCCGCGCGCGCCGCCGACCCGTTCTACACGACGCGCACCACGCGCCGCGTGGGCCTCGGCCTGGCGCTGCTGCACCACGCGGCAGAGACCGCCGGCGGCCGGCTCGAGGTGCGGTCGAACGTGGGCGAGGGCACCGAGGTGGTGGCGACGTTCCGGCACGGCCACGTGGACCGGGCGCCCCTCGGCGACCTGGAGACGACGGTCCTGGTCATCGCCGCGCTGCGGCCCGGCCTGGACCTGGAGTTCACGCATCGCCGGGGGGCCCGGGAGTACAGCCTGGCGACGGCCGACCTGCGCCGGGCGCTCGACGGGGCGGAACTGGCCGGTCCCGAGGGGCTGGCGCTGCTGCGCGACGTCATCCGGCGCGGCGAGGCCGGCCTCGCCGACGGCCCCGATGGACCTGGATCCGCAGGCGTGACGCCGGCCGCGGCCGGCAACCGGAGGACACGGACATGATCGATGTCACCAGGGTCGAGCACATCGTCGATCGGCACGGGCGCAAACGCGAGCACCTGATCGCGATGCTGCTCGAGTGCCAGGAGGAGTTCCTGCACCTCCCGCGGGAGGTGATCGAGGCCGTGGCCTCGCGGGTGCAGGCACCGGTGTCGCAGGTGCTGAGCATCGCCACGTTCTTCCGGGCCTTCAGCCTGAAGCCCGTGGGCCGCCACCGGATCCACGTCTGCATGGGCACGGCGTGCCACGTGCAGGGGGCGCCGCGGCTGCTCGAGGCAATCGGCCGCGAACTCGGGTTGTCGCGCGGCGAGACGACGCCGGACATGAACTTCAGCCTCGACACCGTGAACTGCCTGGGGTGCTGCGGCCTGGCGCCGGTGGTCACGGTCAACACCGATGTCCACGGGAAGCTGAAGCAGGGCCACGTGCCCCGGATGCTGCGCAAGTACGTGAAGGACTACAAGCCGAAGGCCCACTGACGCCGGGCGGCGAGGGATTCCAATGCCCAGACTCACCATCGACGAGCTGAAACAGATGCGCGACGCGACGTCGCCGGCCCTCGCCCTGCGCGCGGGCACGGCCCGGGCGCGGGTCACGGTTCACATGGGCACGTGCGGGATCGCGGCCGGGGCCCGGGAGGTGATGGCGGCCCTGCTGAAGGCCGTCGAGACCGCGGGCCTCACCGACGTGCTGGTGACCACCTCGGGGTGCGCGGGGCTCTGCAGCCGCGAGCCCATGGCCACCGTCGAGCTCAAGGGCCACACGCCGGTCAAGTACGCGAATCTCACCCCCGAGCTGATGTCCACGATCGTGCGCCAGCACGTCTGTGGCGGCGAGATCGTCACCGCGGCCGCCCTCGGGGCGGGCTGCGAAACCACCGCCTGAGGAGGCAGTCGCCATGGCGTTCCGTTCCCACGTTCTGGTCTGCGCCGGCACCGGCTGCGTCTCGTGCGGCTCGTTCCCGCTCGGCGAGGCCATCGAGCACGAGATCCACAAACGCGGCCTGGCCGAGGAGGTGCAGGTCGTCCGCACGGGCTGCCAGGGGTTCTGCGCCGAGGGCCCGGTGCTCATCGTCCAGCCCGACAACGTGTTCTACTGCGGGCTGAAGGACAAGGACGTGCCCCTGCTGGTCGAGGAGCACCTCCTGAAGGGCCGGCCCGTCCCGAAACTCATGTACACGCCGCCGGCGGCGAAGGCGCCGGTGCCGACGCTCAGTGAGATCCCCTTCTTCGCGAAGCAGAAGCTGGTCGTGCTGCGCAACCGCGGCCTCATCGACCCGGAGAAGATCGAGGACTACATCGCCCGCGACGGCTACCAGGCGCTGGGCAAGGCGCTCGCGGAGATGACGCCGGAGCAGATCATCCAGGAGATCAAGCGCTCGGGCCTGCGGGGCCGGGGGGGCGGCGGCTTCCCCGCCGGGATCAAGTGGGCGACGGCCCGGCAGGCGGCCATCCACCGCGGGGTCGAGCCGGTCCTGGTGTGCAACGCCGACGAGGGCGATCCCGGGGCGTTCATGGATCGCAGCATCATCGAGAGCGACCCGCACGCGGTGATCGAGGGCATGGTGATCGGCGCCCGCGCCATGGGCGCACGGACCGGCTTCGTCTACATCCGCCACGAGTACCCGATCGCGCGCGAGCGGCTCGAAAAGGCCCTGGCCCAGGCCCGCGAGTACGGCTTGCTGGGCACCGACATCCTCGGCACGAAGTTCTCGTTCGACATCGAGGTGGTGCAGGGCGCGGGCGCCTTCGTCTGCGGCGAGTCGACGGCCCTGATGGCCTCTCTCGAGGGCAAGGTGGGCGAGCCGCGCGCCAAGTACATCCACACGGTCGAGTACGGCTACAAGAACCTGCCCACCAACCTGAACAACGTCGAGACCTGGGCCAACGTCCCGCTGATCATCAACCGGGGCGCGACCTGGTTCGCGACGATGGGCACAGGTGAGGTGACGGAGAACCCCTGGGACGGCAGCTCGGGGACGAAGGTGTTCTCGCTGGTCGGCAAGGTGAACAACACGGGCCTCATCGAGGTGCCGATGGGCATCTCGCTGCGCGAGATCATCTTCGACATCGGCGGCGGCATCCCGAACAACCGCCGGTTCAAGGCCGTGCAGACCGGCGGCCCGTCGGGCGGCTGCCTGCCGGAGGCCATGCTGGACATGCCGGTGGACTTCGACAGCCTCACGGCCGCGGGCTCGATGATGGGGTCGGGCGGCATGATCGTCATGGACGACCAGACCTGCATGGTGGACGTCGCCCGCTACTTCATCGAGTTCCTCACCGAGGAGTCGTGCGGCAAGTGCACGCCGTGCCGGGAAGGACTGCGGTGCTCGCTGGACGTGCTGACCCGCATCACCGAGGGCAAGGGCGAGGAGGCGGACCTCGAGCTGCTCGACGAGATGGGGTCGGTCATGCAGGACACGTGCCTGTGCGCCCTCGGCACCTCGGCACCCAACCCGGTGCTGTCGACCCTGCGCTACTTCCGCGACGAGTACGTGGCGCACATCCGCGACCGCCGGTGCCCGGCGGGCGTGTGCAAGGCCCTGGTCACCTACGCGATCGTCCAGGAGAAGTGCGACGGCTGCCACGCGTGCGTGACGGCGTGCCCGAACGGGGCGATCACGGGCCAGGTGAAGTACCCGCACCTGCTGAACGCCGAGTTGTGCATCAAGTGCGGGGCGTGCCTCGACGCGTGCAAGCGCGACGCGGTGGTGCGGGCCTGAGACCCGGTGACAGGCGCTGGAGGCCGAGATGAAACTCGTGACAGTCACGATTGACGGCATCAAGACCGAGACCGAGGACCGCACGCCGCTGCTGCAGGTGGCGCAGAAGGTCGGGGTGAAGATTCCCACCCTGTGCCATCACCCGCTCATCGAGCCGTACGGCGTGTGCCGGATCTGCACGGTGGAGGTCCACAACCGGGGCCGCGTCCGCATGGTCACCGCCTGCAACTACCCGGTGACCGACGGCATCGAGGTCTTCACCCAGACGGCACGGGTCCGGCGCAACCGCAAGATGATCCTGGAGTGGCTGCTCGCCCGGTGCGGCGAGCTGCCGGTCCTCGAGACCCTGGCCCGCGAGTACGGCATCAGCGAGCCGCGCTTCGGCCGCGGCGACGACACCTGCATCCTGTGCGGGCTGTGCGTGCGCGTCTGCGCGGACGTCGTCGGCGCCAACGTGCTCGGGTTCTTCAACCGCGGCACCACCCGCTACGTGGACACGCCGTACGGCGAAGAATCGGCCCAGTGCATCGCGTGCGGCGCCTGCGCCCAGGTCTGCCCCACGGGCTGCATCACGATGGACCACGAGGCGGCCCTCATCCGCGAGGAACTGCCCCTCGGCCCGATGACCGCGATCTACATCCCGACGATGCAGGCGGTGCCCCACCAGCCGGTCATCGACCACGACTCGTGCATCCACTTCAAGACCGACGGCTGCCGGGTGTGCGCCACCGTGTGCGAGGCCAAGGCCATCGACCACGGCCAGCAGGACCGGATCGAGGAGGTGAAGGTCGGATCGATCATCGTGGCCACGGGCTTCCAGCCCGTCGACCCGGTGAAGACGCCGCAGTACGGCTACGGCCAGTACCCCAACGTCTACACGGCGCTGCAGGTCGAGCACATGGTCAACGCCTCGGGCCCGAACAACGGCCAGGTGCTCCTCAAGGACGGCCGCAAGCCCGAGAGCGTGGGCATCATCCACTGCGTGGGGTCCCGCGACAAGAAGACCCACGAGTACTGCTCGCGCGTGTGCTGCATGTACTCGCTCAAGCTCGCCCACCTCATCCACGAGCGCAGCGGGGCGAAGCTCTACAACTTCTACATCGATATGCGGACGCCCGGGAAGGGCTACGAGGAGTTCTACAACCACCTGCTCGAGGAGGGCTGCGAGTTCATCCGCGGGCGCGTGGCCGAGGTCACCGACTGGGCCGTCACGCCCCTGGAGCAGGGCAAGCTGGTCATCCGCGCCGAGGACACGCTGGCCGGCCTGGTCCGCCGCATCCCGGTGGACATGGTGGTGCTCTCGACGGGCCTCGAGGCCCGCGGGGACGCCCAGGAGGTCCGGCGCCTTTTCAACATGTCGTGCTCGAACGAAGGCTGGTTCCTGGAGCGGCACCCGAAACTCGCCCCGGTGTCCACCTTCACCGACGGCGTCTTCATCGCGGGCTGCGCCCAGGGGCCCAAGGACATCCCCGACACCGTGGCCCAGGCCGGCGCCGCGGCGGCCGAGGCCATGGCCCTCATCGACAAGGGCCACGTGGAGCTGGAGGCCTACACCGCCTGGATCGACGAGGAGCGCTGTTCGGGCTGCCAGGTGTGCGTGCCGCTGTGCCCCTTCAGCGCCATCGAGTTCAACAAACAGAAGAACGTGTCGCAGCTCAACGAGGCGCTGTGCAAGGGCTGCGGCACGTGCGTGGCCGCCTGCCCGTCGCACGCCGCGCAGCAGCATCACTTCACCGACGCCCAGATCATGGCCGAGATCGAGGGGGTTCTGGCCTAGGGGCCAGGGGCTAGAGGCGAGGGAGTACAAGGCATGGCCACCGCCGTTCACGAACCACGCATTGTCGCGTTCTTCTGCAACTGGTGCACCTACACGGCCTCGGACCTGGCCGGCACCGCCCGGCTCGCCTACGAGCCCAACGCCCCGGTCATCCGGGTCATGTGCTCGGGCCGCGTCGACCCGCAGTTCGTCCTGAAGGCCCTCGAGGAGGGGGCCGACGGCGTGCTGATCGGCGGCTGCCACCCCGGCGACTGCCACTACCAGGAGGGCAACTACAAGGCGCTCCGCCGCTTCCGGCTGCTGAAACGGGTGCTCCAGCAGTTCGGCGTCGAGGACCAGCGCGTGCGCCTCGAGTGGATTTCCGCGAGCGAGGGCGACCGCGTCCAGCACGTCATCAACGAGATGACCCACCAGCTGCGGGCGCTCGGGCCCTGGCACCACGCAAGGAGCTGAGACGATGGCGGACAAGCCGAAAGTCGCGTTCTACTGGTGCGCCTCGTGCGGCGGCTGTGAGGAGGCCGTCGTCGACCTCGAGGAGAAGATCCTGGCGGTGGTCGACGCCGTCGACATCGTCCTCTGGCCCTGCGCGATGGACTTCAAGCGCGCCGACATCGAGGCCATGCCCGACAAGTCGATCGCCGTCGCGTTCATCAACGGCGGCGTCCGGATGTCGGAGCAGGAGGAATGGGTGCACCTGCTGCGCAAGAAGGCCAACGTCGTCGTGGCGTTCGGATCCTGCGCCCACCTCGGCGGCATTCCGGGCCTCGCGAACCTGAACACGAAGGCCGAGGTCTTCCAGACGGTGTACCGCGACGTCGACTCGGTGGACCACGCCAACACCGTCGTCCCGCTGACCTCGTCGCCGTACGAAGGCGTCACCCTCCACCTGCCGGAGTTCTGGGACTCCGTGAAGGCCCTGAACCAGGTGATCGACGTCGACTACTACCTGCCGGGCTGCGCGCCGCCGGTCCCGCTGATCTGGGACGCCATCGCCGCCATCCTGGCCGGCACCCTGCCCCCGAAGGGCGCCGTGCTCGCGCCCGACAAGGCATGCTGCGACGACTGCCCCCGCAAGGAGACGAAGCCGGAGAAGCTCGAGATCACCGAGATTAAGCGCCCGGCCACCCATCTCGCCGATCCGGAGCTGTGCTTCCTGGCCCAGGGCTTCGTGTGCCTGGGGCCGGCCACCCGCGGCGGCTGCGGCAACCGGTGCATCGAGGGGAACATGCCGTGCCGCGGCTGCATGGGGCCCATGGACGGCGTCTTCGACCAGGGCGCGAAGTTCCTGTCGGCCTTCGCCTCGGTCCTCGCGCCGAAGGACGAGGCCGCCATCGACAAGCTGCTCGACCAGATCCCCGACCCGGTGGGCACCTTCTACCGGTTCTCGCTGCCGACCTCTCTCCTCCATCGGCGGAAAGTTGGAGCGCCCGTATGAGCCAGCGCATCACCATCGACCCGATCACCCGCCTCGAAGGCCACGGCAAGATCGAGATCTTCCTCGACGATCGCGGCGAGGTGTCGAACGCCTACCTCCAGATCCCGGAACTGCGCGGGTTCGAGCGGTTCTGCATCGGCCGCGCCGCCGAGGAGATGCCGCGCATCACGCAGCGCATCTGCGGCGTGTGCCCGTCGGCCCACC
>CAYNDV010000106.1:0-16508 GCA_964396055.1 uncultured Vicinamibacterales bacterium | reverse complement strand
CCGGGTCCAGCAGGACGGCTGGCAGGCCGGCCCGCCGCGCGCCAACGACATCGATCTCGTACAGATCCCCGCAGTGGATCGTCGTCTCCGGATCCGCGCCTGATCGTTCGAGGGCGATCGTGAACAGGCGCGGGTCGGGCTTCTCCACGCCCTCCTCGCTCGAGTCAATCACCCGGTCGAGATGCGGGGCGAGCCCCACGCGCTCGAACATGCGGCGGAGTGTCCCGTTGGTGTTCGACACGACAACCACACGCAGGCCGGCGTCCCGCAGCCGCGTCAGGGTCTCGACGGCATCGGGGGCGACGACATCCCAGGTGCCTTCGCGATCGTGAAAGGCCTTCAATTCCCGCAGCGCGGCATCGGTCGCGGGGGACGGCGTCACGCCCGCCTGCGTCAGGATCAGATCGAAGTAGAGGAAGCCGCGCTGTTCATCGTTGGTGGCCTTGACGGTGGGCGCCACGTCCAGGTGGCGTTTCACGGCAGGCTCGGCCGCCGCCAGCCTCACCGGATCCACCGGCGTGCCGGCCGCCGCCAGGGCCGCCGCGGCCCGCTGCCAGTTCGGATAGACGAGGACGCCTCCGGCATCCAGGAATGCGGTTCGGAAACGCGTGGCCATCGGCTTACGATACCATCACCCTGATCCGGACGAAGGGACCCTTGCCATGGTGCTGCGCGCGCTTGCCAGGAACCGGCCCGTCACCGTGAGCCTCAAGCCCGAGTCGATTGCGCTGGGCCTGGACGAGACCACGGTGGTGTCGTGGGATCGCGGCGGGCGCCCGTACTGCCTCGTACGTGGCGCCACCACGTGGCGGCGCGGGCTGAGCGGATGCGTCCTGGAAAAGGGCTACGGCCCGGGCGGGCAGCGGACCCGGAACGTCCTGCCGCCGGCGGCCGCAGACGCGGTGGTCGAGGACGCCGCCGCGACAGCCCGGCGGGTCTGCGACGAGATGGCCTCCCCCGACTGGCGCTGGCTGGACCAGGCCGATGCTGTCACCAGGCAGGAAGCACGCACGCTGCTGGGTCTCTGCGGTCGCTTCACGCCTGATGTCGCGCGCGCGGATGCCGCGCGGTTCGCCCACGTCTACTGCCCGGTCGGCATCCTGCCGCCCGACCAGTACCTCGCGCTGGTCGTCCAGGCCACCGAAGGCTGCTCGTTCAATACCTGCACCTTCTGCGACCTCTACCACGATGGCTACCGCGTGAAGACCGCCGACGAGTTCCGTGCGCACGTCACCGCCGTGCGGTCCTGGCTCGGAGAGTCGGTGTCGCTCCGCTCGCGCGGCATTTTTCTCGGGTCCGCCAACGCCCTCGCGGTGCCGATGGCACGGCTGGTACCGATCTTCGAGGTTCTGATCGAGGACGCCGACGCCATCACACGGGGCGTATCGGCGTTCGTCGACGGATTCACCGGACAGAAGAAGGACGCGCGCGACTACCGCCTGCTGAGGGATCTGGGCCTGCGCCGCGTCTACGTCGGCCTCGAGTCGGGCCACGACCCGCTGCTCACGTTCGTGCGCAAGCCCGGCACGGCGCAGATGGCCATCGACACCGTGCGGGCCATCAAGGACGCCGGCCTGCCCGTCGGGGTCATCGTCATGACGGGATTGGGCGGCGACCACTTCGCCGACGGCCACGTCCGGGACACGGCGGCCGTCCTCGCTCAGATGGCGCTCGACGCAGGCGACCTGTTGTATTTCAGTGAACTGGTGGAGGAGGCTGGAACGTCGTACCCGCGCCTGGCCGGGGACGCCGGCGTTCTGCCGCTGCCTCCGGGTGCCGCCTCGGCGCAGCGGGCGGCCATCCTGGCGTCGGCCGGGTTCGGCGCCTCGGGGCCGCGCGTGGCCAGATACGACGTCCGCGAGTTCGTGTACTAGGGGCCAGGGGCTGGGAAGGTTCAGGGTTCACGGTTCAGGGTTCACGGTTACGAAGGGCCGTTCGGCTCTCGGCTGTTCGGCCCTCGGCGCGACAGCGTGATCCCTTCTTGCTTCTTGCTTCTTGCTTCTGACCAGCCCCACGCCCCGTGCCCCCGGTAGTAAGATGGCCCCGCCCCCGGGGAGGACTGCCCCGTGAACTACCCGGTCTGGGACGTGCCGGCGAGCGGCTTGCTCATTGCCGCGATCGCGATTGTGCACGTCTTCATCTCGCACTTCGCCGTCGGCGGCGGCGTGTTCCTCGTGCTCGCCGAGCGCAAGGCCCGGCGTGAACAGGACGCGGCGTTCCTGGGATTCGTCCGGCAGCACAGCCGCTTCTTCATCCTGCTGACCCTGGTGATGGGCGCCATCACCGGTGTGGGCATCTGGTTCACGATCGGCCTGGTCCACCCGCAGGGCACCGCCACACTCATCAACACGTTCGTGTGGGCCTGGGCGATCGAGTGGACGTTCTTCCTCGCCGAGATCGTCGCGGCGATGGTCTATTACTACGGCTGGGATCGCCTGTCGCCGCGGGCGCACGAGGCCGTTGGCTGGCTCTATGCCGCTAACGCCTGGCTCAGCCTGGTGGTGATCAACGGCATTCTCACCTTCATGCTCACGCCTGGCGACTGGGTGACCACCCGGTCCTTCTGGGACGGCCTGCTCAACCCCACCTACTGGCCGGGGCTGGCGGCCCGGACGGCTGCCTGCGCCGGGCTGGCCGGCCTGTACGCGATGCTGACGGCGACGCGGCTGACGGATCTCTCACTGAAGGAGAAGGTGGCGCGGTACGCCGGATGGGGCTGGGTCGTGCCGACAGCCGTCGTGCTGCCCATCACGCTGGCGTGGTACCTCGGCGCCGCTGCCGGCGCCGGCGTCCCGGTAGCCGAGATTCTCGGCGCGAAGGACGGTAGCCTGCCAGCCCTGATGACTGCGGTGGTCTCGGGCGCAGACACCGGCCATCCCGTGGCCATCCGGGCGGCCTTCTGGGTGGTCGTGGCTGCCGTGGCGCTCACGCTCGCCACGATCGCGGTCGTGCTGTTCAGGAGCCGCACCTTCGGCCGTCCGGTCGCGGCGTTCCTGATGCTGCTCGGCTTCGTTGCCATGGGCGGCGCCGAATGGGTGCGCGAGGATCTCCGCAAGCCCTACGTGCTGGGCGGCGTCCTGTTCGTGAACGGCGTTCGTCTGCCGCCCCCCGACGGCGTGCCCGCGCCGGTGGCGTCGCACGTCACGCGATTCGGCGCCGACGCCTACTCGGTCGACGCCCTGAACAACACGGGCGTGCGGCTGGCGTCGGCATGGCTGCGGCCCACGCCGCAGGATCTGTACGCGCCCGACGAATATCCGCAACGCGCGATGCACCAGGGGCGCGAACTGTTCCGTGCCCTGTGCGCCGCGTGCCACACCGTGGACGGCTACCTCGCCGTCCGGCCGCTCGTGGCCGGCAAGAGCGCGACCGCCCTCGACGGCATGCTGGCACGCTTGGCGGTGCCGGTGGACGCGGCCGGCGAGACGACGGCCTGGAACGACCCGCACCTGCACCTCCGAACATGGCGGAGCCGGCGCATGCCGCCCTTTGTCGGCACCACTGAGGAGCGCGAGTTGCTGGCGGCCTATCTGGCGCTGCTCGGCGGGGCGAGGCCCGCCGAGGTGCGGCCCGCCGTCCCTGAGGCGGCCGCGCTGGGCCAGGCGTACTTCGAAGCCAACTGCGCCGCGTGCCACGGCGCCGAAGCGATGGCGCCCTTCGACGCGAAGGGCCGCACACCTTCGGTGTTCTACGAAATGATCGGCCGGTTGCCGGAGGTCAACGAGATGATGCCGGCCTTCGAGGGCACCGACGACGAACGCCGGGCCCTGGCCGACTACCTCGCCACGCTCCCGACGAAGGCGCCGACCGGAGGTGTGCAGTGATCCCGCCCATCCCCCAACCCGATCCTGTCCCGCTGCCGGCGCCGGGCTGGCTCCTGTGGGGCCTGCTCGTGCTCACGTTCTTCCTGCACCTGATCCCGATGAACCTGGTGCTGGGCGGCTCGCTCCTGGGCGCCATCGCCCGCGTGCGGGCGCGGCGGGGCGATCGGCCCCACGACGCGACGCTGGTCCGCCTGGTCGTGAAGAGCATGCCCGTGCTCATCTCGGTGGCCGTGACGATGGGCGTGGCGGCCCTGCTGTTCCTGCAGGTGCTGTACGGCCGCGTATTCTTCGTGTCCTCGGTGCTGATGGGCTGGTGGTGGCTGGCCGTGATTCCGCTGCTGATTCTCGCCTACTACGGCGCGTACACGCTGTCGTACCGCGACGCAGATGCGGGACCGGCCGGCCGCGTGCTGGCGTGGTCGATTGCCGCCGTCGTGGGCCTCGTCGCGCTCATCTACGGCAACAACATGACGATGATGCTGCGGCCGCAGGACCTGCCAGCCCTGTACGCCGCGAACGGCCGCGGCACGCTGTTGAACCTGGCCGACCTGTCGCTGGTGCCGAGGCACCTGCACATGGTCCTCGGCGCCATCGCGGTCAGCGGCCTCGCGGTGGCGGTCGCGGGCGCCATGCGGTGGCGTGCCGATGCGGCATTCGGGCGATGGGCCGTGCGGTATGGGGCGTTCGTCTGCGGCGTCATGACGGCGCTCAACGTCTTCACCGGCCTGTGGTGGCTGGCAGCCCTGCCGCGCGACGTGGTGCTGCGGTTCATGGGCCAGGACATGGCGGCGCTCATCGTCCTGCTGGCCGGCATCTTCCTGACCTTCGCAGGCGCGGGGTTCCTCACGCTGGCCGGCGCGGCCGGCGGCCGGCCGCATGCGTACGTGACGGCCGCCGCCGTGACGTTGCCACTCGGCATCGTCATGATGATCCTGACGCGGGACACGGTGCGGCAGGCGTCGCTGGCGGCGGCAGGGTTTGCCAACGTAACGTGGGTGGTTTCGCAGTGGGGGCCCATCGCGATCTTCGCGGCGCTGCTGCTGGTGGCACTCGGATCGGTTGCCTGGATGGTCCGGGCGCTCTGGAAGGTCCCGCCGCCACGACAGGTGTAGGGCAGGGCTTCAGCCCTGCCGGATGCGGCGTGCCACGGCAGGCCTGAAGGCCTGCGCTACAGGGCGACGGCACGCGGGGAGGTGTGCATGGGAACCACTGTTCGTCGTCTCGTGGCCACTGTGGCGGCCCTCGCCGCTGCGGCGGCACTCTCTGGAACGCCGGGCCGCGCGCAGGCGCCCGCCGCCGCGAGCGTGCTGCTGAAGCCGGCACGCGTATTCGACGCCGTCACGCCCGCCGCGCGGGACGGCCTCGCGGTGCTCGTCACGGACAACCGGATCGTCGCCGTCGGCCCGGCCGCCGCGATCACCGCGCCGCCAGGCACGACCGTGATCGATCTGCCGGGCGCCACGCTGCTGCCTGGCCTCATCGACGCGCACTCGCACATCTACCTGCACCCGTACAACGAGACGGTCTGGAACGACCAGGTGGTCAAGGAGACGCTCGCCTACAGGACGATTCTGGCCGTCCGCCATTGCGAAGCCACCCTGCGCGCCGGGTTCACGGCCCTGCGCGACCTGGGCACCGAGGGAGCGGAGTACGCGGACGTCTCGGTGCAGCAGGCGGTCAACGAGGGACGCATTCCGGGCCCGCGTCTGCAGGTGGCGACCAAGGCCATCGTCGCCAGCGGCAGCTACGGACCGGGGCCGAGGGGCTTCGCCACCAACGCGATCCTGCCGCGGGGCGCCGAGGAGGTGAGCGGCGCCGACCAGATGCTGTGGGCCGTTCGCGACCAGATCGGGCACGGGGCCGACGTGGTCAAACTGTATGCCGATTACCGGCGGGGGCCCGGCGGTTCGAACGTCCCGACATTGACCCTCGACGAGATGACCGTGGCGGTGAAGGAGGCTACGGCGGCAGGCCGGCCGGTGGCCGTGCACGCGTCGCATCCCGTCGGCATGAAGAACGCCGTCTGGGCCGGGGCGCAGACGATCGAGCACGGCTACAACGGCACCGAGGAGGTCTTCAGGCTGATGGCCGAACGGGGCGTGGTGCTGTATCCCACCCTCGCGGCCCAGGAGGCCTCGGCCATCTACAACCAGGGCTACAAGCCGGGCGTGAGCAAGCCGCCCGCCTCGATGGAACAGGGGCGCCAGGCGTTTCAGCTGGCCTTGAAACTCGGCGTGACCATCGGCCTCGGCAGCGACGTCGGCGTCTTCGCCCACGGCACCAACGCCCGCGAACTGGAGCTGATGGCCGAGTACGGCATGACGCCCACCCAGGCACTGCTGGCGGCCACGGCGGTCAACGCCAGGGTGATGGGCTGGGGCGACAGGCTGGGGCAGGTGACACCCGGCTACCTGGCGGACCTCGTCGCGGTGGACGGCAACCCGACCCAGGACATCTCGGCGGTCAGGCGCGTGATGTTCGTGATGAAGGACGGGGTGATTGTCCGGCCGTTGGGCCGTTAGGCCGCTGGGTCGTCAGGCCGTCGGCCCGGCTACCGCCAGCCCCCGGCCTCGCCTTTGAACATGAGGGTCCGCAGGGTGTCGCCGTCCCGATAGGCCAGGGCCAGGTGTCCCTGCACGAACGTGAAGGACGTCACGCGTTCGAGGGCCTTCAGAAAACGGCGCTCGACGCCCATCACGGGCTCGGGGCAGGCCATCATCGTCGACATCAGCCGGCCCACCGTGAGGGCTCCTGGGGCGGCGCCTGGCGTCACGGTGCCGTTGAAGCGGTTGCAGCCACCCCTGCCGCCGATGCGCCCGGCGGTCACCTGGAGCGTGGCCACCGCCGGTTCGGGCAGGGGTTCAGCGAGGTTCAAGCTCGTCAACGCCCAGGCCGTGCCTTCGAGGTCGGCCATCGACACGGTGCCCAGCACCTGTGCCGGCGCTTCCGTCAGCGTGCCTTTCTCGAACCGCCACGTCCGGCGCTGCTTCTGCGTCGGGCAGCAGGCTGGCTCGCCGGGGCCGTGGGCGATCACGTCGAGCACGACGGCCGCATCGCGGATGGACAGGGCACGCAGCGCCACCCGGTCCCCGACCGCGACGGTCGACACGTTGCGTACCGCGGCGCCGTCACGGCCGACGAGGGCCAGGTAGTGCCTGAGGCCCGTCCCGCCGCCGCTTTCCATCAGGATCACCGCGGCTGCGGGCCGCCGATCGGGGCCAACCGCTCCCGTGGCCACTATGAGTCGCGCCAGCTCGATTCGCGGTCGAGCCGCACCGCCAGCCACGAAGGGCGGCCCTTCGAAGACACCGTCCTTCAGCGTCACCGCTTCGTTGGTGATGCCGGTGTAGGTGGCGTTCTTCAGTTCCTCGAGGCTCGGCGCCTGTGGAGCCTGGGCGAGGGCGACGGCAAGGGCAAACAGGGGGACCATCATGCTGCGCTCCTAGCCCTTCGTCTGCATCCGCGCCCAGCTGTCCTTCAGCGGGACGGTGCGGTTGAAGATCGGCTTGCCTGGCGACGACGACGGATCGACGACGAAGTACCCGACGCGCTCGAACTGGAAGCGGTCGCCGGGCCTGGCCTGTGCGAGCACCGGCTCCACCGGGACCGAGGTCAGGGTCTTCAACGAGTCGGGATTGAGCGACGCCTTCCAGTCGCCGCCGTCAGCCTCGTCGCCCGGCGTGGGATTCGTGAAGAGCCGGTCGTAGAGCCGCACCTCGACTGCCGCCGCATGCGGCGCGGACAGCCAGTGAATCGTGGCCTTCGGCCGCCGCCCGTCGGGCGCGTTGCCGTCACGCGTGGCCGGGTCGTAGGTGCACCGCAGTTCCGTCACGGTTCCGGCGTCGTCCTTCACCACGCGCTGGCAGGTGAGGAAGTACGTCCCGCGCAGGCGCACCTCCCGTCCCGGCGCCAGGCGGAAGAACTTCTTCGGCGGGTCTTCCATGAAATCGTCGCGATCGATGACGAGTTCACGCGAGAACGGCACCATCCGGTGGCCGGCGGCGGGGTCTTCCGGGTTCACGGGGATGGCCATCTCCTCGGTCCGGTCTTCGGGGTAGTTCTCGATGACGACCCGCAGGGGGTTGAGCACGGCCATCGCCCGCGGCGCCCGCCGGTTGAGGTCGCCACGGACCGCGTCCTCGAGCAGGGCCACGTCCACCAGGTTCTCGCGCTTCGCGACGCCGATGCGCGTGATGAACTCGCGAATCGACTCAGGCGTGTACCCCCGGCGGCGCAGGCCCGAAATCGTGGGCATGCGGGGATCGTCCCAGCCCGACACGACGCCCTCCTGCACGAGCGCCAGCAGGCGACGCTTGCTCATGATCGTGTAGGTGAGGTTGAGCCGGGCGAACTCGATCTGGCGCGGCACGCTGGGCACGCTGCAGTTGGCGACGCACCAGTCGTAGAGCGGCCGGTGATCCTCGAATTCGAGGGTGCAGAGCGAGTGGGTGATACCCTCGATCGCGTCGGAGAGGGCGTGGGCGTAGTCGTACATCGGGTAGATGCACCACGCGTCGCCGGTGCGGTGGTGATGGGCGCGCCGGATGCGGTACAGCGTCGGATCCCGCATGTTGATGTTCGGCGACGCCATGTCGATCTTCGCCCGCAGCGTGTAGGTGCCGTCCTCGAACTCGCCCATCCGCATCCGGCGGAACAGATCGAGGTTCTCGACCACGGGGCGGTTGCGGAACCGGCTCTCACGGCCCGGCTCGGTCAACGTGCCGCGATGCGCGCGCACCTCTTCGGCCGTCAGGTTGTCGACGTAGGCCAGTCCCTTGATGATCAGCTCTTCGGCCCACTGGTAGAGCCGCTCGAAGTAGTCCGACGCGAAGTACTCGTGTTCGCCCCAGTCGTAGCCGAGCCACCGGACGTCTTCCTTGATCGAATCGACGTATTCGACGTCTTCCTTCGCCGGGTTGGTGTCGTCGAAACGCAGGTGGCAGCGGCCGCCGAACTCCTGGGCCACGCCGAAATCGACGCCGATGGCCTTGGCGTGGCCGATGTGCAGGTACCCGTTGGGCTCGGGTGGGAACCGCGTGCAGACACGACCGCCGTGTTTCCCGCTGCTCACGTCCTCGGCCACGATCGCCCGGATGAAATCGAGTGGTTTCTCGTCCGACATGAGGTGATCTTACTCGGGGCTCGGGGCTCGGGGCTAGGGCTGGCGTATGATGAGCGCGTGAGTCTCCGGGCGACGCTGATCGTCGTGGCCGTGATCGGGGGCCTGGTGGCCCTGGATCGGCTGTTGCTGTGGTGCGAGGCGCGCGGCTGGATCTACTGGCGCCGGACCAGGCGCCGGCCGGGCCTGGGCACGTCCCCGATGCTCGACTTGCTGGCCATTTACCATCCCGCGCAGCGCCACGTGCTCGAGCAGCGAGTCGAGGCCGAGGACGACCAGGACGGCGAAGCCAAAGACGGCGGCCGCCCCTCCGGCTCTTCTGGCGCCTCTAGCCTCTAGCCTCTAGCCTCTAGCCTCTAGCCTCTAGCCTCTAGCCTCTAGCCTCCAGCCTCCAGCCCCTGTAATATCCCCCCCGGAGTACCTGCCCATGTTGTTCTTCCGCCGCGCGCTGCCCTTCTGCCTGGCCATCGTCCTGCTGGCTGCCGCTGCCCCGGCAGGTGACGAAGCCCGCTTCAACGCGTCGCTCTTCGATCGCCTCACGTGGCGCAACTTCGTGCCGTCGCGCACGGGCGCCTGGCTCACCGCCATCGCGGTGCCGGAGACGCCGCTTCAGGCGCACCTCTACACTTTCTACGTCGGCTTCCGAAACGGCGGCGTGTGGAAGACGACCAACAACGGCACGACGTTCGAGCCGGTCTTCGACGGCCAGACGGCCCTGTCGATCGGTTCGATCGACGTGGCTCCGTCGAACGCGAACATCGTGTGGGTCGGTACGGGCGAGGCCTACAGCGCGCGCAGTTCGTATTCGGGCGACGGCGTCTACAAGTCGACTGACGCGGGGAAGACGTGGACCCACATGGGGCTGAAGGAGACCCACCACATCTCGCGGGTCGTCATCCACCCCAAGAACCCGGACATCGTCTACGTGGCGGCGATGGGCCATCTGTTCTCCCGCAACGAGGAGCGGGGCCTGTTCAAGACCGAGGACGGTGGCCGCACCTGGAAGAAGGTTCTGTACGTCGACGACACGACAGGGGTCATCGACCTCGTGGTGACCCGCAAGGACCCCGACACGGTGTACGCCGTCACCTACCAGTTGACGCGCAAGCCCTGGGACCTCGATATCGGCGGACCCGGCAGCGGCATCTGGAAGACCACCAATGGCGGGCGCGCGTGGGCGAGGCTGGGCGGCGGCCTGCCGACGGGGAGAATCGGCCGCATCGGCATCGACGCCTACTACGCCAACCCCTCGATCCTCTACGCCATCGTCGAGAACGCCAACCCGCGGCCACCCACCGAACAGGAAGCCGCGCGCGACAAGGATCGCCCGAAACCGAGCGAGTTCGTCGTGGGCAACCAGGTGTACCGGTCGGACGACGCCGGGAAGACGTGGCGGATGACGCACGATCCGTCGATCACGGTGGGCAGCAAGGCCGCCTACTCGTTCAACATCATCCGCGTGAACCCCGGCGATCCGAACCACGTGGCGGTAATCTCGGACTCGATGCCCAACTCGAACGACGGCGGAAAGACCTGGCAGGGCACGTCGTGGCCACCGAAGGGCATGTTCGTGAAGGCCTTCGGCGACTTCCGCGCGATGTGGTGGGACCCGCAGAACCCGGACCGGATCATCGCGGGCAGCGACGGCGGCCTGAACATCTCGTACGACCGCGGCAAGACGGTCGACCACTACCTCAACCTGCCCGTCGGCGAGTTCTATACCGTCGAGTCGGACATGGAGGACCCCTACCACATCTACGGCGGCATGCAGGATCACGACTCCTGGAAGGCCCCGAGCCAGGGCTGGTCGGGAGACGTGAACGTGGCGGACTGGATCACGGTCGGCGAAGGCGACGGGATGTACAACAAGGTGGATCCCACCGACTCGCGCTGGCTGATCAACTCGCGCGAGTTCGGCTCGCATCGGCGCATCGACCAGACGCTGAGGACGATGACCGACATCATGCCGCGCCGGCCTCGGGGCCAGGCGCCGCTGCGCTGGAACTGGACGCCGCCCATCGCGCTCTCGCCCCACAACCCCGCCATCGTCTACACCGGCGCGCAGGTGCTGCTGCGATCGCTGAACCGCGGCACCAGCTGGCAGGAGATCAGCCCGGACCTGACGACGGACGACGCCGCCAAGACGTACGGGCGCGGCAACATCCAGCACTGCACGCTGACCACGGTATCGGAGTCGCCGGTGACGGCCGGCGTCATCTGGGTCGGGACCGACGATGGCAAGGTGCAGGTGACGCGGACGCACGGGGCCGTGTGGGTGGACGTGACGGCGCACCTCGCGAAGGCCGGCGGACCGGCGGACCGGTGGGTGAGCCGTGTCCTGGCGTCACACTACGACGCCGGGACGGCGTACGTCGCCAAGACGGGCTTCCGTCTCGATGACTTCGCGCCGTACCTGTTCAGGACCACCGACTACGGCGCCACGTGGACCCGGATCACCACCGGCCTGCCGGACCAGCCCGTCAACGTCGTGTGGGAGGACCGGGTCAACCGGCACCTGCTCTTCGCCGGCACGGACAAGGGCGTGTGGGTGTCGATCGACGGCGGCACGCGGTGGTTCCGCATGCAGGGCGACATGCCGAACGTGCCCGTGCACGATCTGCACGTACACCCGCGCGAACACGACCTCGTCGTGGGCACGTACGGGCGCGGCATCTACGTCACCGACGTGTCGTGGCTGCAGCAGGTCACCGAGGCCGTCCTCGCGGAGGACATGCACCTGTTCGGGATCGAGCCGCACAAGCCGGTGCCGACCAGCGGGTGGGGCAACTACGAGTTCTACGGGGATCGGTACCGGTCCACGCCGAACGCGCCCGCCGGCATCACGGTGAACTACTACCTGCGCGAGCAGACCGATCGGAAGGTGACCGTCAAGATGGCCAACCTCGCCGGGCAACTGCTGCGGACGCTGGACGGCACCGCCCTGGCGGGCCTCAATACGGTGCGCTGGGACCTGCGCGACGGAGAGCGGCGCGTCCAGCCCGCCGGCGACTACCAGGTCACCGTCGAGATCGACGGCCGCAAGTTCGCCAAGACGGCGCGGATCCGATAGGACCCGGAGATGTCGACGCGGGACGCCGAACGGAACCGCGACGTCGTCCCGCTGCATCCCCGGGGCGATGTGCCCCCGCCGCTGACGTTCACCCGAGGGGCGCGACCGCCGTTTGCCATCCGCTGGTTCGGCAGCACGGCGCTGCTGGGCCACCTGCGCCACCTGGGCGCCGAGGCGCTGGCCACCGAGAACCGGGACGCGCGCGACTGGATGCGGCCGCAGCCCCCGGACGGGTTGCTCGACGAGGTGGCCGCCGCCCTCGGGGCGCCGGGCGACGGCGCCACGCTCGCCGATCGCCTCGGCCGCGGGGTGTGGATCGACTTCGTCGCCGACACGGGCGACGACCACGACGTCAGCGCGGCGGTGGGCGCGATGCTGTTCGCGGAGTACGCGCTCGCGGCGCCGGACGGCGAGACCCGCGCCGGGGACGGCGCACACGGGCCCGTGACCCGCGTGCTGCCGCGCGGCGACATCCTGATCTTCGGCGGGGACACGGCGTACCCGGTCTCGGCGGCAGAGCAGATCGCGTCACGCGTGGTGCGCCCGTGGAACCGGATCCTGCGCGGCCGGCCGGACCTTCACGTGCCGCGGGTCCTGCTCGGCATTCCCGGCAACCATGACTGGTACGACGGGCTCGACGGGTTCGGCCGGCTGTTCCGCCGCGACGCCGTCGATGCGCTGGCCTCGAGAGCCAGGCGCACGCACGGGCCCGGTAACGCCCATGCGGACCCGGGCGACGATGCGGCGATGGCCGCGGCCGTTGGCCGGGCCTACCGGCAGCTGCACCTCGACGAGTTGCTCGGTTCGGTGACGCTGGCGAGGGACGCCATCGAGTCGGTGACGGCCATCCTGACCGGACGCAAGCTGAAGCGCGTGTCGCGGCTCGTCCTGCTGGGCTATCGCGCGGTGCAGGAGGCGTCCTACTGGCTGCTGCCGCTGGCGCCCGGCCTCGACCTGTGGGGGGTCGATCGGCAACTCCGCGCCCTCGACTTCCGGCAACGCGTGTTCTTCAACGAACGCCGCGCCGGCAACCGCACGCCACGCCGCATCCTGGTATCGTCCGACCCGGCCTTCGCCATGGGTGATGTGAACCCGCCAGGCCAGCAGATCCTGAAGGCCTGCGGCCTCCGGCTGCAGGACGATCCGACGCTCTATATCACCGGCGACAGCCATCACTACGAGCGGCGCGCGATCGGCCCGTCGCAGCACGTCATCGCCGGCGGCGGCGGATCATTCGTGCACGGCACCCGGGTCCACAGGCACGCGCCCGGCCGTGCTCCAGCGTGCACATACCCGGATGCCAGGGCCAGCCGCAGGCTGGCGGCCAGCGTGCCCTGGCAGGTGGCCGCCGGCACGGCGGGCCTGCTGCCGCATGCGGGATGCGCGCTGCTGGCCTGGCTCCAGCTCCGGGCGTTTGCCTGGACACCGGTGGCCGGCTGGGCCACGACCATCGCGGGTGCATCCCTGGCTGTGCTCGCCATGTTCGCGACGATGAGCCTGAAAGGCCGGCGGCGGGCCCTGGCAGCCTCCGTGGCTGTTGTCTTCGGCGTCCTGCTGGCCCTGCTGCCCCTCGGCGTGGCCTGGGCCGTGTCACGGCTGGCTGGCGGGCTGATGAGCGAGGTGACCACGGCGGCGGTGATGGCCGTCGCCGGACCGGGTCTCATCGGCCAGTACCTGCTGACGCTGGTGGTGACCGGCCTCGAACCGTGGTCGGCCTACGCCGCCCTCGGCCATCCCGGCTTCAAGCACTTCGTGCGGCTGCACGTGCAGGAGGACGGCCGCGTCGAGGGCTGGGTCATCGGCAAGGACGACCCGCTGGCGCCTGGCGCACCGGTCCTGATCGATCGTTTCGAGTGGTAGCGCCCGCAACGAACGACCGTCAGGCCGCCTGGCGGGCGGGCGGCTCGGCCAGGGCCGAGGCGCCAGCGAGGACGACGGCGATCCACAGCAGGTCAGCCAGCAGCAGATGTCCCAGCTGCATCCCCACCGGCGCGAGCATCCACAGGTTGGCGAAGCCGAAGAGGACCTGCGCCACCGTCAGGGCGGCAACCGCACGTTTCGCGCGCGCGCCCCGCCGATCACCGGCCGGGATCACCAGGCCGGCCATGGCGAACAGGATGACCGCCGCGGCGGCGACGGCCAGCGCCGGATGCAGCACGCGGAGCCGCAACAGCAGGCTCGACGTCGGAGAGCGATCCGCCGCGAGCCCCTCGGCCATCGTCGTCGCGGGATAGAGGGTGTCCCCCAGTGCGGCGATGGCGCCGGTCTTCCCCACCCCCACCAGCAGCACGAGCAGGAGCACGACCGTCGCGAACGTGCGCGTTCTGCCTTCGACGCGAATCGGCAATCCGCCGGACACCCAGTGGGCCGTCAGCGTGAGGCACAGCAGCAGCACGAGCGTGTTGGCCAGGTGCAGGGGCATGACGAGCGCGCGGGCCAGGCTTTCATCCCTGGCCACGAGCCGGAAGAGCACCAGCGCGGCGCCGAGCAGGGCTTCGACGACGATGAAGAACAGCGAGGCGACGGCTGCCCGCCGCGCCGGGGTTCCGGCCGCATAGCGCCGCCACACCCACGCGGCGAGCGCCACGACCAGGATCAACGCCAGCCCACTCGACGCCCGATGCGAGAACTCGACCACCATCTCGGCGCTGGGGCTGCGGGGCACCACCTGGCCGTCGCAGAGCGGCCAGTGCGCGCCGCAGCCGGCGCCGCTGCCGGTGGCGCGGACGTAAGCGCCCCAGAGGATGACGAGTACGTTGTACGCGAGCACGAACCAGGCGTAGCGGGCGAGTTTCACGGGAGGCATGTTACTAGGGGCTGGGGGCCTGGAGTATACTTTTCGGAATCCCGTCCGCAGCGTGAAGGAGGCTCCCATGGCGACCACGGTCCGTCAGATGCTGGCGCGCAAGCAGCAGGTGCTTGCGGTCACCCCTGCGTCCACGGTGCTCGATGCTCTCCGCCTGATGGCCGAGCGCAACGTCGGCGCGGCGTTGGTGGTCGAATCCGACCGGCTGGTCGGCATCGTGACCGAACGTGACTATGCGCGGAAGGTGGCGCTGAAGGGCAAGCGGTCGTCCGACACCCCCGTCAGCGAGGTGATGACGTCGCCGGTCATCTCGATCAACCCGGACTGGACAGCCGACCAGTGCATGGTGCTGATGGACGAGAAACACATCCGGCACCTGCCCGTGCTGGACGAGGGCCGGCTCGAGGGGGTCATCTCCATCCGCGACGCGGTGAAGGCCATCATCGCGGAACAGCAGTACACCATCCGGGAGCTCGAGAGGTACATCTCTTCCTAGAGGCTAGAGGCTAGAGGCTAGAGGCTAGATAGGTCGTACGCCCGCCGCACCTGCCGGGAGAATTGCCCTGCCGAGCCCGTCGTCATTCCACGGGCAGGGCTGAAGCCCTGCACTACGGGTACGGGCGACGGCCTGCCTCTGTCTTCTGTCTTCTGTCTTCTGTCTTCTGAAAAGAAACGGGCCAGGGAGCGCGATGCTCCCCGGCCCGTTTCGGTTCGACTCAGCCCCGGTCTAGAACGCGAACCGGAAGCCGAGCTGGATGCGGCGCGCGCCCGGCGAGTTGGTGCCGCTTTCGGCGTTCGCCGGCGCGAAGGTCAGGAACAGCGGCGACGTGAACGAGGTGTTCGGCGCGCCCCAGTTCACGTGGTTGAACACGTTGGCGATCTCGAGGCGGAATTCCGGCCGGAACCGGCCGAACGGGAACGCCTTGAAGATGGACAGGTCGAGGTTCCACACGTTCGGGCGGCGGAACTGGTTGCGCTTCGACGTGCCGAAGCCGTCAACCCCGAGCCCGGACGGCTGCGCGAACGCGGACTTGTCGTACCAGGTTTCGGTGGCCGAGCCAGCCGTCCCTGTCGGGCTGATGTCGCCGCTGACGTTGATCAGGATCGAGCCGCAGCCCTGGCACGCCATGGCGTTGTTCGTACCGCCGATGCTGTACGGTGTGCCCGTGTACCAGGAGTACACGCCGTTCACCTGCCAGCCGCCGAGCAGCGTGCCGGTGGCGTCGGTGCGATCCTTGAAGAACGGCAGTTCGTACACCCAGCCCATCTGGAGCACGTGGGTGCGGTCGAAGCCGGCGATCGCGAAGTTGTCGTCGTACTTCGGCAGGTAGTTCCAGGTGAGGCCGGTCCACCCGTCTTCGTCGGCCATGTTCTTGGCCTGGCTCCAGGTGTAGGCGCCCTTGAGCATGAGGCCGTTCTTGAACGGCCGGTTGATGGCCAACTGCAGGCCGTGGTACCGGCTCCTCGTGCGCGAGGCCCAGTCGTTGATGGCCGTCGTGCCGGCCACGGCGTAGTACTTCGCTGCGGTGCCGCCACCGCCGGGCACGCCGACGTTGTAGTTCAAGTCAGCGTAGCCGCCGTCGGTCGCCGTGCCGACGTAGGCAATTTCTGCTGCGATGTCGTACGGGAGCCGGCGCTCGAACGAGACGTTCCACTGCTGCACGGTGCCGCGGTCGACCTGGTTCGGAT
>CAYNDV010000105.1:12274-16518 GCA_964396055.1 uncultured Vicinamibacterales bacterium | reverse complement strand
GTGCTGGCGATGGTGCTGGCGAACCTCGTCTCGATCGTCGCCGTCGTGTCCGGCATGCAGACCGCCGGATCGGCCACCAACGAGTTCGCCGCCCGCATCGGCATGATCGGCGGGATGTTCACCAAGCGCATCCTGATGCTGTTCTGGGCCCTGGCGGGCCTGGTGGCGGTGGGACTCTACGGCGGGCGGCTGCACGACCCCGACCTGATCTGGGGCGTGATGACCCGCGATCTGCTGATGCCCGGCGCGATCGGCCTCATGCTGGTCGGTGTGCTCGCGGCCAACATGTCCACGCTCGACGCCTCGGCCGTGTCGCACTCGGCCCTGTTCATCCGCAACCTCTACCGGCCGTTCGTGCCGGACCGCAGCGACCGGCACTATCTTCTGGTGGGCCGCATCGTCATCGCCCTCACGATGGTCGGCGCCGTGGGCGTCGCGATGACCGCCGACAACCTGCTGCAGCTCTTCCAGTACATCATCTCGGTGCCCGCCATCTTCGGGGCGGCGATCTGGCTCGGGTTCCTCTGGCGCGGCGTCACCCGGTGGGCGGTCATCATCCAGATGACGATCTGCCTGCTGCTCTACGCGGTGGTTCCCACCCTCTTCCAGGGCTGGTCCGTGGCGCAGCGGCACGAGCCCTGGCTGGCTGAGACCACGCCCCGCGTCGAGCGCGTCAGCCTCCCGGCCAGCGAGGCCGACGTGACAGCCGGGCGGGCGACACGGGCGGGAGAGTCCGTCTGGCGCCAGCAGGTCATCCCGCCGGTGGGCATCTACTTCGAGCGCGTGATCCGCACCAACCCGGATGACCCGCAGTCGCCACGCGAGGGTCGCGGGCGCTTCCACGCGGAGTTGTGGGTGCTGGCCCTCTTCGGCATCGACTTCACGCACTGGACCAAGCCCCAGCTGGTGGCCGCGCGGTTCTACTTCGACGCCATCCTCCCCTTCGTGCTGCTGTTCCTGATCTCGTGGGTGACGCCGCGCGTGCCGCGCGCGGCCCTGGATCGGTTCTTCGCGCGACAGCACACGCCGGTGCAGGCCACGCCCGAGGCCGACGCCGCCGCGGTCGCGGCCGCCTGTGCCGATCCCGGGCAGTTCGACCGGCACAAGGTGTTCCCGGGTACCGGGTGGGAGATCCTCAAGCCGGCCGCCAGCGACTACCTGGGCTTCTTCGGCACCTGGGCGCTCGTGGGACTCGTCCTGGTCCTGCTCTGGGCGATGGTGACGATTCGATGAACGCCACCCCCGCCCGGCGGCGCCTGGTCGGCATCGACACCTACGGCCTGTTCCCGCTCGACCTCACGCCGATCGAGACGCTCCGGTGGGCCGTCGCGCACGGCGCCGACGGCGTGGCCTTCTCGGGCCTCACCGAGGCGCACCGCTCGCGGCTCGACGCGCCGGCTCTCACCGACCTGCGGGACTTCGTTTCGGATCAGGGACTGTACCTGGAATGGGGCGGCGGCCAGCACGTGCCACGCGACTTCACGACCTGGGCCCGCGTGGACCTCTCGGCCGTCAACCGGCGGGCCGCCGCCGAGGCCTGCGCCCTGGGCGCCCGGGTGGTGCGCTCCTGTTCCGGCGGCCTGATGCGCTGGGACGCGGCCGCGCCCCCGACCGACGACCTGGTGCGCGACACGGCCGAAGCCCTCCGGGCCCTGCTGCCCATGCTGCGCGATCACGGCGTCGTGCTGGCCATCGAAACGCACTTCGAGTTCACGTCCTTCGAACTCCTGCGCATCTTCGATCAATGCGAGGTGGGCCCCGGCGACGCCCTGGGCATCTGCCTCGACACGATGAACCTGCTGACGATGCTCGAACACCCCGTGTGGGCCGCGGAACGGCTCCTGCCCTGGGTCGTCAGCACGCACATCAAGGACGGCGGCATCCTCGTGGATCGCGCCGGACTGACGACCTTCCCGGTGGCGCTCGGCGAGGGCATCATCGACCTCGCCCACATCATCGACCGGCTCGACACGTTGGACCACGGCGTGCACCTGTCGGTCGAGGATCACGGTGGTCAGTTCCAGTTGCCCATCCACGACGCCGCGTTCCTCGCGCGGTTCCCCGACGTCACGGGCGCCGAACTGGCCGCACTCATCGCCCTGGGCGAAGAATCCGCCGGCCGGCCCTCGTGCCGGCCCACGGATCGGGCCTCGTGGCCCGCGATCTGCGAGGCCCGCGTCGCCGGCGACCTGGCGACCCTGCGGCGCCTCGCCCGGCCCGGGACTCGCGGCGCCTGCACCCGGGACGGCAGCGCCGAAGGTGCCGCTGGCAACGGCGGGGCGAACGGTGCGAACATAGGGGCCCGTCAGACCCCTTCGGGAGGCCACGCGTGACCGAACGCCCCGTTGCCCTCGTGACCGGCGCCAGCCGCGGCATCGGCCGCGCGATCGCCGACGCGCTCGACGCGGCGGGCTTCGAGGTGGTGGGCCTGGCGCGCGGGTCCGCCGGCGACGGCCCGCGCCTGACGCTGGCCTGCGACGTCGCCGACCTGTCGCAGCACGACACGGTCTTCGCCCGCATCGCCGAACGGTTCGGCCGCCTCGACCTCTTCGTCAGCAACGCCGGCGTGGCTCCCGCCGAGCGCCGCGACGTGCTCGAGACCACGCCGGAGAGCTTCGATCGGGTGCTCGACACGAACCTGCGGGGCGCCTTCTTCCTGGCCCAGCGGGCCGCACGCGTCATGCTCGCCGGCCGCAGGACGGGGCCGGTTCAGCCGCGCATGGTGTTCATCACGTCGGTCTCGGCCCGCACCGCCTCGCGCAATCGCGTCGAGTACTGCGTGTCGAAGGCGGGCCTGAGCATGGTCGCGCGCGTGTTCGCCGAGCGCCTGGCGGACGACGGCATCCCGGTGTTCGAGGTGCGCCCCGGCATCATCCGCACCGACATGACCGCTCCGGTTCAGGCGAAGTACGACGCGGCCATCGCGGGCGGGCTCGTCCCCCAGCGCCGGTGGGGCGAGCCCGGCGACGTGGCCCGCGCCGTGGTCGCCCTGGCGCGCGGCGACTTCGACTACGCCACCGGCACGATCATCGACGTGGGCGGAGGCCTCCACCTTCCGAGGTTGTAACGTGGTCGACGTTGCCGAGCACGTGTATCACGATGACCCGTCCGACGGGCATCCCGATGTGCGGACGCGGCTGGCCGACGCCTCCTACTTCTTCCTCGGCAACGGCGTCATCCAGGCCGCCGTGCAGCACGCGCCGGCCGGCGACGGCACCCCGCTCGGGCTCCTGATCATGGACCCCGACCGCCTCGGCCCGAAGCGCGACGCGCTCACGATGCACCCCGCGCACGGACTGGAACCGACACGCGTCGGCGTCGTCACGCCGGCGGGCACCACGATGCCGGATCCCCGCACCCTGCAGGTCGGATGGGACGAGACGGCCCGCATCCCCACCGTGGAAGCCCGCTGGCTGGCCGGCGACCTGGACGTGGTCGAACGGTTCTCCTGCCCGACCGCGGCGCGCCGCGTGGTGCGGTCCGTCGAGGTGGTCAACCCCGGTCACGCTGCGCGGACGGTCACCCTCCAGACCGCCGGCCTCGACACGCCCGTCGGCACCGCCGTCCACGTCGCCGGCGGCAGCCGCGCCACGGTGTGGTTCGCCTACGATCTCGATCCCGCCACCCGATCGATCCAGCTGCGCCTGTCCCACGCGGGGCCGTTCGATCGGCCGGACGCCACGCGGCGGACCGACCACGCGGCGGCCCGCTTCGGCGAGCCGCTGCTCGACCACCTGTTCCGCTGCGCCGCCCGCCAGCTGCCGGCGATGGTCTCGCAGCGCGGGTGCCTCGACGGCAGCATCTGGCAGTACAACCGCGAGTGGGTGCGTGACCAGTCGGCCGTCGCCGTCGCGCTCATGCAGCTGGGCCACCAGGACCTCGCCGCGACGATCCTGCACCGGCTGCTGCACGAGTTCGTCACGCCCGACGGCGCCACGCTCGACTCCAGCGCGACGCGCGCGCTGGACGACGTGGAACTGGACCAGAACGGCGTGCTGCTCCAGGCCGTGGCCCAGTACGCCTGGTGGACGGGCAACTTCGACTTCGTGGCCGCCGCCTGGCCACGTGTCGCCGCCGTGGCCGAGTATCCGCTGCGCGAGGCGTTCCGCCACGAGCCGAGCGGCCTGCTCGTCGGCCGCCGGGAATACTGGGAGCGTCATGCCGCCCACGGCATCGAGGCGGGCTTCGAGATGATCTACCAGGTGGCGGTGTCGGTCGGGCTGGCCCACGCCGCGGCCCTCGCG